>NZ_CP041360.1:626250-939375 GCF_006965485.1 Spirosoma sp. KCTC 42546
GTCGACAGTGTGATTGTTATTACAAGCTTGCTGGCCGAAGAAACGGAATCTGAAGATGTGTTTGAAGCCCGTGTCAATCAATTGCTTGCATTAACGGACGATATTCCCCTTGGGTTTTATGAATGTCCTGTACCCTATAAACGGATCTTAAGGTCCGATTTTCTGGGGGAATTAGTCAGGACAGGACGTATCAACTATCACAAAGACACGTCTTTAAATATAAACAGCGTGCGGGCTAAGATTGCGGCAAGTAAAGACGCTGAGGACTTTGCCCTATACGATGCTTACATGGGGCATGCGGTCGATTCGATGAAAGCCGATGCGGCAGGTTTATCCTGTATTCAGGGAAATTATTTTCCTGAGCTAATTGTCTGGTTGTGCAATCATTACGGTGATGACTCCGAAGAAGTAGACAAAGTGCAGCAGTTTTTTGCTCAAAACATGAGTGTCATGCATGATACCTATCCCGCCAGCGCGAAATATATTCTCGAAAAACGAGGATTAGGCATCACCCAAATTTGCCGCAACGGGAGTGAGCTAAAGAACACAGCCGATTACGATAAGCTGGACACGCTGTACTGTCAATTCAATGCATTGGCACAGGAGATAAAGTTAAACATGGTAAGCCTATGAACAACAAAACGTGATTTAGCAAAAAACAGTAACCAATTCCTAAACAGAATCACCTTATCTAATGTAAAACCATGAATCGAAATCGGATCAAATTTCGGCTGGCAGGGTTAATGCTGTTGTTTTCAATAACGGCCTTAGCGCAAAATGTAATTACCGGAAAGGTAATTGATGCCAACACCAGAGAGCCTCTGCCCGGAGCCACGGTTATACTTAACGGTACTAACCTGGCAACCACCACGAATTCAGAAGGTGCGTATAGTCTTACCGTTCCCGATCTGAAAGGCAAAATTTATGTGAGCTATGTCGGTTTTTTAACCAAAGAGATTGAGCTTCTAAATCGAAAAAATATAGATATAGAGCTTGAGCCAAAGGCCTCGTTATTAGATGATGTCGTTGTCATCGGCTATGGAACTGCCAAAAAGAGTGATATAACCGGAGCCGTTGCGAGCGTAACCGAAAAAGATTTCAACAAAGGAGTCAATGTTTCGGCCGAACAGCTGATAGCGGGAAAAGTAGCGGGAGTTCAGATTGTTCAGAGTAGCGGAGAACCCGGCGGTGGAATTAACGTGAACATCAGGGGAATGGGATCGCTTAATGCCGGAAATTCACCACTGTACGTAGTGGATGGCTTTCCAATCGATAACTCATCAACGGTAAGCGGCACCGGAGCCAATTTTACCGGAATGCGTACCGCAAGAAACCCATTAAACTCGATTAACCCTGGCGATATTGCCTCCATAGAGGTCCTGAAAGATGCTTCAGCGACGGCCATTTACGGATCGAGAGGAGCAAACGGGGTGGTTTTGATTACGACCAAACGAGGTAAAGACGGCGGCCTAAAAGTCAGTTATGATGCCTACTATGGGATTCAGAACATCATGCATGATATTGACCTGTTGAGCCCTGGCGACTACAAGACCGTCATGAACAGTTTAATCGACGCAGGAGCTGGAAGCGCTACTTCAAAGATTGGCGATTTTTCGGGCGGAACTGATTGGTTAACGTTAATGTACCGCAAAAATGCACCGATTCAAAGTCACAACATTTCTTTTTCAGGCGGAAATAAATCCACTAAATATTACACATCACTGAATTACTTCAATCAGGATGGCGTCCTGATTAACTCAGGCAATAAACGATACAGTGCCAGAGTCAATCTTGAGCATACCAACAAGAATTTTACAGTGGGCACAAACATTACGTCGTCTTATGTTGCTGATTCCTACGTGGCTAACGGGATGGATCTGAACGAACGAGCGGGAATCATTTATGCAGCTATCGCCTATGAGCCTACACTTTCCGTTTTCGATCAGGACAACAACTATGTGCTGTCAAAGAACATGAACATTGATAACCCACTCGCCATAGCCAATGGAAAGACGTCGACGTCAAATCTTTACCGGACCTTAGGAACTGTGTATGGCGAAGTTAAATTCCTGACGGATTTTACCGCCCGCTTAAACCTGGGCGCTGACATAACCTCGCAACGTCGGGATACGTATGTAGATAGACAAACCATAGAAGGCAGAGCAAACGGCGGAATTGCCAGCGTTTTATCCGGAACAAACAGTAGCCTTTTGTCTGAATTGACACTGAACTACAGAAAACGGTTTGGCAACCAGGATATGAATATTCTTCTTGGGACTACTGGTCAACAATTTAACTTTAATGATCAGACATCTCAGGCAAGTGGTTTTCCTTCGGATGCAACCAAAACAGACAACCTTAGCCTGGGCGATCCGACTCGTTTCATTGCGACCAGCAGCCGGTCAAGAAACAGCTTGCTGTCTTATCTGGGTAGAGTAAACTACAATATCGCCGAGAAATATTTGCTGACGGCCTCCTTACGAGTGGACGGTTCGTCTCGCTTCGGTGAAAACAACAAGTATGGCGTATTTCCTTCCTTTGCTTTTGCCTGGCGGCTTGAAAATGAGGAGTTTATTAAAAATATTAACGCCATTACATCATTAAAATTAAGGTCCAGTTGGGGACAAACAGGCAACCAGGCTATAGGCAATTATCAGTCGATAACTACCTATACAACTGGGCAAAAAGCGGTTATCGGGAATCAGCAGGTCAGTACCACCACGCCGAATAGGGTACCAAACCCTGATCTGAAATGGGAAACGTCAGAGCAACTAAACTTCGGACTCGACTTTGGTTTCCGTGGTAATAGAATCACGGGTAGCCTTGACTGGTTTACCAAAACCACGCGCGATATGCTCCTGGACCTGCCTATCCCACGTACGACCGGGTTTACTACGATGATGACTAACGTCGGATCTGTCAGAAACAGTGGATTTGAAGTATTGGTCAACAGCGTCAACCTGACTGGCTCGCTGAAATGGGAAACCGCGCTCAACATGACCTGGCTTAACAACAAAGTAACCGACCTGGGTGGTATTACGAATATTTTTACCGGAAGTGCAGGTGGCACCAGTAACGTCGCTATTATTAAGGAAGGACTACCTATGTACTCCTTCTATGGCTATGTCGTAGACGGTATCTGGCAGCAAGGCGATGATTTAACCGCCACAAAAGACGTGGTGAAACCGGGCGATTTCAAGTACCGGGATTTAAACGGCGACAAGATTGTCAATGCCGATGACCGTCAGGTAATAGGCAATCCATTTCCTAGCTTTATGGCTTCACTGACGAATAATTTTAGCTACAAGGGTTTCAATCTTAACATTTTCGTGGATGGGGTATGGGGCTCAAAAATGCTGAACAATAACCTGGTCGATACGTATTTCCCGGCCAACCTGCTGAGAAACCGGTTAGCAGCCCCCTTGCTAAACCGCTGGACCCCGTCAAACCCGTCAACCGTTTACCCATCATTTATCAATCCGCTGGGACAGGGGAAGAAAGAGGTGAACACGTATACGGTTGAGAGTACCGATTTCCTCAGACTTAATACAGTAAAATTAGGCTATGATTTTGCCGTCAAAAAATCGGCGGTGAAAGGTTTGGGCGTTTTTGTTACTGGGCAAAATCTAGCTATGTGGACCAATTACAAAGGATATGACCCATCCATAAATCCTAACGGCGGAGGAGTCAGAATCGATTGGAATGCATTTCCAACGGCCAGAACTATCCTATTCGGCGTAAACCTAAATCTTTGAAAATCATGGAAAAGAACATAAGATATATTTTGCTGGG
This sequence comes from Spirosoma sp. KCTC 42546, assembly GCF_006965485.1. NCBI lineage: Bacteria > Pseudomonadati > Bacteroidota > Cytophagia > Cytophagales > Cytophagaceae > Spirosoma > Spirosoma sp. KCTC 42546. Next base: position 630,043 of record NZ_CP041360.1, read on the forward strand.
CGTATTCGTGTCAGCAACCCTATTCCTGACCGGCTGCAAGGAGTATTTGAAAGAAGAGGTTTTTTCTCAACTGGCTCCTGAAAACTATCTGAAAACAAAAGAAGGACTAACGTCGGTTCTGTATGAAACCTATGCCAAAGCTGCGAATATGAATAGCAACAATTCTATTTATGTGCTTGGTCCTCAAGAATTTATGACGGATATTTTATATCAGAGTGGCGATAATGTGGAGGCTACCATACGGAACTACCGAGAATTTACCTGGGACCCGAACATGGACTTTCTCATACAGAATTGGGATTCCTATTATCAGTGTATAAGAAATGCCAATATTTTGCTTGAAAACATTCCGAGTTCAAACCTGTCGACCGCTGAAAAGTCCCTCTACGAAGCCGAAGCCCGTTTTCTAAGAGCAGTAAGTTACTATAAACTGTATTTCTTTTTTGGTACGGTACCGTTACGAACCAGCACGTCGCAGGAACTGAGTTTACCAAGAGCTTCTGACGATGAGATCAAACAGTTTATAACGACAGAACTGAAGTTTGCCCTCGAAAACTTACCCACTCCGGGCGCGGAAGCTCAGAAATATAGAGCTCACAAAGCCGCAGCTTCTGGCTACCTAATGAAATTCTATCTCAATACCAAGAACTGGACCGACGCAAGTGCTATCTCTGCCCAGTTTTTGAGCTCATTTAAAAATTACTCTTTATATGCCCAGTATAAGGATTTGTTCAAAGTCGAAAGTGAAAACAATCCTGAATACATCTGGGTAAGGCCAGCCATCGCTTCTTCTGATCGGGTAACGGCCAATAGCTGGAGTAATGTTTCGTTTCCTGATAACTTCAAATCAGCGCCTGAAGTAGGACTTACGTTTAAATCCACGTGGCTCAACTGGCCAAATGAATTCCGGATTTACGACAAATTCTACAGTACGTTTGAAGCCGCTGATAAACGAAAAGAGTTGATGATTACTTATTATACGAATACCTCCGATCAGCGAGTTGAGCTGCGCGGCAGCGATAACATCCGCTCATTCAAATATTGGCCTGACCCAAACAATGTGGGGGCTGCCCATGGCAATGATATTCCCGAAATAAGGTTGGCCGACATCATCCTGTCGCGTGCCGAAGCACTCAATGAACTGAACGGACCTACTGAAGAAGCTCTTCAACTGGTTAACCAAGTCAGAGCCAGAGCTGGCCTCTCAGGACTGAAGCTGGAAAACGTTCTTACAAAAGAAGCCTTCCGGGAAATGATCCTGCTGGAAAGAGGGCACGAATTTTACAATGAAGGGCATAGACGAATGGATCTTATACGCACAGGAAAGTTCATTTCAGACGCCCAGGCCAGAGGCAAAAATGCTCAGCCATTTCATCTGTTGTTTCCTATCCCACAGGTTGTAATTGATTCAGATCCGGCAATTAAACAAAACCCGAATTATTGAAACGGATGAAAACTATAAAAAGTAAAGTAGTGCTCCTGTTTTGGCTGTTGGCCGGTTGGTTTGTAGGGCTGGCTCAAACAGTTCCGGGTACTATCGTTTGTTACGAACCTAGTTCATCTCAACGATATATTGGTTCTCCAAGTTTAGCGACACTGCCGAACGGGGACTATGTAGCTTCCCACGATTTTTTCGGACCAAAAAGTTCTGAATGGCAGCAGGCTGCCTCCCGCATATATACGTCTAATAACAAAGGAAAAACCTGGCGTTATTTAGCCGAAATCAGGGGGGCATTCTGGAGTTCATTGTTCGTTCATAAAGGCGAACTGTATCTTTTAGGGCCGGATAGGCACCATGGCACCGTTCTCATACGAAAGTCAGTTGACGGAGGAAAAACCTGGACTGAACCAACGAATAAAGAAAACGGGGTGCTCCTTACCGGCGAGTTCCACTGTGCGCCCATGCCTGTGGTAGTATACAATGGTCGACTCTGGAGACCGATGGAAACGGCACATGGACCTATATTGGAATGGGGCAAACGATACGGTGCAATGGTCATGTCAGCGCCTGTAGATGCGGACCTCATGAATTCAAAATCCTGGCAAACCAGTGCCCCTATTTTGTATGACAGCACATTTAATAAGGGTGATTTTGCCGGGTGGCTGGAAGGTAACTTTGTGGTTGATAAAGACCAGAAAATGTGGGATATGCTCAGAGTGGCCAACAAAAAGTCGCCTGATGAGAAAGCGGCCATGGTATCAATAGCCGCCGACGGTAAAACGCTTTCCTTTGATCCTAATTCCGGTTTCATACCGTTTGACGGCGGTAGTAAAAAGTTTGTGATAAAGTACGATACACTCAGTAAAAAATATTGGACCCTGGCCAATGCAATTCCCGATAAATACCGGAAGCAGTTTCCCGAGCGTAACCCATCTGGCTTCCGGAATGTCCTGATGCTGAAAAGCTCCACGGATTTAAAAAAATGGGAGGATGTAAAGGTTATCCTGGAACACGAAGATGTCATTAATCACGGATTCCAGTATGTAGACTGGTCATTTGAAGGGAATGATATTATTGTTCTTTCCCGAACTGCCTATTTCGATGGGAATTCCAATGCGAAGAACAATCATGATGCTAATTATTTGACATTCCATAGAATAGCAGACTTTAGAAAAATCAGAAGCAAAATTTAAAAGTTGACGCTGAGATAACTAGACGATTCCTACCTGTTGTACATGAGCGATGCAACAGGTAGGACTTTCAAACGTAGCTAATCAGGAAAGGAAAAATGCGTATTCTGTTGAAATGGCTTTGGCTTATCACTCTTGTTTTGTTAAATAGTTGTATGACATTAACTAGTAGTAGCCTGACAGTTTTGTCAGCAGGTCACACGTTGCACCACAATGGTGTGTTTTCGAAAGATGGACAATGGATTGTTTTTGATGGCAGGAATGATGATACTAAAATTGGAGAAAATTCAACCATAGGTATCGTAAACGTCAAAACCGGCGAAGAAAAGATCATTTACAAAACCTCCAACCAGACCATTTATGGACCGGGTGTAGGAGCAGTATCTTTTAGTCCGGTGGATAATAGAGTAATTTTTATTCATGGATTGTCTGATGCGAATGCTGGCAAACCATATGCCATGTCCCGAAGAACCGGTGTCGGCATTGATATTAACTCTCCGTACAGCCCGTTCTACTATGATGCCAGAGACATACATTTTCCTTATACGCCCGGCTCACTCCGGGGCGGAACGCATTCTCACTGCTGGAGCGGTGACGGAAAATTCATAAGTTTTACGTATAACGATGAATTAATAGAGCCAAACCTGCGAATGGTGGGAATCATGCTCCCATTCTCTCCAGGAGTTAAAGTAGATTCTGCCAAAGGAAACAATGATGGAATAATGTATTCATCGATTGTAACGACTGTATTGAGTAATCCTAAGCCTGGTTCTGACGAAATTAATAAGGCGTTTGACGAGTGTTGGATAGGGCAAAACGGATACACACGGCAATCAGGAGCGCATATGCCATATGCTATTGCTTTTCAGGGCAACGTTTTAAACAAAGAAGGCAAACAAATCACAGAGGTTTTCATTGTCGATATTGATCCGGAGAAGATTTTAATGGATTTTGCTGCCGTTGGAAAAGCTGGAGAAGGTCCTCGTGTACCAAAAGGTATACACCAAAGACGGCTTACTTATTCTGAAAAAGGGCTTTCGGATACCCGGCATTGGTTGCGTTCAAGCCCTGATGGGAAATTTATTTACGCGTTGGCGAAGGGCCAGAATGAGTATAGTCAACTTGTTGAAATTGAGGGAAATACAGGGAATTTGAGGTTTTTGACCAATAATAATTTTTCCATTGACTACTCTTTTAATCTGAATAAAGAAGGCAACAAGATAGCGTATGTGGCTCAAAATTCTGTTTATCTTTTCGATCTGATAAAAGGGGTTTCTACAAAACTTACCAGCAGCGAGAACGGAAAAATCATAGGCGCTCCTTCTTTTTCCCCTCGTGATCATTTATTGGTTTTCAATCAATATAGTAAAGACCGAAACGGAAACGATTTTTTGCAAATTCGAAAGATTGGTCTGCCTGAATAAACCGATTCTTCTCAATTACTTAGTCCGTTTGTCTTAAAGAAGGGTTCCCCGAACGTAGATTGTGTATACTCCATTTGGTGAGTGTATGTGACAGATAGCATTGGACAGCTATTAAAATTTTCGCACGGGGTCTCGATCCGAATCGGAGGGTTTCGTAAACGAATTTTCTGATTATAAAATGCTAACTAACGTCTTGACGATTAGTAAATTGACTTGTTCAATAAATATAGAACAACTGCCTTTTACTTGACAGATCTGAAAATGACTTATGCAATGATTCGCTTTAGTAATTGCACCCTATAAGATATATTCTCCATCTACCGCTTCGATTAGGCTGGGGACCGCTGAACAGTTAAGAACGTGTTTGGGAATTGAAAGGAACCGGTAGCGGGGATCAACTTTGTGGTCGCCAAACTACAGAGCCATGACTCCCGGCCTGAGTCAGCCAGGGGATTTGCACCGATTGCCGAGCGTTGGTTGTCGAACGGAGCATCAGTTGGACAACCAACGCTCGGCTAGTGAAAGACTACGAGCACACCGTATCATCTTCGGTTAACTGGTTGTATTTAGCCAATATACAAATCATGTTGAAGCGAATTCAGCACAAGAACCAAACCTAATTCCCCAATACACTCTAACAAGTTTACAGGTTTATGTTTATGCGCTTAAGTGTTTTACGGGTTGGACAGCCATAACAAAATTTTAAATAAGGCCGTTATAGGCATCCAGAGAATCAAGGGCAACAAATAGTAAAAAGCCGTTCGGGAGTACCTGGAAAAAAGCCATCCCAGTAGTACCGCCGTCAGAATGCCGTTTATGTCCATAAAGGTCATGATGGCAGGATTTCCCTTCGATACATTGGCAATGGGTAGAAACATGAAGTTTGTCAATAAGACAGACAGGTAGAAAATCATGGCCCCCCGAATGTCGTACTCATCTCGTTTTAACCAGATATGCCCCGCTGCTAAACCCATGGTAGGGTAAAGAATAAACCAAACCACCCAAAACAACCACTGAGGTGGATAAAGGCCTGGCAACTTGTAGGTGTGATCGAATGGGAACAGCGAAAAGCTGAGATAGGCCGTCAGCATGCCTACAACCAACGTACCGATTGCAAAGAAAGCCAGCACATACCACGGTTTACTTCCGGTTCCCGACATAGTCGGTGCACTGCCCTGTGGTTGAACAAATGATGTCGTTTTCATGACTACAGTGCCGCTCCCATAGCTGAGCGACAGTACAAAAGTAGCTGGTCTGCTCAGGACAGGGGTAGGACAAATTGGGGCGACAGTCGCACAAATTATGCCTGTTGCCGGTAGTTAGTCGGGTTCAGACCCGTGTGTTTTTTGAAAAAACGGGCAAAATACGATAGGTCGTCAAAGCTGAGCCGGTAGGCAATCTCCGAAATGGACAAGCCCGGTTGACCCAGCAGCACCTTCGCTTCCAGGAGTAGCATCTCGGCTATCAATACGCTCGCGGGTTTGCCGGTGGTTTCTTTAACACATTTGTTGAGGTGGTTCGGGGTTACGGCCAGTAGGTCGGCGTATTCATTTACGGTGCGTTTGCTTAGGATGTGACGGGTCAGTAACTGCCGGAAGTGAGCGGTCAGTAAGGCCGACGATGATAGTTGACGGATCTGTTTCCGATGACCGTAGTGCTGCTGTATATCCAGCAAAAAGGCATAGAACAATGAACTGATGTACAACTGGCTATCCGTACGCTGGCTTTTGAGCGCCTGTTCAATTCGGCCCAGTTGCGCCAGCCAGTCCGATTCGGTAGCTGTATCGAGGAGTATCAGTGGGCTGGCATCGGGCTGAAAAAAACTCAGTTCGGCTAACGCATGCGGATTTTTGAGCGTAGTTAATACGTACGCTGCATCGAACAGACCATAAAATCCGGTAGCATCGGCACTACAGCTATCCGTTGAGACGATATCACCTGCCCGGTACGCTGAAAACATGCCTGGGCCAATCGTATACGATTCCAGCCCATACGTTCGTTGAATGGATCCGTGGGTCAGTAGCATAAAATCGTAATGAAAACTCCGGCTGGCTGGTATCGGGAAACTAATCTGGCGGGCAAAATCCTCAATCCGCATCAGAGTAAAAAAACAGCTGGCCGGAAAGCGGTTATGGCTATCGGCTGGCGAGTGTAGATGCCGTGCCTGCTCACGCGCTTCGCTGGTGACATATAGATCTACAAATGTGTCTGGGTCGATTATCGGGATAGCGGGCTGGTTCATGGATCAGTGATTGCTGGTATACTTATTAACCAACGCCAGGGTGAATTTGCCCCGCTAGGTTGCGTTGTTGCCTTACCGGCCGCAAGTTTTACGAACTAGGCTTTTGGTTCATCAGGTTAGTTATAGTTTGTTAGTATACATACGTCTGGCTAGTTGAGCCGCTTCTCTGGTGACCTCTTCTGGATACTTGTTCAATTCTAGGATTCGGATGGCATTCGTATCCGTTAAATTGCCTGGTTTGAGTTTGTAATCAAACACTACCGTATCCCGCTGTACGATCTCGGTAAAATGGAAGAGTTGAAAGGAGTCTTTTAACAGGTCGGCTAACTCCAGATCATGGGTAGCGACAAAAACAAAATTAAGCGCTCGATTCAAATAGGTTAAAACCGCTTTTCCGGATGCGATCCGCTCAACCGTATTCGTCCCTTTAAACAGTTCATCGACTAAAAAAAGGTGTCCTACAGGCGATTGGCTTTCCTCAAGCAAGGTTTTGATCGTCAGTACTTCATCGAAATAATAACTTTTAGCGCTTAACAGATTATCAGTACTGCGGATAGCTGAGTGAACTTTTAGCAGGGGCATACGCCATTGCCTGGCAAAACACGTATTCAGGGTTTGGGCCAGGATCGCATTTATACCAATCGTGCGAATAAACGTAGTTTTCCCCGACATATTCGATCCACTTAGTAAGACTGATTTGCTCAATACGTCAATCGAATTAGGCACAGCCTGGTCAATCAGCGGATGATACGTATCCAGAGCCACTAGCTGTTTTTGGTCGACCAGGTAGGTCGGCAGGCAGAAAAAAGGCAGATCCTGTCGTAGGAAATAAATCGACATCGCCACGTCTATTTCACCTATATACTCGTAAACGGCCTGTATCTGGACTTGCTTCCGGTTGATTTCATCCAGGACATTATAAAAAATCAGGGGCTCTAGTAGAAATAGTGCTTTTATCAGCTCCAGCCCGTAATCAGCGATTAATCCCAGTTCACTTTGCAATTTTGCTTCCAGTTTAAACAGGGACATTTGGGGCCCCAATCGTTCTATCGCTTCAATTGACTGACTAATCCCGGCGTTTAAACTGATGACCTCTTTCTGCTGGCTAATCTGTTTGGCCGCTTGATTCATACGGGCTAGTTGTGGAATTGAACCGGCATATTGATACAGATTATTTTTGTTCCAATAGTGAATGGAGAAATTGATCGCCAGTAAAGGCAGAAGCAGTAAAAGCGTTTGGGGAAAAATAATGGAGAGTAATACGCTGGACAGACTGGCAATCGCCAGAACCTTAAGCAGCCAAAACCAGGTAGGCTTTTGAAGATGATCTTTGAGGAATAAGGATGTGATCGAGTAAGCATTCGCCCTGTTAAGGGTAGATAATTCTACTAACAAAGTCTCTTTAAGGTCCTTATTGCCCTGAATAAGCCCGATGATTTTCTCAAACCGCTCGCTCCTGAGCCGCTGATTAGGTATCGTCCGTAGTGTGTAATAAAGAAGCTGCTGGCCCACCTTTGAGCTAGTCCGATCAATAAACATGAATACCTCATCCAGGTCAAGGTCCTGACAAGTTCGATCGGAGATAACCTGGTAAACGTTCTTTTTATCCGTTAGCTGAAAGAAGCGTTTGATTTTGTCCAAATCAAACGCTTCGTGCTTCACTTTTTTTGCATTTATAGTGAGTTCCTCTAGTTCTTTCCTCGATAGGGGCATATTATTCTTTAGTCAAGCTGCGTGATACAGGCCTTGAGTTCATCCAGATACTGGCCATATAAGCGCTGAATGTACCACTTGAGCATAAAATAAGTGCCAATGACCAACAATACAGAAAATACAAGCCACATCACAACAAATAGGATAGTAGGCCTTTCTGGTAAGGCTGAAAAGGCGGGGTCGGTCCTATTGTCGGTAACCCCCACATAGCCACCAAACAAGCCACCTACGACCATCGCCACTGGAATTGAACGCATACAATAGCGATAATAAACCCGCACAAACCGACTAACAATAGCTTCCATTTCCTGTAAATACTGCTTTACGGTCCCTGGTGACCAATTCAGTCGAGCGCTAAGCTGACGGTATTGCCGGATAAACGCAACCACCTGGATCACACTAAGCATAACCAGGAAGCCACCTACCCACCGAAAGACAGTCGACGACCACGTGACCATCACAAAGGCCAATACGAGCAGGATGACCAGGGCAGCTCCGACTTCCCACAGCAGGTTTCGTAAAATACGCTCGATAGCGGTATACGATCGCTTCCGAAGCATTTCCTCCAGAGCAGTCCCCGACTTGTCAGGAACTAGCTCAAAATGAGCCTGGTAAAGGGCTTTAAACTCATCCAGCTCCATCGATTAGTTTTGTTGTACAGTTTGTTTGAGCTGCTGCCTGATCCGATTCATTTTTACAGCTACGTAATTAGGTGTAATCCCCAATAGTTGGCCAATGGCCGTATAGTCGTATTCATCAAGATAGAGCATCACGACCGCTTTATCAATCTTATCCAACTGCCCAATGGCCTGATAAAGCGTAACAAATTGCTGTTCTGTTGCGTCATCAGTCAAATCAGGAAGTTGAAGATCCTCCTCAAGTCCCTCTTGAGATGGTTTTCGTTTTGTTTTCCGCAAGAAAGAGATAGCCGTATTCAGCCCGATTTGGTAGAGCCAGGTCGTGAACTTAGCCTCCCGTCGGTACTTGCTATTAGCTTTCCAGGCATTCAGCAAGATTTCCTGAAACAGATCTTCGCGATCTTCCGGTTTGTCTGCATAGAGGTGACAAACTTTAAGGATGATTTTCTGATGCTGGCGAATCTGTCGGATAAATTCCTGCTCTGATAGCATGAGGAACAATGGCGAAGGACAATTAAGGCACTGAAAGCACTATTTTCTGTTGAGTCAAACTGGTCAATAACTGATACCGAAGCCGATCCTCGCTGCGGGTTAGAGTGGCGGGCAATTCCGCTAACCCTTTGGCTACCCACTCATGAATCTGCTCGGCTGATTCCCCCTGCGCCCGGGAAAGTGCCGCCCAGAACAAATACCCAAAAGCCGAGGGGAATCCATCAGGTGACGGCTTTATCTTACTCCAGTTGGCCAGCGCCTGCTTCATATCCCACTCGATATAGGCGTAGGCAAACGCTAACTCTTTCCAAACTTCTATTTTCATCATCTCTGGTTGATCGTCGAGGAGCGTTTCTGCCTGTTTCAGGTGATTAAACGCATCCATTATTTTTATCGCATCTTCCCAGCCTGTGCTGGAACGTAGCATATTTTTCAAAACGGCAACCGGGATAAAATGCAACACTACCCGAATACTAATGAAGCTAAGAATAGCACTGGCTAGACCAGTCACCAGCATGTATAGAGCCTCATGATCGATTTAAGCGCTGAAGGTTTTCCAGTAAACCAAACCGATTCCTGCCATGACCAGCAGATGGACAAGTAGCCAGGCGCGTTGCCAACGTGGGCGATTCTCCCAACGCACCATCTGATTGAAGGGGTCAAAAATCAGGGCGAGTCCCAGATTACTTGCGGCATCCTGATATGAGCCGTTCAGAAAAAAGTAGAGGCTCAAGAGAACAAATGCCCCATACAGGACACGATTAATCCTGATTGATAGTGGTTTAGCGCTGGCAGATTGATTAGTAGCCTGCATAGTTTTTTTAGTTTTAGCTTATTAGTCGCCGGACTTCATGAATTATTACAGAGAGGTTAAGATTTATTATTGAGCAAACGAAATACGAATGCAAGGGGTGGATAGAATCAATATGAGTTAATATCAATAGCCCTGCGTTAAAGCAGAAGAAAGCCACTAATGACCACTCCATAGCTTTCTTCTGCATTGGTGACTATCAACTTTAGGTTATTACAAATAATTTTCAAACTGTTGATTGTATTAGAAAGGCATAGGAATTGAGTACCTTGGCCTGAAACTATTCGGAGGATTAATTGAAGGGTGATGGTAAAGCATCGTAAACAGATCAAAAAAAGACTCCCGGGTATCTTGGTAAATGCTAAAACCCAGTTTATGACTCTTTGCCATATCCGTTATCACTTCAATGGGTCTACCCAAATTCAAGTCTGTATGCCAAGCTGAGGCCAGACGCTCCAGAGTAGGTTCTTTTAAGTTCTAAATGCTACTTCCTTTTTATAATTAGTTGTACCCTAACAGGCAAGCCAGACAGCTACCCCAAAAGTGGGCCAAATACGGTTTACATTATCGTGAAATTAGTTGGAGTTTTTCTGAACGCCCGTTTGACAGTAGAGGAATTGCCTAAACAAAATCAGCTGTTTATGTCAATCCGAATGTCACTAGAAGTGACCACTTTGCTCCACATCCATGGGCGGAAGCGGTTTACTCTTTTTGGCCAACTTAGTTTGACTGGCATTCCAAGCCTGAACTTTAAGTTGTTGATGGAGTTCAGGATAGATGGGTACAAAACTCTGGAGCGAGTGGGTCACATCGTCGGTCTTCAATTGCCAATAGGCGCGATCCGCCGTATCGGGGATGCTGGTGTAAAGAAGTTGCTCCATGCCTACATAACGGCGTATCCTACCGAGTATTCAAGGACCTAACTCAGAGCTACCCTTACGATCACTCAATGAACGAATAAAGTTTAAATTGACCTGCAATAAGTAGGCCAAACAAGATCAATTTGTAACCAGAAAAATCATAGATTAATCAGCAGCATACATGACTAAAAAGCGCATATTTTTCACCGGTGGATCGGGAAAAGCGGGAAAGCACGTCATTCCCTACCTGCTCGACCAAGGCCATAAAGTGTTGAATGTAGACCTGATGCCCTTTGATCATCCCGGGGTCAATAATCTCGTCGCTGATATTACGGATTCTGGACAAATGTTTAATGCCATGAGTTCGTATGCCGGCTTAGATGAATTGGAGTCAGGTACTGGCGTCCCCAAATTTGATGCGGTCGTCCATTTTGCGGCCGTGCCCCGAATTTTACTTAAACCCGATAATGAAACGTTTCGGGTAAACACCATGGGTACCTATAATGTGATTGAAGCGGCTGTTAAACTGGGCATTCGAAAGATTATTATTGCCTCTTCAGAGACTACCTATGGGATCTGTTTTTCCGATGGCCAAACCAATCCTACCGTGTTGCCTTTGGAAGAGGATTATAACGTTGATCCTATGGATAGCTACGGCTTATCGAAGGTTGTCAATGAACAAACGGCACGCAGCTTCCAGCGCCGGTCGGGCTTTGATATGTATGCCCTTAGGATCGGTAATGTGATTGAACCGCACGAATACGCCGAGCTGTTTCCCTCTTATTTTACCAACCCTGAGTTACGACGTCGGAATGCCTTCTGTTACATCGATGCGCGTGACCTGGGCCAGATTGTGGATTTGTGCTTGCAAAAAGACGGCTTAGGTTATCAGATTTTCAATGCGGGCAACGATCAGAACGGGGCCATACTTCCCAGCCTGGGACTTGTGGAAAGGTTCTTCCCTGGTGTGCCTCTTACGCGCGAGTTGGGAGAGCATGAAGCCTTGTTTTCAAATCGCAAAATTCGGGAAGTGCTAGGCTTTAGGGAACACCATAACTGGCAGAAGTACGTGACCTGGGAGTCATAAAGTAACCGAGGGTTTCGTGGACGATTTCTATAACTGCAACCAACAGTGTAAATGGCTTATTATTAGTAGTTTGTCAGTCAATTTAGTCAAATAAATGACCCTTTTAGTGGTCGAAAACGGCCAGGACGAGGAGACGAAAAGGTACGGTATTCAACAGGCTCGTTCCATAACAAAAACGCACCCTATAGAAAGCCGGAAATTGGTTACCAGGTAAGCAAACGGTCGAATACAGAGTTCTGATTTTTGACTGGATTTAGGCAATGGGTGGCCGGTTGAAGCGAAGTTTGACAAGCGTTCCGTCCTGGTTTTCGTAGGTCAGCCTACCTTCGAGCTGGCGGGTAAGCAGTTCCACTAACTGGGTGCCGAAACCCGTTTCGTTAACGGATTCCACGAGTTGCTTGCCAATACCATTATCGGCCACTTGCAACAACAATGAATCATCGTCCATCCGCGTCAGACTGATGCGAATTGTGCCGTTGTCTTTACCGATAAAGGCATATTTAAGCGAGTTGGTCAGTAACTCATTCGTTATTAGTCCTATGGAAACCGCCGTGTCAATATCCAGTACCAGCTCGGGCATCGAACAATAGATGGTGATCCGACTGGCCGCATCGAACGAATCGAGGATGCTTTCGCTGAGGTTAAGAAAATAATCGCGCATCTCAATCGCCCCTAACTGCTTGCCCTGGTACAGTTTCTGGTGAATGATGCCCATACTCTGCACCCGGTTCTGACTGGCCTGTATGGCTTCCTGTACGTTAGGGTCAGTAACTTTAGCCGATTGTAATGCCAGCAAACTTGACACCACTTCCAGATTATTCTTGACCCGGTGATGAATCTCTTTCAGCAGGAGTTCGTTCTGTGCGTTTTTCTGAGCAATCTCGTCGCGCTGTTGTTTAATGACAACGGCTTCCTGCAGGGCCAGTTCACGGGCCTGTTCACGTAAGCGGAACCTCAATAAGTACCAAAAGCCGAGTAGCAGTAGCAGCGCATAAGCCAAATATGCCCAGGGGCTTTGCCACCAGGGCGGGCTGATGCTGATGCGGAGGGGTGCCAGATTTGTCCAAATTCCGTCGCTGTTGCGGGCTTTCAAGTGGAACAGGTACGTTCCTGGCTTCATCTGGGCAAAATCAACGGTGTTTTTCAGGCCGATGCTTACCCATTGTGGCTCGTCATTCGGTCCGGTCAGGGAATAGGCATAGGCACGACTGCTGGTGTTTCGGTAATCCAGCAGCGCAAATTTTAGTTCTAAAGTGTTTTCCCGGTGCGACAATGCCAGCTCATTGGCTCGCCAGCGATCTGGGGGCAGGAGACGCATGGTTTGCGTCCCGTCGATGTCGAAGCAGGAAACGCCCACCAACCGCAGCGGTGATGAGGCTTTAGGAATGGTATGGATGGTATCGTTTGGCCCAAACCTCCGTAAGTTGTTCTGGCAACCGAAATATATTTCGCCGGTAGTAGCCAGTGCTGTAATGGGCGTAGAATAAACCGAGTTGCCTACAAACTGCGGAAACGTGGTTACGCGCTCCGTAAGGGGGTCGATACAGGATACCACCTGATGCTGGTTGAACCAGATTTTGCCGGTTCTGTCGAGGGTAGCGTGGGCAAAATAATCATCCGTGAACCCGTTTGCTGCACCATATTTTTTGAATCGCCCCGTTTTGACCGACAGCTTCTGTAAGGGAGCCGCATACCCACTCGTTACCCACACATCGCCCTGCTGATCAATCAGGGGCGCAAACGTGTAGTTGCTGGCTAGTCCATAAGGGTCGCCTTGCCGGAGTACAAACCGCTGCACGTGTCGGGTTCGTTTGTTCACCCGACTAAGGCCGTGAGCGGCTCCGCACACCCACACCGTGTTCTGGGCATCGACCGCAATCTTTTGCAGCGTGTTCGACAATAAACTATTGGCGTTGGTGGGATCGTTTTTCCACTGTTCACAGGTATTCACCAGCCCCGTCTCGACCGATAAGCCGCCTTTCGGAATGCGGAAGAGCCCCTGCCCCCAAGTTGAAATCCAGAGGTCACCATCCTGGTCAATAACCGAAGCGATGGCATTCGGGATCGTCTTACTCCCGGCCTTATCTAAACGGACGGGTGTGAGACGACCCATTTTTTTTTCGTAAACGAACAAGCCAGCCTCCGCACCTACCAGCAGGTATGGATCGTAGCTGGTCCCGGCCGCACCTGGAAGCGGTAGGGTGAAATAGGTCAAGGGCTGTTTCAGTACAATCTTCATCTCATTCTGGCCCGGCCTGGATTGGCCCGGCCTGGACTGGCCCGGCTTGTATCGAATCAGGCCCAGATCGGTACTGATCCAAAGGAAGCCTTCCGAGTCGGGCATGAGGGACTCCGTCACGGGCCGGGCCAATCCAGGCCGGGCCGGAACCGCACCGGCGGTGTTAGTAAATTTTGGCAGTGGAATGTTGGGGTGACGTTCCTGGCGGGGATCGAAAAAAAGCGGATTTTTGTCGCTCGCCCTCTCCAGCCAGATTAACCCCTGTTTATCTTCATACAGAGTTACCAACTCTTTGAGTTGTTCCCCATTGCTGATGGCTACAGGTGTGCATTGCTCCATGATGGTCCGGTCGGCGGAAATGCGGAAGATGTCGTTATCGCAGCAAAGCCAAAGCCGCCCCGCCCGATCTTCCAGAATCACGTTTGGAAACGGAATGGGTTTGCCGTCGACCGTTCGCCTATCGAACCATTTGATTTGACCTGTTTTGGGGTTAAAAACCCGCAGCCCGGTTTGGTCCGGAACACCCATCCAGATCAGGCCCTGACGATCTTTGCAGAGGCCGTTAATCACATTGAGACCATCAGGGACGTTAGGGATGGGCACCCCTGATTTATTTACAGTCGGAAAGCACCGCCATTGATTATTTGATCGATCAAACTGCTCGAATCCAGCCGTTGTGCAAACGTAAACATCGTGCGATTCCACCAGAATAGGCGACAGCGGGTTGCCCTGCAACTGCCCTGACTCGCCTGGTTTGGGCAAAAAACGGACAGTACGGCCCGTTTTGGGGTCGAATCGATTCATGCCCCAATCGCTCCCGATCCAGAGATAACCGGATTCATCACGTTGAAGAAATCGAAGCTTATCCGACGATAAACTGGTTTTGTTTGCAGGCAGGTGCTTAAAATGGGTCACGTTGCCCGTTCGCTGATTGTAGGCATTAAGGCCCCCGTCGCGAGTGGTTATCCAGAACGTGCCTCGCTCGTCCTGAATCATATCCGCCACCCGCGCTGAGGAGAGGGAGTTCAAATCCGCCGGATCAGAGCGTACCGTTACAATCTCATGGCCGTCGTACCTGCTCAGGCCACTGCCGGTGACGAACCAGAGAAAATCGTCGCGGTCGGTAAAGAATTGATTGATGGTTAATTGATTTCGGTTGCGGCCCAGCGTCTCTTTGGGGGGTTCGTCGAAGTAAAGCACCGTGGATTGTGCCTGCCCGGCGGACGCGGACAGGCACAATAGCAGGAGGAGCCACCCAAAAACAACGCATCCATTCATATTGACCGGTTTCTTAGCCCAAGCTACTTCACTTGTCTTTCTGATCCTCGTTGTTAATATCGCGGATGCAGATAAATTTTCCGTCGCGTTTTTCAAAAATGCCCATGTATTTGCCGGTGCTCACCACGTTGCCAGCCTCGTCTTTAATCGTTGTCTTCCCGACTTCGGTCACTAGGTTACCATCGCCGTACACGTCCATCGTCTCGTAGGAAACCGTCATCCCGGCCTTGCGCGCTTTCATACTTTTGAGCAACACCTGCCGGATCGCAGCCTTTCCCACGGACATGGGTTCGTCATCGGCCATTTCTATGGCATCGTCTGTGTAGAGTGCCATTACTTTGTCGATGTCCTTAGCAGTTGTGGCGCTGGCCCATTCGGTTTCGATAGCTTGTATCTCCGTTTTGATGGCGGCCATATCGGGTTTAGCAGATAGCTGCTCCGTGGTAGCTTCTGTTTTTTTTGCGGGGGCGTTGCAACCCGTAACGCAGACAGACGTGATGGCAACAATGGCCAGGAGTAGGGTAAATGGATTGGTTTTCATTGGGTTTTGATGGTTAGACGATTAAGGCACTCTTACTAAGCGACGGTAGAGTTCAACGGCTTTTATTTTCTCGTACACCGTACCCAATTTTTTATCTGCTTCCTGAAACGATTTGTCGTCGTGGATTTTCTGATACGCGTTGGCATTGGGCCAATTGCCCTCGAAGAAGTAGCGGTATTTGTCGGCTCCTTCTCCCGCTACTTTGTAGAGTGTGTATCCGGCGTTACTGTACCCTAAGCGTTTAATGATCGTGTTCAACTCGCCAATCACCGCCGATAGTTGGGCCTCCGTTACACCTGCGGGCATATCGAATAGGTGGATACTTTTGAGTGAAGGCGTTGCCGTTTGCTGAGCCTGTGCAGATGCCGACAGGCCGAGGCTAACCAGCAGCCAAAGAGCAGAGAGGGAAATCAGGAAATGTTTCATGGGTTTGATTGGTTAGTTTGACTGTTTTAAGATCGATCCCCCAGCAGTATAGGCTGGGCTTACGTGTGCTTATCATTTCGGATTTACGTAGTGTCGTCCGTCAAATCCAATTCCATAAACAGCAAGTAGTCTTTAAATTCTGCAGGGATTTCCATTTCCGGATACGCTTCAATGTCACGAAATCCAAAACTTCTATATAAAGAGTGAGCTGCTTCCATAAACTTCGGACTGTCAAGCCGAATTTTTTTATAACCGACTTTTCTCGCTTCAAGTAAAAGTCGGTTAAGGATAGCACGTCCAGCTCCAATCCGTCTACTCGCTGGATCAACAAACATTCGTTTCAGTTCACCGATATCGGAGTTGATACGTTTTAGGCTTCCAAGTCCGCATAGTTTATCTTCATAGATAGCAAGGATTAGCTGTCCGTAAGGTGGTTGAAACTTGCCAATCTGTTGGATGTCCTGTTCAACAGCTTCTGTTGGATTATGAGGATGGACGCCATAGCGTTCCTGCATGTTGTCATTACCCCAAACTAGATAGTCGAACCATAATTTTTTAACGGCTTCCAGGTCGCCAGGAATGACAACCGTTCTTGTTTTTACTTTTTCACTTTTGTTCATTTCCTGAATAGGTTTTGGTTGGACTGTTTAAACGTTTATTTTTCTAGCCTTCTTTACCCCTAAATCCCCTGAAGGGGACTAAATTCCTACTTAGACAAAGTCCCCTTCAGGGCAGGGCCGTTAAGTTCTAGCGTTTTTACCCCCCCAACCCCCTGAAGGGGGAGTACTCCGAAGTGGATTTTCTCCCCCTTCAGGGGGTTGGGGGGTAAAAATAAGCCAACAAAAGAGGCTGGTTAAGTAAAGAAAATTCAGAACTTAACAGCCCTGCCCTTCAGGGGATTTAGGGGTAAAGAAGGCTGAGTCACATATATCGTTATGATGTAGATAAAAAAGTTTAAACAGGTTCGTTGGCTACTTTCTGTGGTAGCCTGGCCGCTAAAACGCCGATCTATATCATTCACAATTGGGAAAGCAAGGGCCATATAGGTTTGGACTTTATGCCCGAAATCCTGTTGTTTTATCCCGAATTGGTTGATCACAGATAGCTCAGCCACCACTGCTCTTTGTGGGTTGTCTTGTAGGTATCAAACCAGCGACACAGGGGATACAACGACGCGACAACGGCTATCCAGATCAGGTAAACCAACCCAAGGTTGTAGCCTCCATCGCCGGGTAGCACAAACCGCATCGGTATGGTTTTCAGCGCTTTATCGGCCTCCGTCATGGTATGGCCAGCGGCAAAAAAGACAATCATGCGCAGGGTATGTAGGACATACCAATGGATCGTGTAATAAAAAAAGGCCGTTCGTCCGTAGGTGCGTAGCACGCCCGTAACGCGGTTGTGTACGTTCTCCAGCAACGCCAGTCCCAGCAGTCCCGGCCCTACCGTAATGCACATATACAGCAGCGATGGGGGGTATTTATGCACTTTCAGGAACGAGAACAAGGTAGTGAGATCGTCTTTCTGGACGCTCCAGGGGAAGGGGTCGCCGTATCCATTCAGCAAACGCAGCACCACAAATAACCCAATGGCACCGGCACCGAGAGAAAACAGCCACTGTTGTCGCTTCGTGGGCGAAACCGCTGGCTCAAACAAACGGCCCAGGCAGTAGCCCAGCATCATTAGCCCCAGCCAGGGAAGAAACGGGTACAGTACCACAATGACCCGACCGGGAGCGAATTCAAACACACGGTGATCACCACCATGAAACAGCGCCCACCAAAAACCCGACGTAAATCCCGGTGCCTGTTCCACCGCATCCAGCAGATTATGGCCTAAAACGATCGCTAAACCAAGGCTTAGTATGGCCCGGAACGGCAGCCACGTCAGCCCGGCCATGAACACCATACTGATGCCCAGCGACCAGAAAACGACCAGCGTGATGGTATTAAACAGTGTAAACGTATCCGCCGGAACAATCAGGAGTACCTCGGCTGCAATGAGCCATAGACCCCGTTTCAGCAGGAACAGACTCAACTCGCTACGCGATTTTCGTATGCCCTGCAAGTAGATGGACGTACCGGAAAGCAAGGCAAACGTAGGAGCGCAGAAGTGGGTAATCCAGCGGGTGACGTACAGGACCGGTGTAGTGGTATCGAGATTGAGCGGATCATCGGTATAGGCCTGGGCGTGGAAGAAATCGCGCGTATGGTCCAGCGCCATAATGATCATAATCAGGCCCCGCAGTACGTCGATGGACTCGATGCGGCTTTTGATTGATGAAGGTACTGGATTGAGGGCGCCTGCGGTTGTAGATGTATGGGGGAGCGGAACGGTCATGTCGGTATAGCAGTTAACACTCGTCTATGTGAGATGGGAGATTGGGGCTAGCCTCATGCAGGAATCCGTAAAGAAACGATGAGTCTTATCGTCGAATCCGATTAAACAAATTAGCGCACTTTATAGGCTTCTAACTCAATCTCAATTAGCTGGCCGGGCAGTGCTAATTCCTTTACACCAAACCACGACCCGGTCGGAAACTGCTTTTTATAGATCGTATTTCGGTAAGCCGACTGTTTCACAAATTCGGGCATGTTCGTGGTCAGAATATTCTCCACCACAACGTCGTCCCAAGTGTAGCCATAGTGCTTCAGAATTTTGTCCAGATCGGCGTAGCAATTTTTCATTTGTTGGCCCAAATCACCTTTAGCCGTCAGGTTTCCTTTCTCGTCCATACTGACCGCACCCGATATTTTCAGTTCATTGCCAATCCGAACGGCATGGGAATAGCCATACGCTTTTTCGACTTCGGGCCGTAACATAAAGTACTCCGGTGTATCGGATTGAATCGCTGGTTTCTCATCTGCTTTTTGGGGAGCGGTATTGCAGCCGACGGCAAACAGGATCAGGGCGGCAAAAACAGGAATAAGTTGCTTGATTTTCATGGGTCTATCGAATAGGGAAAAGGCTGCGAGGATATAGGTTTTATATGCACTTAGTAGCTGCTACTTGACGGCGACCGGTGCTGCTGCCGACTCCTGGTAAAACGTCGCTTTCCACGCGCCATTGATTTTGGTGAAGAGCATCGTTCCCGCTACGTGTTCAAATTTCATTTTCTGGCCGGTTTTGAGCGTTGCATTCTGTTCCATCGAGAACGTATAAAGCACCAGTGAGTCAGTCAAAACCCGAATCGCTTCCTTGGCTGGCACGACACTCAACGTCTTCATCTGGCTAAACCCATCTGCGTTCAATTTTTTGAGTGCGTTATAATCCCCGAAGGTGCCATCGGGATTGACGGCCTGAAAATCAGGCGTATTTTCAAAGTAGGTCATACACTTTTCAATGTCCAGTTTTTCGACCTGTTGGAAAAATTCTTTGATAAGGCCAGAAATTTCCTTTTCAATCGCTTGCTTTTGTTCAGGTGTTATGGCCGACGCGTCGGTCGTTTGGGTAGCCGTTTCCTTTGCGGGTGTATTGCAACCGGCGGCAAACAGGAACAGGGCCACGAAGGCAGCCAAAACGAGGGTAACTTGGTTGGTTTTCATTGATTTGGTTTGGTTGTTTCGCCCAGTATGCGACGTTGCATACCAGGCGACTATGGTGGGGGTAGAGTCGGTTATTTCTTGCTCATAATTAGCATAGTAGGCTTACCAATGACACCGTCTTTTCGCATCGTTTCCGCCAAATCCGGGCGGGCAAAAAAAGCCTTCGGTGCGTCGGGCGAGGCCCACTCGCTGATGATACAAACCATGTTGGGGTCGTCGGCCAGCGTACTGACTTCGGCACTTAGTTCGCCCGCCAGCATTCGTTCGTTATAAAACAGATCGAAGCCTTTTTTCCAGGCGGCATAGTCGGCCACTTTGTGACAGACCATCGCTTTGATGAGTTTGGATTGTGTGTTGCGGCTGATCTTCCACTGCCCGTTCTCTTTGACCGCAGTATTGCTGTAAGCCCCCTCCCTCACGATCCGGTCTCCTTTTGCCGACCGCCCCGTGAGCCGATAGATTCCCGTGAAAATCACGCTGCCATCGAATTGCGGGCTAACATTGGCCAGCGAAACGACGTTGGTCACGTCTGCATCGACAAAGCCCTGTGTGTAAAAGTCAATTATCGCAGCCCCTTTTGTGGTGGTGCCGTCCGTAGCCGTCCGCACGGCATCGGCGGTGAACATCGTTTTTAGGGTCGCTGCTTCCTCGCGGTTGAAGGCATCCTGAAACCGCTTCATCAGGTCGCGCATCTCAAGCCCCACCATGTTCATACTCCACTTGACCTGACTGATTTTCCACTGTCCGCCGACCTTGCCGATCAGCATCTCGTAGGTGCCTGCCGTGGGGTTGAGCTTCACGCCGGTTTTCCGCACAAAATCGTAGCCGCTAACGGTCGTGCCGATTTTCACCTTGCCATCAGGCTTGCCCTCGGTGCTGACCACCGTGAAGTCCATATACGACCCGGCCGTTTCGCCGAAATCGCGTACATAGTCGGCTTCAACATCGGCTTTAGTACCGGGCGTTACACTGCCATCGGGGTTTACCCAGCCCACATTGTCGGCAAAAAGGGTCATCAGCGTGGGCCGGTCGCCTTTATTGTAGGCTGTCTGGTAGGTTTTGGTCAAGGCAACAGCTTCGGGGTTGAGGCCCTGAGCGAGGGTGGTGGCTGCGAAAGCCGGGAGGAGCAACAGCGTCAACAGCCGGGCCATGACGAGAAATAGGTTACTGGTTTTCATGGGTGTGTATGGTTATTTGGATTGATTGAGTGAATTTCTGAGCCAGCAATGCTACACGGCCTGATGTAGCGTTTCCAGCGTCGGCTCCGCCAATAATGCCTACCGTTTGCATAAAGTTTTTGGCTTAAGCTGCCATATAGTCTGCACTACCCGGCAGGAATTGACCAGACGTGGTTATAGAAGATAGAAGATAATTAGTTTGTAGTCGAACATAGCAAATCGGGCCAGACGTGGCCAATTCGCAATTCGGTAGGCAGGGTAAGGGCTTTCAACTCAGCGAAGAGTTTTTGAAACCCGGTTCTGAATGCGTTGGTGTTGTATTCGTATGGCCACGCTTGTCGGCCTGACGAGTCTTCGTGGAAGTGCTGGGGTTTTTGCGGGTGGGGCCTGCGCCTGCAATACGGCCGCTGGCATGAGCCACAGGAAGCAAAAAATCGCTGGCGAACGAATAGTAGCAAACGGGAACGGCATGGTTAAACATAGTTTGGGTGTGGTCTGAAACGGAGCGGCCCAATCAGCCCGGCAAAGCGATTTGGCTGATAACGGATCTAAACTATCGCCAGTGTGTTCCCCAACCAAGTTCGCCCGGACGAGCGTATCCTTTTACTGTCCGAAAGGGGGTATTTTCTTACCGGATGTGTGAACGGTAATGCCGGTTATGTCCGGCGGCCTCAAATGGTCTGGATTCGTTTCAGTAGTGCCTCGCGCAGGAGGTGGCTGAGCGGAATCGTTTTCCCCCCGATTCCGATATGGCCTTCACCTACTTCATCGACCTGCGTCAGATTTACCAGATAGGAGCGATGGACCCGCACAAAAAAGTTGGCCGGGAGCTTATCTTCCATCACCTTCAGAGTCGTAGTCAGCAGGTATTCTTTGGTGGCCGTGCAGAGGTGGCAGTAGTTGCGGTCGGCTTCTACGTAGAGAATATCGGCGATGAAAATCTTGACGATCTTTTCGCGGTGCCGTACAAAAATCCGGTCACTGAGCATAAACGGCGCGTCGGGGACAGGGTTGGCAGAGGTGGGCGGCTCGTCGGCCAGGCGGCTCATGGCCAGCTCGATAGCCCGTTGTAGCTCAATTGCCCGGATCGGCTTGGCGATGTAAGCGTAGGGATGCGTTTTTTTTGCCCGGGCAAAGGTGGCCTCGTCGGTATTGGCCGTAACGTAAATAATCGGGATGTTCCACTGCTGGTGGATAGCATGGGCTGTGTCGATACCGTCGAGTGAGCCTTTGAGACTGATATCGAGCAGAATCAGGTCAGGCCGGTTGGTTTCAGCATGTAGAATGGCTTCTTCGCCCCTAGGTACAATCCCGCTCACCTCATAGCCAAGTTTAGTGAGTTGCAGGGCGATGTTGGCAGCAATGATCATGTCGTCCTCCACGACGAGCAACTTTAAAGGGGTGTACATTCTATTTGTTGATCATTCGTCAAGTAACCATTACGCGCGTACCGAAGGTTGAATTCTGTACCGCGTATCCTCGGTAGCGCTGGCAGTGTAATCAACCCTGTAAATCTGCTACGAAGTAAACTCAAATTTTATAGTTATGAAAACCAATGGCTTGATTAAGTGAAGCCATTAGGATAAGATGTATTTGTGACATTCAGTAAACCTATCAAAAGATTAAGTTTTATAACCTGTCTTGTCCGTGATTTAGTTGGATGTTTTAACGGTAGCTGAGTTGTAGAGAAGAGACTGTAAACTGTCTTTTTTGCGTTCAGAAAAGCCGTTCAGTTTGGTAGTTCACCATTTTTAGCCAAGTTTTTGTTTTGTGGACGTATGACATCTTTCTGGGTAACTTGCTTATAAAGTTTGATCGTCGATCCTTTATCCTTTATTGAGTAACTTCGCCGATGTGGAGTCGTGTTCCTTACGATTCCATCTTATTCAAAAAGACTTCTTTGCTTTCCCTACTAAATGAATCAATTAGTTTCTGAAATTAGGCAGATTAATTAGTCAATCAAGATAAAGTGCGGCTCGATCTATCAACCATGCATTGGCGGTTTATACTGGCAGATTGGTCGGGTTATCGTCTTTTATGATCACTTGACCCTATACCTCACAATGAGATTTCTACGCGTGTTTTTGCTTCTCGTGCTGGCGGTTACGGCCGGGGCCTATGCCCAAAATACTTCCTTGCCTGATTCGACACGACGCAACGTCCTCTTCAGCAGCGACTCGGTGCTGGCCTTTACCCTCACGGCTTCGTTTCAGCGCATTTTGAAAGACCGGGGTGACACCACAATGGCGCACTCTGCCCAACTCAATTATCACAGTACCCAGGGTGAAACTGTAACGCTTCCTGTTAAACTCCAGGTGCGCGGCAACTTTCGGAAGCTGTGGAACAACTGTTCATTTCCGCCCCTGTACCTGAATGTACCCAAAAAGAAAGCCAGCCAGACAGTGTTTGCCAACCAGAATAAGCTGAAGTTGGTCACCCACTGCGAAGGTGAGGAGTACGTTGTGCGGGAGTATCTGGTGTATCGGCTTTATAACCTGCTGACTGACTACAGCTTTCGGGCACGACTATGCCGGGTGAGCTATGTGGATTCGGCAGGCAAACGCCCCACCGAAACCCGGTGGGGCGTGCTATTGGAAGACGAATCTAGTTTGATGAAACGAAATGGTGGGCTGCCCAATCAACTCCGGCAAGTCAGCATGGCTAGCATGGATTCCCTACACATGGCCACACTGGCGGTGTTTGAGTACCTTATTGGCAACACCGATTGGTCAGTACCATACCGGCATAACATCCGGCTGCTAACACTTCCTACGCTTAAGAATCCTGTGCCGGTTCCCTACGATTTCGATCAGGCGGGTATTGTTGAGGCTTTTTACGCCCTGCCATCCGAGAACATTGGAATTACCTCGGTGCGGGAACGGGTCTATCGGAGTATAGCCTATCCGTCAGCGTTTTTTCATCGAGTCTTTGATCGGTTCAACCAACTGAAACCCCAAGTTTATGCGCTGTACTCGAATAATCCCCATCTGGATTCTGCCTACGTAAAGCGCACGCTAAAGTACTTCGATGAATTTTATGCTGTCATCAACAACCCGGTTAAAGTTTTTTTGGGCCGTGTCCAGCGCAGCGAGGTTATTAAAAAGCCGAAGGCGCTTCTGGCGGTGCAAAAAAAGAGTACCCCCAAGGCTACGGCTACGAAGTCTGCTACCAAAAAATCAATTGTGAAAAAAGTAGGTCAGAGTTAACCATTGCTACTATCGGCTCCAGCGTGTTGCTATAAACTACGCATGGCTTTACAGATCGTCGCTATTTATTGTCGGTCAACTCACCCACAACAGATCAAACTTACAGATACTCTTCACGATTCGTTTTTGTATTAATCACCGGTAAACCTGCGATGAGGGGGCTACGCTCAACACCATCCAGCATGGACATTTGTCCTGCCTGATCTCTGCTTTCTCGAAACCGTGAATAAACATAACCCTCCTTGGCCGACAAAGCCGTTAAACCATTTAATTTTTCCTTCTTGACAAAGTACGCATTATTACCTGCCTGATTACAGCCCACAAAAGCATAGCCCTTCTCAATAGCTAAGTCACATAAAGCGGGTAGTGAAGCGCCAAAGTACAAATAGGAGTAATGGGCTTGCTCCCGCATAAAATCCGGTTGATAGGGAATCGTAATCGCTCTATCTGAGCCAAACAAACTGTTGTATTCGATAACTACAATGTCGGCTTCGACCGCCGTAATGGCTTTCCATACCCAGTAATCATTCCCATCGATATCAATACTGAGCAAACCAATCTGGCCAGTAATCCCATTATCAACCAGTAGTTGGTTTATGTTTTCGGCGGTAACAAAACTCGCAACGGCTTTTAAGCTGTATCGCCAATAAAAAGTACTGGACTTAATGAAATCAATAAACGTTGACGAACCATCGATAATCAACCCCTTCCAATTATTATTCATTAACAAAAAGCGGGTGTTTGCTTCTTCATAATCTTCTACTCCAAATTCAACGAATGTATCCAGGCTGGGTTTGACCCAACTTATCAGATACTGAATAATGCCATCATCCCCAAACTGAGAAAATACCTTAAATTCGGCTTCCTTCATAGATGTAGCCTGTCTGGCTAGTTTAGTCAGCCCTGCCCCCATCACTAATTTAGTGGCCGCATTATCTGCTTTGGCTTGCCTAAGTTGCTCTTGTACTTGATTGATTTGCGCTTGCACCTGATTGATTTGTGCTTGCAACGGTTCGGTAAGTAATCGCCTTATTTTTTGGATTAATTTCATACGACACGACGGTTGTGGACTTGCTCTCTAGTATAAGAGAGTAAGATCAGGCTTTTTTCAAACAGTAATTTTGTTGCCATTTTTTTCAATCTTCGAAGCTATAGTTAATAAAAGAAGCTAATTAGCTGTCTCATTCCAAAGTTGATTACTACTCTCTCATATGCCTACTACTGTTGCCATCGTCGACGATCACCATTTGTTTCGTGAAGCGCTGGTCGCTTTAGTCCAGAAAGTTGATGGCTATGAAGTACTTTATGAAGCTAAAAACGGGCGGGATTTGCTGGTACAGATACAATATAGAAGCCAAGCTCCTGATCTGGCCTTAGTGGATTTGCACATGCCGGAAATGGATGGCTTTGAAACGACTATTCAGCTACGACACTTATATCCAGTTGTACGGGTGCTCATCGTGACTATATCGGATCTGAAAGAAGATATTGTGAAGGCCGTTCGAGCTGGAGCACATGGATATGTGGTTAAAGGTCTCTCACCCAACGAAATCCAGCAGGCGATGAATGAATTGATGATCACGGGTTATTATTTCCCGAGTTTGCCGAATGCTAATGGCACTTAGAGAAGATTTAACACCAATGTATGATAGGCAGAACCGTTCTGAGTTAACCCTCAGAACGGTTCTGCCATTATCTAATAACTCCAATAACCTTCAACCCAAACCTGCCCTCGGGGGGTTTGTCGCCAATAACCGGGATTCCAGGTTTTATACCGGGCTGGTTTTGAATAAGTGGCATACTGGACGGGTGTTGTCCGATAATAGCCATTTACCCAGATATAATCGCGTCCTCGACGGACGTGGTGACCCGGAACCCACACTTGACGGGCTACAGGTGCCCTAGGAATAACGATGACCCTTCTGGGTCCGGGTGCTTGTGCAACGGCAGTATCTGAAGCTACTGTACACAAGGCAGTGAGCAACAAGCTTGCTAATGCCACTACTTTCATGTTCGTTTTCATAGCGTTTACCGATTAAGTTCGACAGAGAATCGGTTTCTTCATCTAATTAGATGGCCGTTTTCTGTTCCAATTATCTCTACTGGCTATGGTTTATAAACCGAAAGGTTTCAAACCTGGCTATATATCAACCTATCCTAATGCGATATTGTTAGAGAATTTTGCCGAGCCGATAAATTGATTCAATTTGACGGACAATTCTGGTTCCTTATAACAGCCTACTACCGCCAATAATAAAGTCCATAATCCTTATTCAAGCTTCGGAACTCATCTTTCAATTTTATTTGTTACTATTTTATAATTTAAATAAATATATATTTATCTATATTTGTCTATATTTATTGAAAAGCCATCTTATGATACTTTATATACCATAATGGAATATTGTATTGTGTACATCAGTTCGTCAAAAGGTTTATTTTCCGAAGAACAATTAACAAACATCCTGGAACACAGTCAACAAAACAATAGCTTTTTAGGCATTACGGGTATTATGCTGTACTTCAACGGTTCTATCATCCAAGTCTTGGAAGGGGAGGAAGAACGAGTTAAAACTTTGTACAATAGTATTACACAAGACCCCCGGCATACCGGTATTATCCCGTTCTTCAGTCATCCGATAGAGAAACGCTCTTTTTCCGAGTGGGCAATGGGCTATAAAAGCTTATCCGCCAATGAGCTTGGCCGTATAAAAGAGCAAGTGCCGTTCATTGGTGATCCAACCTTACCAGCATTAAAGCAGGATAATATCATTCTATCTGTATTACAGACATTCTATTTAAATAATTACCGCAACTGAAGCTTAGATTTACTATTCCTGTGTGAAGCGGTGTTTACTAGGTAATCAGGTATTACGCTAAGGGCATTTGTGTTGTCTTGCCGTTCTGACGCCATTTCGCATTTTCCTTATCAAGGACAAAACGGTCATGATTATACGTTCAACTTAATACATTCTGATTTAATACACTAGCAATACGCTCATTGAGATTGTTAATAATATTGACATGATTTTCTAGCCTCACGTACTTGTGATGTAGGTCTGAATCTGGAGGGCTTAATTCATGCTCTAGGATTAGGAGTGTCTGATGCATGGTTTCTAACAAACTATGTAGTTCATCATTTGTAGACTTGAGATCATCAATGTGATGACTGGAAAGTTGTGGAACTATTCGATTGGCTTCAATTAGGCTGGCAATCTTTCTATAATTAGAATCATACTGCTGAATAGCCTGCACCCACTTCATAAGTATTAGCCCCAATTGATTGTTCATATATAGTATATTGCCCCTAGTCAGGCGAAAAGTTGTAGAAATCTGGTGAGATTGATTCCAAAAAAGTTAATCTGAACATAGATACACCTTGTTGTAACTTTTTGTTTTTATATGCTTATATTAAACTATTGACTTTTATTTTTCACCTTCATTCTTCACCTCGTACTTTAAAAAAAAAGTACGAAAACTGGCATCCATTTCACTCTAATTTCCCGCACTAAGCTTTGTATTTGGGCATTTCAGGCTGCTCTATTTCCGTATTTTCTAGGATAGTACTGTCCTATGACTCCTTAGTTATAATCGAATTGCTAGCGCTTACTCGGTAGCTTTCTCCATATCATAATGAAAAACGAGCTTACATTCGAGTGGGCTGGGCGGATAAAATTGAATGATAATAACAGTATCCCGTTTTATCATTTCGATCTATACATCTTTTGAGATTGCTTTTGCAGCCTGTCTATCAACTCAATCATCGGTGAGGTACTTATTGACGGAATCATCTGTATTCTTGTGAGCATTATAAAAAACAATGACCTCTGCCTGACAACAGTCAAACAGTTTCTGGATAGTGCTCATTTATAGATGAAGCGAGTGATTGCGGTAAATACCTGTTAAGCCCTATTACAATAAAACATCCGATCTTGAAACAGAAAGCGACCCTGCTGTCGGAGCGTATATCCCAGTACGAGATTGCCTTTTCGTCCGAGTCGATCAATGATGTCCGTCGGATGAATTAGATTAGAGGGGTTCGACATCGAAACAAGCAAACGCTGGCTTTACCTACATGAACTAGGGAGTAGATCCCTCTCCGGTTTTATGAGCTTTTTAAACCTTTTTACCTCCTATTTTCGTTATATAGGTAAAAAATATCTTTAAATAGTACTCTTATGATCACCGAGGCCAACAATCTTATTCCTACCCTTACCCGAGGGGACATCTTACAATATGTTGCTACGCATGAGTTTAACGAGATTGGCGACCAGGAGTGGTTTCGGCTCATTCCTCATGGTGAGAACCTGTTTCGAACCCCCGAGTACGGTTTCTTTTCCGGTATAGAGTTAACGGTAGGCGATATATTATGGATAGCAGCCGGGCTTAGTAACGGTTATCAGGCGAGACCCTATGCGGCTGAACCAATTTCAGTTCCACATCTTGCTACAATGAATTAGTAAGTGATAGGTAATCAGTTGATACTATGGGTAAGCAGGCCCGGTTAAGCTACCAGGCCTGCTTACCCATAGTATTCATGTTCGGCATCCCATCGGCGACCCGGCCAAACCGCAATAACTCGCGTCTGAGCGTTTATTTTATTCAAATCAGATCCCCCGGCAATGACACAATCATTTTCCAGAGCGCGGTAGGAACTCTTAGTTTGTCGCTGGCAATAGTTGTAACTCGTTCGTTGTCTCCTTCACCAACTTTCCAGTTTTGATATTGAGCCACCGACGCCGTTTGATGTGGAGGAAAACTTGATGACCGCGAATAGAAAAGTCCTGGACGGTGATGGTGGGGGAAAAGGGGAAGACGACAAACCTAGAAAAATACAACCCGCTTCACAACTTTTGAGATTGCCCCCCTTAGCTTTGTGCTAACCCAATCATAACCGGCTCCGCCAGCGAGTTGGAATACCAGTTGCTTATGGTGAAGAGAAGGTAACGAGTTGAAATTCCCACTCAACAAACGAAACAAATTAGGCGTAACCCGATCCAGAAGTAAGAATATGGGTAACGTTACCGACATTGTCCATAAGGGGCTAAGCCAAAAAAAGATAGGACTAGCTTTGGTTGTAATTAAAAGCTGGAAGATAAAATAGTTGATAATGGGATGATAGAGGTAAAGCAGTTGTGAGTACATGTAACCTAATCGACTTAGGATAGAGGAAGGTATAGTCAGTTTCAAGGATAATAAAAATATACCCACCGCATACAGGAGAGTTCCTCCAACCAACGTAATCGTCAATGAATCCTGCCAGTTTCTCGACAAGAAATTCATTTCGATAAACTGCAAGCTGATACCCATGCCAATTAGTAACCAACATGCCCATTTAGAAATAGACTGTTCAATCCGATATTTATCAATTAAAAAACCAATACACAAAAAAGGAATAGACAACAGCATGCGGGAATAAATAGGATGTGCGTTTATACCTACTAAGGAGTGATAGGGATTTATAACTACTATGATCACAATAACTAATGCGGACAGATAAGGTAATAAGCTTTCCAGTTTACAAACCCAAAAGAACCACAGTACCAGATAGCCCAGTAAAAGCGAGGTTAAGAACCAAAGGTGAAAGTACGTACCTACGATTAACGTAAAATGGTTAGCGAGGGAGGTTAAGGACCCAACCGTCAGCAACATAAAAAGGAGATAAAACCCATTGGCAAACAACGAGATGGATAGTAAGGTCTTAAACGTTTTGGTAAAAGCATGCCCTGCGTGTTTGCTGTAGCTTTTGTGGAAATAGTAGCCACTTACCATAAAAAAAAATGGCACAGACCACCTTCCCATTAAGACCAGGACTGGCATTTTAGAAGCATAAATGCCATGTGCTATGAAAACCGAAAAGGCCCCCAGAAATCGGCTAAGATCCACACTAGCGTTACGTTGATTCATTATCTGTGCTGTACTTAGAAATATTTATATAATGGTCTGGCGTTGTGGTGTGCACTACCGTTTGTTAATCTCACTCCGGACGAATGACCTACTCTGCGAGATAGTCATTTGTAGGAACCTCAGTCGCTTCGATAATCCAATTTAGTTTCAAAATCGGTGCTTGTGAACCTTGTTGAGCCATCCGAAAAATCGAAACTTGAGTTAACATCACGGATATTGACAGGTGATATTTTCATCAAGCTGATCAATTGAGACGAATATAGAAAAGGTTGCTCAAGTACACTTGGCCCCTACTTTCCTATACACAAATGATAGACCAATTAAGTTTATTGGTATAAATTATTGAATATCAGTGCGTTATTTTGGGGCTGCTTGGGGAGTATTCCAAAATATGGAAATAAAGTCTACTCCTTATAAAGTAATACTCCCGTTTATAGACAGGTTGTTTTTACAATTAGATGGGTTTATCCCAGACGACTTATAAAGAGTCATAATCTACTGCGTTCGAATTTTATCAAATGATCTAGAATTAGCTCAAAACTCAAACTCAGAAAAATACAACGCCCTCCGCAGCTTTTGGAATTGATACGTGCAAACCGCTCCACACCATACATAAAAAATGCCGGCCAACCTTTCGGCTAACCGGCTAATTTTCATATAGTTATGGGCGAGCGGGAAATGGGTCTCGAACCCACGGCCTGCAGCTTGGGAAGCTGCCGCTCTACCAACTGAGCTACTCCCGCTTAATTTATACGACAAAGTTGATTCTTTAAAATCATAATGTCAAGGGCTGGTAGTCAGATAGTTTGTGCCAGATATATTATCTGTTGATACACATAGGCTAACTGCTCATTTGTTGTGCAATAGGGGGGCATTAGATATAATACGTTACCTAGGGGACGCATCAGTACGTTTCGTTCCAGTAGAAAATTATAGGCTGTATCGCGAATGTTATTAAAGTATGACGTTTGTTCTCCGGCTTTTAAATCAAAGGCAAGTAAGGTGCCGCGTTGCCGAATGGTTTCAATGGTGGAGTAGGTTGCTAACTGGTCTGCAAAGGCAGTATGTTGCTGGGTAATACGTTGAATATTGGCTTGTGTTTCATCGGATAATAGCAAGTCCATGCTGGCTAGTGCAGCTGTACAGGCTAACGGATTTGCGGTGAAGGAATGCCCATGAAAAAGCGTTTTGAATTTGTTGTCCGAGAGAAAAGCATCGTAAATGGCTTGGGTACAAGTTGTGACACCTAACGCCATTGTTCCACCAGTCAGCCCTTTGGACAAGCACATCAGGTCGGGTTTCTCCTGCAAATAATGAGATGCAAACAGTCGACCTGTTCGGCCGAAGCCAGTCATGACTTCATCGGCAATAACGAGTGAACCCTGTTTCTTGGCCAGTTGAAACAATTTATCCAATACCTCCGGTTCGTACATGACCATGCCCCCTGCGCCCTGTACTAAGGGTTCGGCAATAAAGGCGGCTACTTCATCGGTAAACAACGTTGCGGCACGTTCCAGAACGATTTCTTCCTGACCAGCTATAGGAACGGGAAGGTATTCTACATCGAACAAAAAGGGGACGAACGGGGCTGTGAATGCACTTCGTCCACCTACCGCCATTGCGCCAAATGTATCGCCGTGGTAGGCATTTTCAAAGGCAATAACTTTACGGCGTGGTTTGCTCAGGTTGTGCCAATATTGAAAGGCCATCTTCAGGGCGACTTCAACTGCTGTTGATCCGTTGTCGGAGTAAAAAATTTTGGCTTGATTTTGAGGGAGAATTGTTACTAATCGCTCGGCCAGTTCAACGGCTGTTGGGTGGGTAAAGCCTGCGAAAATGACATGCTCGAGGGTTTTTAGTTGCTCCGACACGCGTTGAGCAATATACGGTTGAGCATGTCCATGCAAGTTGACCCACCAGGAGGAAATCATATCCAGATATTCCCGGCCATCAGCACCGTAAAGCACCGAACCTTCACCCCGTACAATTGATATGGGCAATGGAGCCGTCTGCATTTGCGTGAAGGGATGCCAGATAACGGCCTGATCACGTTCAGCTAAGTTGTTCATTTAACTCTCAATGTAAAATGAATAACGTATAATGCCTAATGGCTAGTGGGATGAAGTTTTGCCCCATTATCCATTTTATAGTAGTCATTATCCATTATGATTAAACGCCCCATTTGCCCTGGGCTTTCAGTACCTGTTCAATTACATCCCGAACGGCACCCCGTCCTCCCGAGCTAGGCGATATATACTGGCAAATCCCCCTAATTTCGCTAACGGCATCAGCGGGGCAGGTACTGAATACGGCCGGTCGGCTCAGAATTGTGGAGTCGGGAAGGTCATCGCCCATGTACAAAACTTCGGATTCGTTTATACTTTCGCGGGCTATATAGCCAAGGTAGGCGTTGACTTTCTGGTCAGTAGGGCCACCCATGAAAATGTCTTTCACATTCATGTTCACGAGCCAGTTCCGAACGCCGTCGGCATTGGAAGAGGATAAAATACCTACCCGGAAACCTGCTTTCAGGGCTTGCTCAATAGCATAGGTATCGCGGATGTGAACTGTGCGGAACCGCTCGCCAGTGGCTAACAGATGAACACTGCCGTCGGTGAGTACACCATCGACATCGAAAATAAATGTTTTAATGTGGGCAAATCGGTCTTGTGTTGCTGCCATGCTGCAAGTTTAGTGAAAACCGCCCGACAGTTGCGTATTTTTGTGGAATGAATCCTCATAACCTGCCCCCGGCTGGACTGCCTCCAGTTGGATTGCCTCCGGCGTTTCAGGCACAGATGCAGGCGCAGCTGCCAACCGAATTTCCTGATTTTCAGGCTGCGCTTACGGCACCTACGCCGGTTAGCATACGCTTGAATCCGCGTAAGAAAGTATATAATACAACTGGTTTAGAATCGGTTCCCTGGTGTCCAGAAGGCCATCCTGTCGAGGGGTTTTATCTTCCCGAACGGCCTAATTTTACACTTGATCCGCTGTTTCAGGCGGGCGCCTATTATGTTCAGGAGGCATCGTCGATGTTGTTGTATGAAGCTCTTCGGCAAACCGTTAACCTGGATCGGCCGTTACGGGTTCTGGACTTATGTGCGGCTCCGGGTGGAAAAAGTACACTGCTGGCATCCGCTTTGCACCCCGATAGTCTGCTGATTTGCAACGAAGTGATCCGTAGCCGGGTGTCGGTATTGCGCGAAAATCTGGATAAATGGGGGTATCCAAACGTTGTCGTTAGCAATCACGATCCAGAAGATATGAGCAATCTGACGGGATTCTTCGATCTGGTTTTAGTTGATGCTCCTTGTTCGGGCGAGGGACTTTTTCGGAAAGACCCGGATGCTATGCAGGAATGGTCGGAAGCGAGTGTTGATCTTTGCTCGGCCCGGCAAAAGCGCATTCTGGCCGCAGCCGCTCCGTTGCTGGATAAAGATGGCATCCTCATGTATAGTACGTGTACCTATAATGACCAGGAGAATGCTGAGAACGTCGCCTATTTAACGGAAAATGGGTTTCGAAATCGACCGCTAATTTTGCCATCGGAATGGAATATAGTCGAAAGGCAGGCTGGTGACCCGGAAACCGGCGAAGCCGTTGGGTATCAGTGTTATCCACACCGAGTACGGGGCGAAGGTTTTTTTATTAGTGTATTTAAGAAGACTACGTTTACCGCCCCTGTAAAATTAGATGCCCGTACGTTCCGAAGTATCCGGGCCTTGCGCCCTCGAGAAACGGCATCAGCAGCCAGGTGGTTACAAAATCCAGCGGATTTCTCATTCTGGGAAAAACCTAATGGTGATGTAATGGTACTACCTAAAAGCCTGGAAAAGACATTCTTGTTTCTGGATAGTGCCCTGAAAAATAAAGGCTTTGGCGTTGAGATAGGTCAATTTAAAGGACAGGATTTTATCCCATCTCATGGGCTGGCACTCAGTACTATCGTTAATCAGAAGCTACCTGCTGTTGCGCTAAGTAAAGAAAACGCCTTGCGCTACTTTAAGAAAGAGAATCTGGTGTTCGATGAACCCGTAAAGGGATGGTTGTTAGCCCAATATAACGGCCTGAACCTAGGTTGGGTGAAAGGAGTGGGTAACCGGGTAAATAATTATTTGCCAAAAGACTGGCGCATTCGAATGGACATAAAAGAATACGTATGAAACGATTTCTTGCTGTTTTGAGCCTATTGCTGGCTGTTATGATCGTTGGGTATTTACTGGGCCCAACGGCTCATTCCGATCCTATTAAAGATGAACCAATTACACTTGACCCAGATTTAGTGAAGCTTGAACAGAGCATTGCTGAGTCGGAGCGAAAGCAAAACCTGCGTCTGGATAACGAAGCGCGCATTATCTGGGCCGATAGCCTTCATAAAATCAAAACACCTTATAGCATCGTTTATCTGCCAGGTTTCTCGGCAACCTGGGCTGAGGGTGATCCTGTTCATAAACAAATTGCAGCCCACTTTGGCTGTAATCTATACCTCGCCCGTCCGGCCGAACACGGGGTTAACTCGCCGGACGCGCTCAAGAATATAACGCCATCAAATTATGCGGCTTCTGCCGAGCAAGCGTTGGCGATCGGTAAGGAACTGGGGCAGAACGTAATTGTAATGGGTACGTCGGCGGGTGGAATGCTGGCACTCTACCTGGCTGCCCATCATCCTGAAATCGACGGATTAATCCTTTATTCGCCCTGTATCGCAACAGCTAATCCAGCGCTGAAACTGGCTACGGGCCCTTGGGGTAAGCAAATACTTGATCAGGTCTTTCAGGGAGAGCACCTGATCAATACACACTATAGTGGTGCCCGTGCTAACTACTGGCTACCGCAGTACCACACGAATGGACTGATTACGCTACAGACTATGCTCGATGAGTTTATGGTACCTGAGCAGTTCCAGAAAGTGAACCAGCCCTTGTTTATGGGATACTATTACAAAGACGAAGCTCATCAGGATAAGGTTGTGTCGGTGGCGGCTATGCTGGATATGTATGATGAAGTAGGGACGCCTGCTGATAAAAAAGAAAAAGTGGCTTTTCCCAATGCAGGTGAACATGTCATTGCCTCTCATTTCACATCTAAAGACTTATCAGGGGTTTATAAAGCCACCGAGAAATTTATGGCCGACGTACTGAAGTTGCCACCGGCACCTGTACCAACAGCTGTTGTAGCCCTTCATCGTAACGGCGATTCGACCAAAAAATAACCTAACTTTGGGGTAATTAATGAATAATGAATAATGTGTAATGAATAACGTTCTAGTACGTCATCTGCCATCTATTGTTCATTCTTCATTCTTCATTATACATTAAACACATGGCTTACGGATTACTGAACGGAAAACGCGGCATCATTTCGGGTGCCTTAGACGAAAACTCAATTGCCTGGAAAGTCGCTCTGAAAGCGAAAGAAGAAGGCGCCATCTTTACACTGACCAACGCGCCGATTGCCATGCGTATGGGTGCCATCAAAGAATTGGCTGCACAGTGTAATGCTGAAATCATTCCGGCCGACGCTACCTCTGTCGAAGATATTGAAAACCTGTTTACCAAGTCAACCGAAGTGCTTGGCGGTAAACTGGATTTTGTTTTGCATAGTATCGGTATGAGCCCGAATGTGCGGAAAGGAAAAGCCTATACTGATCTCAACTACGATTGGTTTAAGCAGAGTATCGACATCTCGGCGATATCGTTCCATAAAATGATGCAGACTGCCTATAAACAGGATGCCATGAACGAATGGGGGTCAATCGTTGCCTTGACGTACATGGCTGCTCAACGGACGTTTCCGTTTTATGGAGACATGGCTGATGCCAAAGCTGTCCTGGAATCAATAGCTCGTAGTTTCGGGTATCAATATGGCAAATACCGGAACGTACGTGTAAATACAGTTTCGCAATCGCCCACACCAACAAAGGCGGGTAGTGGCATTGGTGGATTTGATAAATTCTTCGACTTTGCCGATAAAACGGCTCCCCTTGGCAACGCTACTGCCGATCAGTGCGCTGATTATGTGATCACGCTATTCTCCGATCTGACACGCATGGTTACGATGCAAAACCTGTTCCATGATGGCGGTTTCTCGATGACCGGTATTTCGGAAGATGTGATGGCATTGATCAATAAGGAATAGTAGGTACAGTAAGTGAAATGAGTGCAGTAAGTGGAGTGAGGTTTATCTTCTCCACTTACTGCACTCATTTCACTTACTGCATACCAGCATACGTATATGTGGCTGTTTGGGTGCCGCCCTGATCCGTTTCCGTATGCGAAACAGGGTAACCTTCAGCGTTGTAACGGTACACGTATTGCGAGCGGTGCAGCTGAATTTCAGCACCATCCTGATCCTGGCTATATTGGGTGATGGTGGCTGGGTTATTTAGTTGAAAGGTAACGTTTGGCAGGAGTGGATAAATGGTCCACAGACTCGTGACGTTTTTATGTGAATCATAGTCTGAGAAGCGCGTTATGTAGTCAATCTGATACACACCTGTTTGCGCATCTTTGGCGAGGTTAACCACTTGAGACAGATTCCCTTTGGCATCGTAGGTAAATGTTCTGGCTGTTTCTACTGTCGATGCGCCTTCTCCTCTCGTTTCATCCAGGCGTATCAACCGATTTTCGGACGAATAGGTATATTGCCTTGTCGTTAACAGCTTGCCCATTTTAGTAAACTCCTGCGTACGACTGACTTTATTACCATCGTAGCTATAGGTAACATATGAGCCGTTGGACGCTTCTACACGTGTTAACTGTGTACTGGAATAGATCAGATTGTAGACGACCTTAAGCACTTCGCCAGTTCCCTCATTGTACAGGCTTTGTCTGGTGTACCGAATGGGTTTGTTCCCGGCGTCATACTCGACTTCTTTATAATCGGTATTGGTCCAGCTAATCTTCACTCGCTTAAAAACGCTAATTGAGTCGGTCGGTTTGCCCGGTGTCGTATCTGGCAATACTGTATTCGATTGGCACGCTACAAAAGCTATCATCATGCCCAGCACGACTATTGGTAAGTTGGTTTTCATTGTGTTTACTGTTTTATGCTATTGATAGTAATTGGTGGTTTGATTCATATTAAGGATAGCTATAGCTTACTAACCGTTCTGTAAGGGCTAATGAATCGACATAAAAGGCATTTGAACTGCTATATTGTTCGGATGAAGCGTACGCTGTCTGATTGGCTTGGATAAAAGAAAAGCGGTGAACGTTTGGTCGTTCACCGCTTTTCTGAATGAATTTCGTTCTCCTGCTATCAGCTATTCAGTAATGCTGATGGTTCAAAATTTAATTTCCTGGGTAAGATACGTTGCCTGATTATCTCCGTTAATTCGAACAGTAGCCGTTATTGGTTTGGCCCGCCAGTCAATAGTAATCAGACCGTAGTTTAATTCGGAAACGATTTTGCCTACACGGTGACGATTGTCCTCTTCGTGTGGTGCCGAAACGTGGGTTAAGCCGCTGCTGGTAATATCGAAAAGATCATAGCCTAATCCGGGTACGCTTACTTTCGATACTTCCGCCATATGCCGGTCGCCACTGATGAATAGGGCCCCTTTGGGCTTTGTCTTCGCTAACAGATCCAATAACCGCTGGCGGGCAGTGGGAAAGTTGGCCCATTTTTCATACACATGCTCTTCGGGTAAAACCTGAATGCCACTGCCAATAATATGTACGTCGGCATCCGAGTTCGTGAGTTGTTGCTCCAGCCATTTCCATTGCGATTCGCCCAATACATCGCCCGATGGATCGGGTACGTTTTTTTTATCCTCTTTCTTGAGTGGGTCACGGAAATAGCGGCCATCCAGCAGAATTACTTTTACCCGTTGCCCTTTAGGCCCATACGTGTGTACAGAGTAGCCCCCTTCCTGGGTGCGCAATGGGCTATTGGTAGGGACGTCCAGAAAATCCAGCATGACCTGCTGACTTTCTTTCCGCTTGGGATACTCCTTGCCGCCATCATTGACACCGTAATCATGATCGTCCCAAACGCCAATGATGGGTGTCGATTGCCGTAACTGCTGGTAAACCGGATTCGATTTTTGACGAGTGTATTTTGCGCGAAGCGTATCCATACTTTCGGAGTCGCCGTAGATGTTATCCCCCAGCCAAATCCAGACATCAGGTTTTTGGGCCACAATATCATCCCAGAGAGGTTGCGGCCGTTTTTGGTCGCTGCATGACCCGAAAGCAATGGTAGTAAGCGGTTTCGGTTGTGAAGTGGTAGATGCTGGTTTGGTTGTATGGCAACCGGATAGCACTAAACAGCCGAGAACGAAAGTCGTAACAAAGTTTTTCATTGGAACGGTATTGATCAGTTAGCTGGTAAAAGTAAAAAAGCTACGTTGTTTCCAAAGCGCGTTCAAGATTTGTTAACTTTGGGCACTGCAACGTAGAATAACATACCGCCAACCATCGCTGAAAATGCTTATCTACTAAGATAGTGCCTTTCAGCGCATGCTGCCCAACTTCAGGCAGCAGTAGACTCACCATTTCCGTTTGGTGGGTTCCTATTCATTCCGTTTTAATTTACTATTTCTACCGATGAAATTTCAACATTTCATCACGGGTCTCCTATGCGTAGGCGTATCCCTGATTTTGTCGTGTTCCAAAACGATTTCTACTAAAATGCAGATCATACAACAGGAAGTAATAAATAAATCCATTATCCGCGATTTCTATCGTCGGGCGGTTAGTCAGGGCGATCTTGACTTTGCCAGAGAAATAATAGCGGACGATTACATACAGCATAGTCCGATGGTTAAGCCTGGAAAGGAAGGGCTGCTGGAAGCTCTTGCCTACATGAAGCAAATGCCCAAACCCGCCACAACTTCGACGCCCTTTTTACGATTAATTGCCGAAGGGGAGTACGTTGTAACGAATATGAGTTTCGGTTGGGGAGATAAGCAGAAAATTGTGGTTGATTTATTCCGGTTTCGGGATGGTCAGGTAACGGAACATTGGGACGCCATTGAAGACCAGCCCGAAACGACCCGAAACGGAAATCCCATGATGGACGGTCCGTTGTCTATGGATGCATCTGACCTGACGATAGCGAATAAAGCTCTTGTGTCGGAATTTTACGAACGGGTTTTCGTGAATCACCAGCTCGATGTTCTTCCAGATTTTGTTGATGCCAACCTTATTCAGCACATTCCTGACATTGACAATGGTCTTGCTGGATTAAAAAACTACTTACAGCAGGAGACTGTCCAACTCTCAGTTGAAAAGGTGACTCATATTATAGCTGAAGGAGATTTTGTGGTTGTTCAGGCAGTCGGAAAACTGGAACAAAAAACGACCACGTTCTACTCCATTTTCCGCTTGAGTGAAGGAAAAATAGTGGAGCAGTGGGGTGTAAAGCAGATTGTTTCGTAGTTGTATAACCCCACCACCGGCCTCTATCCTTAAACTAAGGATAGAGGCTAAAAAGCTTCCTGTAGTATTCATGTTCTCGCTTGGCTTCGCCGAGTGAGGGCTATTCATTCTAGGGCCTCTGGCCCGTTTTCTACTAATTGGTTATTCTCCGGCCAGAGGCCGTTAAAACAATATTACTCACTCGGCGAAGCCAAGCGAGAACATGCGGGGCGGGACTAAAAAGCTGTTGATAGTATCCCCTCTCCTAAAACAGGAGAGGGGGCAGGGGGTGAGGTGAGCATCTCTACTCATCCCAACTCCTTCGAATACGACTCCCATTTTCTGTGGATTCGGCTCGAATAAAGTTTTCCACTTCTTGCTGCAATTCTTCTACATGTGAGATAATACCCACTACCCGATTTTCGGATCGCAGGGCTTTGAGTGTTTTAAAGACCGTTTGTAGTGAATCCTTATCGAGCGTACCGAAGCCTTCGTCCAGGAAGAAGAGGTTCTGTTTAGCTTTGGTCAGGTGCTGAATATTGTCGGATAGTGCCAGTGCAAGCGATAAAGCCGCCTGAAATGTTTGCCCACCCGAAAGCGTTTTCACGCTCCGGGTTTCTCCCCCGTTGAGGTAGTCGCGTACCTGGAAATTGTTTTTATCGTCTAACTCAAGCTTTAACTGGTTGTTCGTTAGTTTGAAAAACCGATCATTGGCCGATTCGCACAGGTTCTTTAAGTAGACTGACGATACATAATTGACAAAACCCTGCGCCCGGAACAACTCGTCCATTTTCTTCAAATCCTGCCGACGAAGGTCTAACTCATCATGGCGTTTTTGATGTTCCTGTTTTTTTGCCCATTGCTGCTTTAGCGTTATCAGAACATTGGTGAGCTGCCCCAATTCTTTATTCAGGCTATCTTTCTGATCACGGAGGGTTTTTAAATGGCTTTGCACGTTCGTAAGTGCAATCGCATCAAAGGGAGATTTGAAAAGCTCGTTTTCTAAATCAGTGATTTGCTTCTGGAGCCCAGCCCGTTTTGTATCATAGTCGCGGATGCGCTGCTTTTCCTGATCGATGTCCAAATTACTCTGCAATACCTGCTCCACTACGTCGCGGGTTATGGACTGTTCAGCTAGATTTTGGGCCAGATTACCCTCAACAGCCTGAATATCATTGTCCAGGTCTGCCAACTGGTTGATTACCTGTTGAAGTTGTTCAGCCAGTGTAGCCTGTAGTTTCTCCGCATCCGATTTTTGCTTATCGGCTTCTTCAAAATTTGTTTTTGTCTGGTCGTATGTACGAGTGAGCGAATCGCGCAAGTCGGCAATCTGGCGCAGGTTCCATTGTTCAACTTCCGAAAGCCGATAATAGTCCAGCGATTCGACCGCCGTTTTTAATTGACCATTTAGGCCCGCAATTGCTGTATCGAACTCGCTTAATTGCTTTTCCTCTTCACGTAAGGCCGTTTCAACCTCATCAATTTGTTTGCTCAACTCCCGAACGACCTTCTGACCTTCCTGAAGTTGTTTTTGCTGCTGACTCTCCTGCTGGATGGCCCCTGCCAGATCAGACTCCCGATCCTTGTCAAACTCGTGCCAACTAAACTGGTCCTCATGTTCGGTAAGTTGCCGTATAATCTCTGCTCGTTCCTGAATTAGTCGTTTGCTGTTGTCTAAAGCGCTCCGAAGATCTTTGGTCATGCCTTCAATAAGTAACCTTAGGGCAGTTGTATCATCAATACGTTGGTTGACTTTGTTGAGTGCATTTTCGCTTTTGAGCACCTCCTGCCTGATTAAATCAGCATCCGAGTTGCCCTGACTAGCTGTATGTTTAGCTGGATGGTGCTCGGACCCGCAAAGCGGACAGGGTGTACCATCGGTCAGGGAATCAGTAAAGTGGACTAATTCCTGTTTTACGAAAGCCTGCTGGTACACCTTTTCGCGGTCTTTGCGGATGGCTTTCAACTGTTCCAGCGCATCGTCAATCTGGGCAGGCAATGTTTTTAAGGTAAAAGCAGCCCACTCTTCCGGAAAGCCTGCCAGTACCTTGTCTTTTTGCTGTTTGATCTGTTCGATCAGGGTCTCATGATCAGTCAACTGTTTTTGTAACTCGTCGGCCTGTTTTTTGAGCGGCTTATAAATGGCGAACCATTTTTCTGCCTGATAGAGCCGCTCTAACTGCGATGTCTGCCGAAGTAAACTGTCGATCAGTGTCTGGTGCTTTTGCCGTTCAGCTTTATATCCATCAAGTGACAGTATCTGCCGCCCGATCCGAATCGCTATTTGCTGCCGATTTCGTGTTTGAAGCTCAATCGATTCCTGTAAGAGACGGATCTGCTGCACCGTATCTAACTCATCAATCTGTTGCTGCAACTGATTCCGGCCTTCATAGGCTTTTTTGGTGGCCTCGTAAACCGACTGTAGGCCCA
Source organism: Spirosoma sp. KCTC 42546 (assembly GCF_006965485.1). NCBI lineage: Bacteria > Pseudomonadati > Bacteroidota > Cytophagia > Cytophagales > Cytophagaceae > Spirosoma > Spirosoma sp. KCTC 42546. The sequence continues at coordinate 672,056 of NZ_CP041360.1, forward strand.
ATAATTGACCATCTGTTACTGAAAGTTGCCTGGCTGTTTTGTTCTTTGCCTCAACCAGACCCGTTTGCTTATCCGTCAGCTTTCGTAGCATGACCAGATCCGACTGAAAGACTAACCGACAGGTTTCGTAAAGGGCAATTGTTTGTCGGAGTTTGCTATAGGTCGGTTCTAATGTTTGCAGACCTGACAACTCCCGCTGTAGTGTTGCCAGATTCTGACTCTGCGTTTGGGCGTGTAACAGTAGTCGTTCGGTTGGCTCCACTTGCTCAATCTCCGTCTCTTTTGCCCGAACTGCATCGTGGCTGGACGCAATATTGGCTTCGGCATGTTCAATAGCCGCAGGGGTAACCGTTGCCAATGGACTTAATAATCCTCGAAGTTCGGCCAATTGATCGTCGTTGGCTTTACTCAATTTGCCTACGCGTCCGGCCAGATCGTATTGATCCAGTTTGAACAGCTGATTCATCATCTTGGTCCGCTCTGTGGGACTAAGTTCCAGAAACTCGCGAAACTGGTTCTGGGGAATGATAATCGTACGCTTGAAATTCTCGTAGTCTAAGCCCAGAATCTGCTTCGACAGTACGGAAATATCTTCTTTTTCATTTCCGATCGGATGCCAGTCATTTTCCTGCCGAATGAACATTCGACGTTCGCCGGGACCTATCTCGTGGTGTTTCTTAGGATGTCGTTTCGCTTCGTAGACAAATTTATAGATATGCTGATCGGGGCCAGCCTGAAACTCGAAGTCAATCAGCAACTGCTTCGACTTCAGATTCATCATATTATATTGTCGATTATCGCGGCTGTTCAACCGTTCCGTTTCGCCATAGAGCGCAAAGCTAATCGCTTCCAGCAGGGACGTTTTGCCACTGCCCACCTTACCGAATATGCCAAACACACTCGACCCGGTCAGCCGCTGAAAGTCTATTTCCTGTAAATCCTGGTATGAATAAAGGCCTTGAATCGATAATTTAATGGGTATCATTCAGGTTCGGTGGCTAAAATCTCCCGAAACAGGTGCTGCAATCGCTCATTCGGCTCCTGTCCTTTGTTTCGGTTCTTAAAATAATTCGCGAATAGCGTTTCCATACTTTGGGTAAGGTCGATGGCGGGTGCAGATTCCTGCTCCGGCTCATCCACCGTCCGAACATCAGGAATAATCGTTACCAGCGATTCATGCGCCTGCTGAAGTTGCCTACGTTCTTCACTCGTCAGATAAGTGGTCGTTTGCAGCGTAATCTCAGCGAAACAATTAGGATTTTCCCGGAGCCAGTCAACAGCCTCGTTGACGAGCTTAAATTTAGGGCGAAGGAGTCGCTTACCGGTTTTCAGCGGAACCGGTGTAAAGGTTACGGCCTGATTGGGCTCAGCCTCAATCCGTACAACATACTTTTGTTGATCGGCCTCCGCAAAGCTATAAGCTAACGGGCTACTACTATATACAACTGGGCACGGGCCACCTCCCATTTCCTGATAGCGATGCAAATGGCCTAAGGCTGTATATTGTATTTGCGGAGGAATCATATCGGTATACACCATCGAAGCGCCACCAACCTGCAAAATACTCCGCTCATCGTCCGACTCTTCGGGTTGTTCGCCACCCCGCTTCATAACAAAGAGGTGCGCCACCAATAAATTGATACCCTTTTTATCCATATAGGTATCAGCCAGTGTTGCCCAATGACCTTTCAGGCTTTGCCGGAGTTCATCGTCAAGATGAGTCATCCCGAAGTACGAGCGCATTCGGTTTTCATTGGCATAGGGTGTTAAAATGATTCGAACCGGCGCATCGTGTCTGGGGAGTTTCAATTCAATAAAGCCAGGAGCGGTCTGAAGTACCTTTGCTTCACAGCTTAATTCATGGGATTGAATGTTTGTCTTTGGAAAACCAGCGAAGATAATTCCACACTCCCGACCAAAATGGTCTTGGGCTTCAATTCGGTCGGGGTTGTCATGATTACCCGCAATGGCGACCACAGTCCGACGCCCACCTGCCGTTAATTGCTTAAGCGTACTATATAATAAGTCCTCTGCTTGTGGATCGGGATTAAACGTATCAAACAAATCACCTGCCACCAGTACCAGATCTGCATCTTCATCATCTGCCACCTGTACAATTTCAGCCAATACTTCCTGCTGCTCCTGTAATCGTTGAAAATCCTGTAGCCGCTTGCCTAAATGCCAGTCAGCAGTATGTATTATTTTCATCGTATGAATAATCATACCCTAAAACAGGGCCCAAAAGAAAGATGCAATATACTTCATAGTACTCGTATTAGGGTTAAAAAGAGCATCCCTTGAGGGTCATTCTACCGCTCTATACCAGTTGCGTATCGATTGTTTGAAAAAAAGTTAGAATTTTTCTATTGTGTAAGTGCTTGATGATGGGGGGCTTACCAAATAATGTTTGGTGGTCCTCCATTTATTTTGGGGGAGGGCTTGACAAAGCTAGTTCAAGCCCCTACCTTTGCAGTCCCAAATCAGGGAAATGAGTTGAAAACAAACGCGAAAGCGGCTGGTAATCAATTCATTAAGTGCAACTCGCTGAGAATCAATTGCAAAATTTATTTTCAGATTTACTTGACAAAGCAAACTAAGTCTCGTACCTTTGCACTCCCAAACAACGGGAATGATTGACGAAAAAGAATTAACCCTCTCATTGTCAATCAATTACAAGGAAAAAGTCGAAAATTAATTTTAAAAAATAATTTCACTTTCACTTGACAATCGGGAAATAAGGTGTACCTTTGCACTCCCAAACAACGAGACACGGTTTAAGGTTTTTAAATCACTTCTCAACCACGCTTCGGCCAACGGGCCAGGCGCACAGTTCTTTGACAAACGGTCAGCACAACAATAACGCAACTTTGTGATTTCGATCACCGGTTGAACAACATCGAGATTAACTTTGGTTAGTCTCACAATTATTTACGATGGAGAGTTTGATCCTGGCTCAGGATGAACGCTAGCGGCAGGCCTAATACATGCAAGTCGAACGGGTCGCAAGACCAGTGGCAAACGGGTGCGTAACGCGTAAGCAACCTGCCTCCTACTGGGGGATAGCCCGGCGAAAGCTGGGGTAAACCCGCACGGTCCCCTGAAGTCACCTGGCTTTAGGGGTAAACATTTATGGGTAGGAGAGGGGCTTGCGTCTGATTAGCTAGTTGGGGGGGTAACGGCCCACCAAGGCGATGATCAGTAGGGGTTCTGAGAGGATTGGCCCCCACATGGGTACTGAGATACGGACCCAACTCCTACGGGAGGCAGCAGTAGGGAATATTGGGCAATGGACGCAAGTCTGACCCAGCCATGCCGCGTGCAGGATGAAGGCGCTCAGCGTTGTAAACTGCTTTTATCAGGGAAGAAAAGTAGTCCTGCGGGATTATGTGACGGTACCTGAGGAATAAGCACCGGCTAACTCCGTGCCAGCAGCCGCGGTAATACGGAGGGTGCAAGCGTTGTCCGGATTTATTGGGTTTAAAGGGTGCGTAGGTGGTTTTCTAAGTCTGGTTTGAAAGCTGGTGGCTTAACCATCAGATGTGGCTGGAAACTGGAGGACTTGAATGCGTTGGCGGTAGCCGGAACGGGTCATGTAGCGGTGAAATGCATAGATATGACCCAGAACACCGATTGCGAAGGCAGGCTACTACGACGATATTGACACTGAGGCACGAGAGCATGGGTAGCGAACAGGATTAGATACCCTGGTAGTCCATGCCGTAAACGATGATTACTGGCTGTGTGTGTTTAAGCATGCGTGGCTGAGCGAAAGCGTTAAGTAATCCACCTGGGGAGTACGCTGGCAACAGTGAAACTCAAAGGAATTGACGGGGGTCCGCACAAGCGGTGGAGCATGTGGTTTAATTCGATGATACGCGAGGAACCTTACCTGGGCTAGAATGTGCGTGAAGGGCTCAGAAATGGGTCCGTGTAGCAATACACACAAAACAAGGTGCTGCATGGCTGTCGTCAGCTCGTGCCGTGAGGTGTTGGGTTAAGTCCCGCAACGAGCGCAACCCCTGTACTTAGTTGCCAGCGAGTAATGTCGGGAACTCTAAGTAGACTGCCTGCGCAAGCAGAGAGGAAGGGGGGGACGACGTCAAGTCATCATGGCCCTTACGTCCAGGGCGACACACGTGCTACAATGGTCGGTACAGCGGGTAGCGATAGGGTAACCTGGAGCCAATCTTGTAAAGCCGGTCACAGTTCGGATTGGGGTCTGCAACCCGACCCCATGAAGCTGGAATCGCTAGTAATCGCGCATCAGCCATGGCGCGGTGAATACGTTCCCGGACCTTGTACACACCGCCCGTCAAGCCATGGGAGTTGGGGGGACCTGAAGTGGGAGGTTATAGTCCTATCAGGGTAAACTCGGCGACTGGGGCTAAGTCGTAACAAGGTAGCCGTACCGGAAGGTGCGGCTGGAACACCTCCTTTTTGGAGCCGATTAATGTCATTGCTTCGGCGTGCATTAAGAAGTTGAGTTGAGTGCTGACGTTTGTTAAGGACTTTGTCTTTCCCTTCGGGGCGAGACAAGTTGTTCTTTGACCTACAGGGAGAGACTGAATTACGAGTAGTCGTAGTTCATGAAATAGCAGTCAATTGATTGATTGCTGGATAGACAAGTAGAGCATTTTAAGTAAAGCGTAAACACGCAGCAAAAGGGTGTCTGGGGGATGCCTAAGGCTTCTGATGGCGAAGAAAGACGTGGCAAGCGACGAAACGGTACGGGGACCCGCTGGCAGGGGCAGATCCGTATGTGTCTGAATGGGGCAACCCGGTGGTTTGAAGAACCATCATCATGCTTACGCATGAAGCAAACGCGGAGAACTGAAACATCTAAGTACCCGCAGGAAGAGAAAACAATTGTGATTCCCTGAGTAGTGGCGAGCGAACGGGGAACAGCCCAAACCAATCACGTTACGGCGTGGTCGGGGTAGTAGGACCTGACATCAAGTCAACAACCGAACAAAAAGCACTTGGGAAAGTGCACCATAGAGGGTGAGAGTCCCGTATTGGTCAGTGCGTTGATGGGTTGGGATTCCTGAGTAGGGGGGAACCGGAGAAATTCCCTCTGAATCTGCCGGCACCATCCGGTAAGGCTAAATACAATCAGAAGACCGATAGCGCAGAGTACCGTGAGGGAAAGGTGAAAAGTACGGGGAGTACCCGGGTGAAATAGATCCTGAAACCAGGCACTTACAAGCGGTTGGAGCCCCCAGTGTGGGGTGACAGCGTGCCTTTTGCATAATGAGCCTACGAGTAACCGTCACTGGCGAGGTTAAGATCGTTGACGATCGGATCCGAAGCGAAAGCGAGTCTGAACAGGGCGTCTAGTCAGTGGGGGTTGACGCGAAACTTGGTGATCTATCCCTGGCCAGGTTGAAGGGGTGGTAACACACCGTGGAGGACCGAACCGATAAGCGTTGAAAAGCTTCCGGATGAGCTGGGGATAGGGGTGAAAGGCCAATCAAACTGAGAAATAGCTCGTACTCTCCGAAATGTTTTTAGGAACAGCGTTACGTGTTACTGTCTGTGAGGTAGAGCGACCAACAGGATGCGGGGGAGTCACATCCTACCAACTTCTGATGAACTCCGAATGCGCAGAGAGGTGCGTGGCAGTGAGGGCTTGGGTGCTAAGGTCCAAGTCCGAGAGGGGAACAACCCAGACCATCAGCTAAGGTCCCTAAGTGTGTGCTAAGTTGAACAAAGGCGGTCCGGCTGCTGAGACAGCCAGGAGGTTAGCTTGGAAGCAGCTATTCCTTTAAAGAGTGCGTAACAGCTCACTGGTCGAGCGGGGCGGGCGTCGATAATAAACGGGCATCAAGCACATCACCGAAGCTATGGACCTATACTTGGAGTATAGTGTGGTAGGAGAGCATTCTATGGGGGGTGAAGTTGAAGCGTGAGCTTTGGTGGACCGCATAGAAAAGCAAATGTAGGCATAAGTAACGAGAATGAGGATGAGAACTCCTCACACCGAAAAGCTAAGGTTTCCTCCGCGATGGCAGTCATCGGAGGGTTAGTCGGGGTCTAAGGAGCAGGCGAATGCCGGGCTTTGAGGGGGAACAGGTTAATAGTCCTGTACTATCTATGCAGGCAGTCTCATGACGGAGTGCCAGAGATGCTACGTCCTGACGGAATAGGGCGTTGAGCGGAGGCTTCGGCTGAAGCGAAGTGTTGACGGGGCTTCCAAGAAAAGTGAGGGTGTGTTAAGCGTATGGATACCCGTACCGTAAACCGACACAGGTAGCTGGGAAGAATATTCTAAGGTGCGCGAAAGAATCATGGTTAAGGAACTCGGCAAGATTACCCTGTAACTTCGGGATAAGGGGGGCCGTCTGGCAACAGCGGCTGCAGAGAAGAGGCCCAGGCGACTGTTTACCAAAAACACAGGACTCTGCCAAAATGAAAGTTGACGCATAGGGTCTGACACCTGCCCGGTGCTGGAAGGTTAAGGGGGGAGCTTAGGGGTAACTCGAAGGTTTGAACTGAAGCCCCAGTAAACGGCGGCCGTAACTATAACGGTCCTAAGGTAGCGAAATTCCTTGTCGGGTAAGTTCCGACCTGCACGAATGGTGTAACGATCTGGGCACTGTCTCAACCATGAGTTCGGTGAAATTGTAGTAGCGGTGAAGATGCCGCTTACCCGCCACGGGACGGAAAGACCCCGTGCACCTTTACTACAGCTTAACATTGAATGCCGGTCAGTCATGTGTAGGATAGGCGGGAGATTGCGAAGGGGTGTCGCCAGGCATGCTGGAATCAACCTTGAAATACCGCCCTTGGCTTACTGGCGTTCTAACTGGAGACAGGACCGTGTTTGGTGGGTAGTTTGACTGGGGTGGTCACCTCCGAAAGGGTAACGGAGGTTTCCCAAGGTCCGCTCATGCCGGACGGTAATCGGCAGGGGAGTGCAATAGCAGAAGCGGGCTTGACAGTGAGGCCTACAAGCCGATCTGGTGCGAAAGCAGGGTATAGTGATCCGGTGGTTCCGCATGGAAGGGCCATCGCTCAAAGGATAAAAGGTACGCCGGGGATAACAGGCTGATCTCCCCCAAGAGCTCACATCGACGGGGAGGTTTGGCACCTCGATGTCGGCTCGTCACATCCTGGGGCTGGAGAAGGTTCCAAGGGTTCGGCTGTTCGCCGATTAAAGTGGCACGCGAGCTGGGTTCAGAACGTCGTGAGACAGTTCGGTCCCTATCTGTGGTGGGCGTTGGAATATTGACGGGCTCTGTCCTTAGTACGAGAGGACCGGGATGGACTCACCGCTGGCGAATCGGTTGTTTGGCCGCAGGCACGGCCGAGTAGCTACGTGGGGAACAGATAAGCGCTGAAAGCATCTAAGTGCGAAACTGGCCTGAAGATGAATGTTCCGGTATAAAGGGGTGTTGTAGACGACGACGTTGATAGGCGGTAGGTGTAGGCATCGAGAGGTGTTAAGCCGAGCCGTACTAATGGCCCCGGACGCGTGTTTGTGATTTTGCTTAGTAAGAATGCTCTAAAGGAAGTCTAGTATTGATCAGAAGTTGAATGCAAATCAGAGTCTCTCTCTGTGGGGAAAAAGACATATAAGATCTTGATCGTAACTGATCAGAAGGGTCAATCAGGTTGGTGCTGGTAAGGCGGGTGTTCACCTCTTCCATCTCGAACAGAGCCGTTAAGCCCCGTACTGCCGATGGTACTGCTGTCACAAGCGGGAGAGTAGGAAGGTGCCACCTGAATGAAATTAAGTAAAAGGCCTGTCCAAACGGACAGGCCTTTTGCGTTTGCTCATTTTATTATGGATAATGCTTTTGCGGTAAAGCGGGATCAATTCCAAAAGTTGTGGAGGGCATTGTATTTTTTTAGGTTTGTGAATTAATCAAATCTAGTTGTTTTGGAGAGTTTCTTGCCCATCGTTCAGTTTCTGTTGCCTGAGTTCATCCTACAAAATTTTGAATTGACCTCCATCGACCGCCCTGAGGGAGTCTTTCATGTTCATATCGAAGAGAAAAATGCCGATGAGACGGACCCTCAACGGAAGAATCTGCTCTCCAAAGGCTTTTTCCCCACTATCACCGTCCAGGACTTTCCCATCCGGGGCCACCAGGTATTCCTGCATATCAAACGCCGTCGCTGGCTCAATACCCAAACCGGCAAAGTCGTCTATCGAGACTGGACTCAGGTAGCAGATGGAACGCGGATGACCAGTGAGTTTTCCGCTTTTTTAAAACAAATCAGTCGATACTAACCCGACTAATATCAACTCCATTGGCGGCTTTTATGGGGTTGGTGGCAAAATTCTATTACGCCAATACCGTGATTATCAGAGTGGATTTGCCAATTGGCAACAAAAGCAACATGCCAAAGACTGGTTGCTTTATCCCCAAAACCTGGGTACGCATTTGTCGCTAGATGAAACGAGTCTTTCACAAGGGGAACTCTATACGATTCTGACCAATAAAGCCGCTAGAGGAGGCAAGGGCAGTATCGTAGCCATTGTGGCGGGTACTAAAGCCGAGACGGTGATTGAGATATTGCGTAAGTTATCTGAAAACCAGCGCAAAAAGGTAAAGGAAATTACCCTGGATATGGCAGGCAATATGGCCCTAATCGCTAAAAAATGTTTCCCTAAGGCTATCCAAGTGACCGACCGTTTCCATGTGCAACAACTGGCTCTGGAGGCCGTCCAGACTATGCGAGTTGAGTACCGCTGGCAAGCCTTGGAGGCTGAAAATGAGGCTCTTGAGCAGGCTACGTTTAACCAGATCGACTATCAACCAGAGTTACTTACCAATGGGGATACAGTGAAACAATTGCTGGCTCGCAGCCGCTATGTGCTTTATAAAAAGGCGACTGATTGGACGATCAGCCAGCAAGAGCGGGCCAGTCTGCTTTTTGATCGATATCCAGACCTGAAGCGAGCTTATGAGTTGAGTCAGTCCCTAAGTCACCTCTTTGAGCAGACGACCGATAAACTGTACGGCTTAGCTCGCTTGGCCAAATGGCATGAGAAGGTCCGCCAAACTGGCTTGAAGGCTTTCAACACGGTGGCTCGTTCGATTCAAAACCACTACAAAACAATTTTGAATTATTTTGACAATCGCAGTACGAATGCCTCGGCGGAGTCCTTCAATGCTAAGATCAAGGCATTTCGGGCTCAGTTCCGCGGGGTTCGCCACGTGGAATTCTTCTTATATCGGCTGACTCAATTATATGCTTAATCCAAGATGCTCCACAACTTTTGACCTTGATCCCATTGTATTTATCTAGGTTTGTGCGTTTAATCAAACCGCGTCGTTTTGGAAAGCTTCTTACCCATTATCCAGTTTCTATTACCTGAGTTCATTCTAGAAAATTTCGAATTGACAGCCATTGACCGGCAGGAGGGCGTTTTCCAGGTGCATATCGAAGAGAAAAATGCGGATGAGCAGGATCCAGAGCGAAAAAACTTACTCTCCAAAGGCTTTTTCCCTACCATCACTGTCCAGGATTTTCCCATCCGTGGACACCAGGTTTTCCTGCACATCAAGCGCCGTCGCTGGCTTAATACCAAAACAGGAAAAGTCGTTTATCGAGACTGGACTCAAGTAGCAGAAGGAACGCGGATGACCGGTGAGTTTGCCGCTTTTTTAAAAGACATCAGTCGATACCAACCCGATTAATATCCGATCAATTGGCGGATTTTATGGGGTTGGTGACCGAGCCTTATTGCGCCAATATCGTGATTTTCAGAGTGGCTTTACCGATTGGGATCAACGAGGCCACGCTAAAGAGTGGCTGTTGTATGCCCACAATCTGGGGTCGCATCTGTCATTGGATGAAACCAGTCTGTCGCAGGGAGAACTCTACACCATCCTGACGAATAAAGCGGCTAAAGGTGGCAAAGGAAGTATCGTGGCCATTGTCGCCGGAACTAAAGCCGATACAGTCATTGAAGTCTTGCGTAAGTTGCCTGAAAGTCAGCGCAAAAAGGTAAAAGAGGTTACTCTGGACATGGCGGGTAATATGGCTCTGATTGCTAAAAAATGTTTTCCCAAGGCTACTCAGGTGACTGATCGGTTCCATGTGCAACAATTAGCCCTGGAGGCTGTTCAGGACATGCGGATTGCGTATCGCTGGCAAGCCTTGGAAGCCGACAATGAAGCCCTGGAGCAAGCTAAGCTTAACCAGACCGACTATCAACCAGAGATGCTTGCCAATGGCGATACGGTCAAACAACTGCTGGCTCGCAGCCGCTATGTGCTCTATAAAAAGGCGACTAACTGGACAGAAAGCCAGCGTGAGCGGGCTATGCTGCTATTTGAGCGTTATCCAGATTTGAAGACAGCCTATGAATTGAGTCAATCCTTGAGCTACATCTTTGAGGCTACCACCAATAAGCTTTACGGCTTAGCTCAGTTGGCTAAGTGGCATGAGGGGGTACGTCAAGCGGGCTTTAAAGCCTTCAACACGGTGGCCCGCTCCATTCAGAACCACTATGAAACGATCTTGAATTATTTTGACAATCGCAGTACCAATGCCTCAGCCGAGTCCTTCAATGCCAAGATCAAAGCGTTCCGGGCTCAGTTCAGAGGGGTTCGCAACGTAGAATTCTTCTTATATCGGCTCACTCAGTTATATGCTTAATCCAAGTTGATCCACAACTTTTGAACTTGATCCGTAAAGCGCTTGAGCTACGCAAACTCAATATCTTGCAGAGCTGGAAGCGTTATTTGAGCTAGTAATTGCTCTTCTAATAGCTCTGCCCAAGCATTCATGTAGGAAATGACATCTTCCCGTACGTTATGCCTTAAAAAACGCTTCTCAAGAGGAAAACGGACCAGAACCTGACGATCATCAAGTCGTTCAAGGTGTTTTAAATCCTCCAGCATCAATCCTGCATTAAGCATTTCATTGATCAGGAGATCAATAGGCATCTGACTAGTTGAACAATAGTCCTCTGCCTGTTCATTCCAATCCCCATGCCGTTGCATAGCGTATTGATGAATCTGATCTTTGGTAAGTTTGGTTAACTCTTGTGCCAAATTACCGCAATTGCAACCTCCCATATGTCCCCATTGGTAAGGGGCTCCATTCTTTAAGCTCTGTACAGTTCGGCGAAGGGCATTAATTAATTCAGGAGTTGGACGGGCCATGGTTGTGAGGATTTATCCTGGTTTAGTGTCATCTAATATACTGGCGAAACAGACTGTATTGCCGTTTTGTTCAGCTGACAAACTAAAAAGCCCGTCGTGGGAGACGGGCTTTTTATTAGCGGATCAATTCCATTAAATCTTTATCATTCACTTCTTTACGAATATCGGCCATATCAAGGAAGCGGGTGTAGATTCCATCGAGTGTTGGTTTGTCATAGCGGAAACCAAGTAGTTCAAGTCGGTGCTTTAAGGCGTGACGGCCGGAGCGCGCAGTGAGTACGATAGAGGATTTTGGTACACCAACATCATGTGGATTCATGATTTCGTAGTTCTCCGAGTGTTTAAGAAAACCATCCTGATGAATACCTGACGAGTGCGCAAAGGCATTACGACCAACAATGGCTTTATTGGCCTGAACAGGCATACGCATCATCTGAGATACTAAATTACTTACAGGGTATAAGCGAGTCGAATCGATATTGGTATATAACCCTAATTCTTTCTTGACTTTTATCGCCATCACAACCTCTTCTAATGAGGTATTACCGGCACGTTCACCAATACCATTCATTGTTACTTCAACCTGCCGTGCGCCGTTCATAACGCCCGCGAGCGTGTTTGCTGTCGCCAGACCCAGATCGTTGTGGCAGTGAATTGAAATCGTAGCTTTATGCACGTTTGACACGTGTTCATAGATGTACGCGATTTTCTTTCCGTATTCGTCCGGTAGGCAATAGCCTGTTGTGTCAGGGACATTAACGACCGTTGCCCCAGCATTAATTACGGCTTCCGTTAATTGAGCCAGGAAGACGAGATCGGCGCGGCCAGCATCTTCAGCGTAGAATTCTACGTCTTCTACGTAGGTTTTAGCATGCTTGACCGCAGCAACAGCCTGTTCGAGAATTTTTTCCCGTGTACTACCGAATTTATTCCGGATGTGAATGTCCGACGAGCCAATTCCCGTGTGAATACGCCCGCGTTTTGCCCATTTGAGCGCTTCGCCAGCCGCATCGATATCGCCTTTTACAGCCCGGCTAAGCGCGCAAATCGTTGGTTCTGTAACGGCTTTCGAAATTTCAACAACTGAGCGAAAATCACCTGGGCTGGAGATGGGAAATCCGGCTTCAATAATATCGACCCCCATTCGCTCCAGTTCTTTAGCCACCACAATCTTTTCTTCGGTGGTTAACTGGCAGCCTGGCACTTGTTCGCCATCGCGCAAAGTGGTATCGAAAATATAAACTCGTTGGCTCATGGTCCGATAAATATTGAATACGTAAGAATTCGTTAATTATAAAAAAGGCCCTTTCCTGTGGAGAAAGGGCCTTTTTTGTATGGCATATCCTTCGCTCCGTTCTTAGAAAACGTTTAGTTTTTGCAGTCGGTAGGGAAAGGAATTGGTCATAAATTATCTGCGAAATTTCGCTGATCGCGTAAATACGCTACAAAAATAGCCATTTTGAAAAAGTTTGCAAGCGAATAAACAAAAATTTTCAATGGTATATCGCGCCTATTACGCTTGTAAGCGTTGCAATAACTGTTCGCCCATAGCAGTAGTCCCCAAAAGTTTATCGGCTGGTGTGCTACTATTCGCGATATCACGTGTACGGAAGCCTGCTTTTAAAATAGCATCTACGGCGTCAATAATAGTCTGGGCTTCTGTTTTAAGGCCAAATGAAATATCCAATAATAAGGCTACGCATAGAACCGATGCTAGCGGGTTTGCTACGCCTTTGCCTGTAATATCGTGTGCCGATCCATGAATAGGTTCATAAACCCCCGTGCTGTCGCCAACCGAAGCCGACGCCAGCATACCCATTGACCCAGCAATCTGACTAGCTTCATCGGTTAGGATATCACCAAAAAGATTACCTGTTACTACTACATCAAAACGCTTGGGATCTTTAATAAGTAGCATTGCCATAGCATCAACAAACTGGTGCTCAACAGCCACATCTGGGTATTCAGGAGCAAGTGCCTGTACAACCTCGCGCCATAAGCGACTACTTTCTAACACATTGGCTTTATCAACCGAGCATAGCTTCTTGCCACGTGTACGAGCCGCTTCAAAGGCTTTTCTGACAATACGCTCTACTTCATATTTGCTGTAGATCATGGTGTCATAAGCAGTGTTTCCATCATCAATCCGTTCGCGTTTGCCGAAGTAAACATCGCCCGTCAATTCCCGAAAGAAAAGAATATCAGCCCCACGCAGGATTTCAGGTTTAATACTGGATGCATCGAGTAGCTCGTCAAAGAGTTTAATAGGGCGCAGATTAGCATATAGCCCTAGTTCTTTGCGCATCTGCAAAAGCCCCTGTTCAGGCCGTACTTTCGCCGACGGATCATTGTCATATTTGGGATGGCCTACTGCACCAAATAAGATCGCATCGGAAGCCCGCATTTTTTCCAACGTTTCGGCGGGTAGAGGTGAGCCGGTAGCTTCAATAGCCACGTGACCGATTAATGCTTCGTCGTACGAAAATTCATGCCCGAACTTTTGAGCAATAACTTCTAAAACCTGTTTGCCAACGGCGGTTACTTCGGCGCCAATGCCATCGCCGGGTACTACAAGGATGTGTTTTTTCATTTGGAAAACGAATGAGTGAGCACCTTAGGCTCTGCCATTCTTTGGGAATAAGTAATTGGACTTGTTTAAATGAATAATGAACACTGTACAATGATAATGAGTGTACTGATAGTGAGTTGTGTAGCTATTGTTCATTTTACAGTATTCATTATCCATTGTTCATTTACTGGTTGGCTTGCTACTTGGGACGGATTGCTTCAGCAATAACATTTTTTCCAATGATCTGACCAACCGTTAACTTATCAAATACGCGGCTCACAGGGAAAATAACCCGATCGTAAAGAATAACGGAATCCTTTGTAATTCGGCCATCTTTACCCATCCATTTGTAGAGTAACGAGATGAAGTATCCGGCGAAATCATAATACCGACAATCTGTAACTTTCAGTCCGGCATCTTCCAGAATCTGGCGAACCAACTTTTTATCGTAGCGCCGGTAATGACCAACATGCTCGTCCATATTACTGAAAATTTCCTGACGGGCTGGAACGAACACTTTCAGGCGGCCCCCTGGCTTGAGTTTGGAATATAATTCCTTTACAATTTCGCCGTGATGTTCAATGTGCTCCAGTACGTTGATTGTATAAATCAGGTCATATTTTTTAGCGAGCTGGCTGATATCGGTATAAACGGGTTGTTTGATCAATGGCAATAGATCCGGGTCAATTTCGGCTGCGTCGACACTTCCTATCGGAAATCGGTTCGCATATTCGCCATTTCCAGCCCCAAAATCCAATATGGCTTCACCAGGTCGAATATCTCGGGCGACCCACTTGTACAGACCGCTGTTATAGTTAACAGCGTGGCTCATCATGGCCAAATTGTCGGACCCATTGTATTCAACTTTTTCCGCCGTTTGTTTTGCCTGATTCATAAGGACGAATTGAATGTGATAACGTTTGGTGCTTTAATTTATAAAACACGAAGTTATTAAGTAAATGGACAATGTAAAATGAGCAATGAATAATGAAAATTAGCTTGACAAGCAGGGTATGTACATTAACCATTATTCATTTTACATTGTCCATTCGCTTAAGTGAATTGTCATTTTTAATCCAGCGTATTCAGCATTTTTTGGGTTGCCTTAATGGCCGATACGGTCTGGTCGGAATCGAGACCTCTGGTTTTGAACTCACGGTTGTTTTGCTTCCAGGTAATAATCGTTTCGCAAAGGGCGTCGGTTCGGCCTCCGGTCGGAATTCGGACGGCGTAATCGGTCAACAAGGGTAGGGTTAACTTTTTCTTACCATAAATCTTCTTGAGGGCATTCATGAATGCATCGTACTGACCATCGCCCTGAGCATTTTCTTCAAACAGTTCCGTATCGATCCGTACCCGTAAGGTAGCCGACGGTTTAAGGTCTTTGGAGTGTGTGAGTACGTAATTAAGGACTTCTACCCGAGAAGCGATGGCATTGGTATTCAGAACATCGGAGATGATATACGGTAAGTCTTCCCGAGTGACCGCTTCTTTCTGATCGCCCAGCTCGATAACCCGCTGCGTCACCTTTTTAAGGTCGCCTTCTGATAACAGAATACCCAGTTCGCGGAGGTTGTTCTCGATATTCGCTTTTCCCGACATTTTGCCGAGTGCATAGCTTCGTTTGCGACCAAACCGTTCGGGCAACAGGGTGTTGAAATACAGGTTATTTTTTTTGTCGCCATCGGCGTGAATACCCGCAGTTTGGGTAAACACGTTGTCGCCAACAACAGGCTTGTTATCGGGAATCCGAAGCCCGGAAAATGTCTCAACAATCTTACTGACTTGATACAGTGATTTCTCGACTACACCCGTCCGTACATCCGGCATAAAATCCCGTAAGGCTGCAATGGCGCTGGCCATGGGTGCGTTGCCAGCGCGTTCGCCCAGGCCGTTAACGGTTAGGTGTATACCATGTGCGCCTGCCCGAATCGCTTCCATCACGTTGGCGATGCTGAGGTCATAGTCGTTGTGGGCGTGGAAATCGAAATGTAGGTTCGGATACCGGCTTACCAACGGGCTAATAAATGCATAGGTCTCGTTTGGCGTGAGTACACCCAGGGTATCTGGTAAGAGTACCCGACGAATGGCCTGGGTTTGCAGGAAATCCAGGAACTGACGTACGTAATCGGGCGAGTTGCGCATGCCGTTGCTCCAGTCTTCCAGGTATACATTTACTTGTAAACCTAGTTGCTGAGCGTCGCGAATAACTTGCTGGATTTCATCGAAATGTTCCTCAGGTGTTTTCTTAAGCTGGTGAATGAGGTGATTCAACGAGCCTTTTGTGAGCAGGTTCATGACCTTTGCTCCCGATGCTTGCATCCAGTCGAGAGAAGCCTGTCCGTCGACGAATGTCAACACCTCCACTTTATCAAGCATACCGCTTTTGGCAGCCCAGGCGGTAATCTGCTGGACGGCCTCCAGTTCCCCTGCCGATACGCGTGCCGAAGCTACTTCAACCCGATCTACTTTGACTTCGGTAAGTAGTAATTGCGCCAGAGCTAATTTCTCAGACGCTGAAAACGACACTCCGCTGGTTTGTTCACCATCGCGGAGCGTCGTATCCATGATTTCAATATAACGACGTTTCATTTTCAATGAGTGAAAGAGTGAATGAGTGAAAGAGTGAGTGAGTAACTGACATATAAAGGCTTTTTCACGACAGCCACTCTTTCACTCTTTCACTCTTTCACCTTTAAAATGGTCTCGCTTCGGCGAAGGCTTCGATTTCGGTTTTCATCGACAGCAGGTAGTCGATGTCGTCGTAACCATTAATGAGGTTGTGTTTCTTGTACTCATTGATGGCAAAGTTTTCGTTATCGCCCGTAGCCAACAGCGTGATCGTCTGTGTAGGCAGGTTAATCTCCAGTTCTGTTGTGGGATCGGCTTCGATGGCTGCGAAGATTTTTTCCAGGAATTCGGGACTTACCTGTACCGGCAAGATGCCGACATTGATCGAGTTGTTCCGGAAAATATCGGCAAAGAAACTCGATACCACGCAACGGAAACCATAATCGTAAATGGCCCAGGCTGCGTGTTCGCGGCTCGATCCACTGCCAAAGTTTTTACCGCCAACCAGAATCTTACCCGAGTAAGTGGGGTCGTTCAGTACGAAATCAGCCTTGGGCGTATTGTCGTTGTTATACCGCCAGTCGCGAAAGAGATTGTCGCCAAATCCTTTGCGCTCAGTCGCTTTCAGGAAACGAGCAGGGATAATTTGATCAGTGTCAACGTTCTCGTTCGGCATGGGAACGGCACTGCTACAGAGTATAGTGAATTTGTCGTAAGCCATTTTTGATGAATGGATAATGAATAATGTGTAATGGATAATGTTTGAGTAAGGTGAAATCAGGCTCCAGTCAAAGAAGCCATCATTGTACATTATTCATTACACATTATTCATTAAACCTCTTGGATCTGTTACAACACCCGTAACGGCGGCAGCGGCAGCTACTAATGGGCTGGCCAGCAGTGTGCGTGCGCCGGGTCCCTGACGACCTTCGAAATTTCGGTTCGACGTTGAAACGGCATATTTCCCCGCCGGAATCTTGTCTTCATTCATGGCTAAGCAAGCTGAACAACCCGGCTGACGTAGTTCAAAACCAGCCTGGGTCAGGATGTCCAGAATACCCTCCTCCTGAATTTGTTTCTCAACAACGTGCGATCCCGGTACTAACCAGGCTGTGATGTTATCGGCTTTCTGACGACCTTTCACAATAGAGGCAAACGCCCGGAAATCTTCGATACGACCATTCGTACAACTGCCGAGGAATACAAAATCAACGGGTTTGCCAATCATGGATTCGTTTTCGGCGAAGCCCATGTACTGGAGTGATTTTTTGTAGCTCGCTGAACCGTCTTTTACGCTCTCGGCGGTTGGAATCTGGTGGGTTACACCTGTTCCTAGCCCAGGGTTTGTACCATAGGTAATTTGTGGCTCGATGTCGGCCGCGTCGAAGGTCAGGTCGAGATCGAACGTAGCGTCTTCGTCGGTTTTGAGTGTCTGCCAGTAGGGAACCAGTTTGTCCCACTGCTCGCCTTTGGGCGATAGTTCGCGGCCTTTCAGGTAATCGAGTGTGGTTTGGTCGGGCGCAATCATGCCGCCCCGAGCACCCATTTCGATGGTCATGTTACAAACCGTCATCCGGCCTTCCATGGTCATATTCTCGAACACCTCACCAGCGTATTCGACAAAGTAACCCGTAGCGCCACTAGCCGATGTTTGCGAAATGATGTATAGAATCACGTCTTTCGGTAACACGCCTTTGCCTGTTTTACCGTTGACGGTAATGCGCATTTTCTTAGGCTTGGGCTGCATAATGCACTGGGTCGCCAGTACCATCTCAACCTCCGATGTACCAATCCCGAATGCAATGGCTCCGAAGGCGCCGTGGGTTGAGGTGTGTGAGTCGCCACAAACGATGGTCATGCCCGGTAGGGTTATGCCATTTTCGGGACCTACTACGTGTACAATTCCGTTTTTGATATGGCCAAGTCCCCAGTGGGAGATGCCATATTTAGCCGAATTGCGCTCCAATGCATCTAGCTGATTAGCCGACATCGGATCGGCTACAGGTAGGTGCTGGTTTAGGGTTGGGGTGTTGTGATCGGCGGTGGCAAACGTGCGTCCCGAGAATAATACGGGTGCATTACGACCCTCGAGGCCAAGAAACGCCACCGGACTCGTTACTTCGTGGATAAAATGCCGGTCGATGAACAACACATCGGGACCATCTTTAACCTGCCGGATGACGTGCGCGTCCCATACTTTGTCGAACAGGGTTTTTGGGGTACTCATAGATGTAGTAGGTAACTGTTCCAGGTAATTAATCTATTTCTCGAGTGCCGCTATGCGGAGAAATGAGGTTACAAAATTGCGGAATCTTCTTGAATCATGTATCCCGCCATTCGTCCAGTAAATAGCGATTTTAGTTCAAGTGACTTGTTTGGGTGTAAAACCGTATTTGGGGATAAAAAGACAAGGTTACCATGTTCTCTGCAGGGGGGAAAGACGGCAACTTAATTCGCGTAGTTAGCGTAAGAGAGGTTTGTCAAACTAACGGTTTGTGGCTTGGCTCAACTACTTTATAAAAGCATGTCAGCCATCAGATGCTAAACCGATGTTAGCGGTATTTTTTCTTTTTTAGCGCTTCTGCCATCATTAACGAATGTGTCAATGAATTTATGTTTTTCCAGTCGCTATGTGCTACAATAATAAACTTTGGGTTTGGGCATTTCTTCTGAACTCTCTTAAGCGTAGAGGCATATTCTGTTACATTTCCGTCGCCTAAATAACCCAGATCTTCATCATCGGCCCCTTTTATTAAACAGCCACCGTAAAGAATTTTTTCTTTTTTAAACCAGATTATGATATTGTCTTCAGTATGCCCTTGTCCGGGATAATACGTTTCAAAGGAGTATTGCCCGACGTTAAAGACGGTATCCTTTTTCATTAAAAATTCAGCCCTTTTTTTATTATTCTTTTTACTTAATTCATCCGTAAGGACAGTCGTATAGGTTTTAATCCCCTGTTGCCTATAATACTCAAGACCGGCCGTTTTATCGCTATGCCAGTGCGTTGCAAAACACATTAACACAGGTTTATTATGTTTTACTTTTATGCTATCGAGCAAGGGTTGAAATTGTGTTGTATCCCAGGGTGTATCAAACATAACAACGCCTTCAGACGTAACAAGATACATTCCATTGGCTGGTACCTGACTTTCCTGGTATGTATTATATGTTGTATAAATATAAAAATCGCCTGTTAATTGTGAGATTTTAAGTTTCGCAATCTCTGCCTGCCCGAAAATAGTTGTTACAGAAAAAAGACAAAATAAGGTTACTATAATTGATCGCATACTGTTTAAGTGAATTAATTGGTTTTTGCTTGTGAACATATTGCTAATGAGCAGGGACTTGTGAATGTTGATGTGTGTGCTAGTGTTTGTCAGCTACTTTTTAGTTTTCGCCTTAACAGGATAAGTCTGAATTTTATGTTATCGTAAATCAGCCCTAACACTAATGTAGCTGCTGCAAAAATTAACGCATGAAGTCCAGTTTTTGCATATAAAACGCCACCAATAATGCCACCAATAAAAAAGAAGCTTATTATGGTTAAACGCAACTTTATGGATGCTATGAGCGTGTATTTCTGCTCTTTGGCTTTGTAGAAAAATAATTGCGATAATTCAATGCCTAAGTCTGTGAAGAGTCCTGTTAAATGAGTTGTTCGAACTCGGGCACTTGAAATTGAGGTCACCAACGAGTTTTGCAAGCCCATGGCAAAAAGCAGGCTACAGGTAATTATATCGGGATTATTGCTCATTAAATCATGCCCCCAAAGGCCGATAATAAACAATATTAACGATTCTATTAAGGCAGGAAAAACGTAAATATAGTGGTCGTCGTGTCGTGAAATAATTTCGATGAGTAGATTGGAGCAAAATGAGCCCAGAAAAAAGAAAAATATATAAAGAAAATAAATAAATCCCTGCCAAAAATTGAGCTTAAATACTTCGTCCATAAAGAAAGCAAAGTGGCCCGTTACGTTAGTTGTCAGCCGTTGCACCGCAAAAAAACCTGCTACATTGACTAACCCTGCAACAAACGATAATAACGAAGCAATTTTTAGGTTATGGCTTAACGTTCGGGTCTTACCCTGATGTCTAAACATTTTATATTTTTTCGTTGTTCAACGCTCCTAAGCGGTCACTTTAAAACGGCACACAGCGAATAGAGCTTTGTGCAGGTTGTGGTATAGAATTCCATCTGCCTGGAACCACTACTGTTTTAAATTATAAATACTAAAGCGGATGGATTGTGTCAGCCGAAACCGAAGCGAATAGCGAACAAAAAAATGATTATGAAGCTACTCTCGGAGCGAATTCTCGACTCCATATCGTATTGCCGCTTCAAGTATATTAATGTTTATATCGTTTAGCGATTTGAACTTAATGCAATACCCGCTCACACTCGCCTTGCCGAGGTTTTTTCCATACGTTTGCGCTAAGTAAGTTTTATCGCTGATACCAAGGATGTAGATGGAGATTCCTGTTGTGTTTGCGCTTAAACCAATCTGGTAAAAATCTTTAGTTGTTCCATCTGCATACTTTATGGTGCGAAGTCCATATCCTATATTAGGATTAGAAACCGTTTTGTTTTCACTGTTTTTGCCGTCCAGAAACCACAGTTTACATGCTGGCACAATTTGTAGAATAAGTTGGTGCAACGCTTGCATGTCGGTTCGTTTTGCTTCAGGTTGACTAGCAATATATTCGTTGATTTGTCCTTCTACGTTCATGTGAAATTATAGGTCACCAAGCCCTTTTTAGTGGTTCGTTGTTTATTTATTTGCACGTCATCCCGCGTGACGCAAAACTCGTGTTAGTGCCTGCCTTTCTTTATCATTTTTGGTTTGTCTAAATATTTTTTCATTATCCAACCTGTCTGTGGTAAGTTGTCAATTGGGCTAAAGTAACTTACATAAATCCACTTATGATTAACTTGTAAAATAGTTACTTCAAAGTCAACTGGAAGTTTTTCAATTACAAATGACTTCAATCGTGACTTTGACATTACTTTGCAAACTCTGCTAGTAATTCGAAACTCTTTGCCTTCTTTTAATTTCTTTTCGTAAATGCCAAATTGTTCTTTGATTAATGTTTCAACTTCTTGCTTTGTAGCATATTCTGTTTTAGGTAACCAATTTCTTGCTTCTCCCATGACTGCAAGAATAAAACTTAATAATGCTAATAGTTTCCAAAACAGAGCATTAGCATCTGCATCGATTTTGTCAACTTTGATTTCAATTCTTTGAAAAAACTCTTTCAGTTCATTAAATCCTTATTTCGTTACTCCGTCCTTGTCAAATATTCTTTCATTTAGAGAAACGACTTCTTCAGTAATTTCTTCAAAGTCGTCTATTAAATCCCATTTTCTTTGAGCTGCTGCAATTGAAGCTAATTGTCCTGAAATACCGCTAATCGCAAACTGCCAATTATTAATTTGAGAAAATACGGATTTATTTTTAGTAAATGTTTCTGTTATATTTCTAAGATTCCCAAAAAGTAGGCTGTGTTGTCTATTGATAGATGTTATGGCGTCAAGCGTTGTCTGTGGAATAGCAAATCGAATTGATTTTGTTAGTGCGTCAATTGCTGAAAAAGAAGGGTTTGATCCTATTTGTTGTTGGATACTTTTGGTAAGGTCAGCCATCATACCTATGCTTCCCCAATTTTTTGTAAACCGTTCTTGCTGTTGCATGCTTTTAGCAAGTTCAGTTAACATACTTATTCCACTAAGGTTTCTTATAGACGTTTCTTGTTGTTGAAAGTTTTTAGCCAGTTGAGTAATCGTGTTAAGTCCACCGAAACCGCTTGTCATTCTTTCTTGAGCTTTTAGCATTTCAGAAATTTGTGAACTTAGCCCTAAAGATTTATGAACATTTTGGACCCACTGGGTAGATTTTATTATGTCGTCAAGTCCTGCCATTTTTACTTACAATTTTGCTGTTTACTTTGTAAACTAAGGTTGCTAATAACTCCTAAGTATAAGAAGTATTTATGATTATTTTTATACTTATTTGTATTTTTTTATGTTTTCACGTATGCGATTGTCGTTCCCTAGATGTCAAAACGTTTTTTTGCACGCTCTAGATACCCACTGGCCTGACTACCCTATCAAAGCGATAACGCAACCAATTCTCCGGGATGCCCGATAGCGCCAACGGCCACAACGATATATTGCTTGCCGTTAATGGAATACGTCATGGGTAACCCGGCCTGATTGGCGGGTAACGTGATCTCCGAGATGATTTGACCGGTTTGTTTGTCGTACGACCGAAACTTGTTTCCGCCACCACCATCAGAGCCATACAGACCCGCTCCTTCTCCGGCAAATAGCAGGGTTTTCGTTATCAGCATTCCCACGCGATCCGGCAAACCAGTTCGGGGAATTTTGAGGCCTTTTAACGCTGGAACATCCTTTACCCAGTTGGGCGTGTCGGCATTGGGCACCATCCATTTGTGGTCGCCGGTGTTCATATCAATGGCCGTGATTCGTCCGTAGGGTGGTTTTACCAACGGCAACCCATAGGGGCCGATGCGGGCATTGCCCATGTATGCGATGTAATCCATATCCGACAGATTGGGGGCCGACTCCAAACTCATGGGCCGGATAACCGTGCTTGACGACACATAGAGCATCCCGGTTTCTGGGTCCAGAACACCGCCCTGCCAATTCGCACCGCCCACGGCATCGGGGAGCATTAAGGTGCCTAAATTATTGGGCGGATCGTAGGTACTAATTGGCGTATAAAGCGGCCCTTTTTTATAGCGACTGACAATTTTTAAGGCTGCTTTTTTGATTTCAGGCGTAAAATCCACCAGGATGTCATCCGAATAGCCCTGTCGGTCGAAGGCGGCTGGTTTTGTTGGGAAGGGCTGCGTAAGCGATGTCCACTCGCCTTTCACATCACTTTGGGGTACGGGGCGCTCGTCAATTGGCCAGACGGGTTTCCCGGTAACCCGGTCGAACACGAAGGCAAAGGCCTGCTTCGTAACCTGCACAACCGCTTTTATGGCCTTGCCATCTACCGTAATGTTTGCCAGAATAGGGGGCGCTGGTAGATCATAGTCCCAGATGTCGTGGTGAATCAACTGGTAATGCCAGACGCGCTTGCCCGTTTTCGCATCTAAACAAACCAGGCTCTGCGAAAACAGATTGTTCCCTGGTCGGTGCCCGCCGTAGAAATCGCCCGTAGCGGCCTCTAACGGCAGGTAAACATAGCCTAACTCGGGATCGGCCGTTAGCGGTGCCCAGGCTCCGGCGTTTCCAGTATACGTCCAGCTTTCCTTTTCCCAGGTTTCATTCCCGGCTTCTCCCTGTTGCGGTATGGTGTGAAAAATCCATAACCGCTTTCCTGTTTTCACATCGTAGCCCATGATGTCGCCCCGAACCTGCTTTTTAGAAACAGGGGCCAGACCGACGGGGAAAGATGCCCCCATAATGATGACATCATTGACAATAATGGGGGGCGATGTAGAGCCAATCGTTGCGGTAAGTGGATCAACAGGCTGATCCAGGCCTTTCTTTAAATCTACAATCCCGTTATCGCCGAAATCGGGCACTACATGGCCCGTTTTGGCGTCCAGCGCAACTAATTGAAAACTTGGCGTAATGTAAATGACCCGATCGTTTCCTTTGTCGGGCGAGGTCCAGTAGGCGACTCCCCGCCCGGAATTCTGGCGTGGTACGTACGTTTTTCGCTCTTTTTCGTCGAACCGAAACGTCCAGAGCGTTTCCCCAGTTTCGGCATCTATGGCGGCTACCGTTCTGCTTAGCCCGGCTGTGGTATACAATACACCATTCACCATCAAGGGCGTCGATTTAAAATAAAATTCCGGGCTCGATCCAAAATTGTCGGTTTTCCATCGCCAGGCAATTTTTAGATTTTTGGCATTTTCTTTATTGATCTGATCTAAGGGAGAGTAATTCGTACTGGCGTAATCGCCCCGGTGCTGTCGCCAGTCTGCTTCAATGGTGGTTGGTTTCGCGTTGTACGCAGCTGGCTTAAACTGCATACTGACCCGCGACGAAGGAGGAGGAGTGCCAATCGGTATTGTCTTTAGTCGCGCTGTTGTTGATGATAACGCCACATCGCCCTCTGGAAATCCATTGGCATTCAGGATAAACGCTACCAGCGACGAGTACGAAGCATCATCCAGCGAATGAGGGTTGCTTTTGGGCATGGTCGATTTTGTCAACTCAACTAATTGCCCCACCGATTTACCGGCCCATTTGGCTAGGAAACGATCCCCAATCAGCACGTTGCCGCCTTCCGTTCCGCGTAAATCCCGCCCATGACAGGCAGCGCAATGCGTTGTAAATAAAGCTGCCCCAAGTTCTACCTGTTTTTTCGTAAAAACGCCCGAGTTAGCGGTTACTCCTGCTCGTTTAGTTGACGGCTGTTGCGCGTTTACGTGCGAGCCAAAAAGTAGATTGAGGACTGCCAGGCAAACAAACAGGGACAGGATTTTCATGTAGCCAAGGTTACAGGGGATGTCAGTCCAGTTAAAAGCAGGTTTGATAATGTAAATACCGCCGGGGATAGTTTTTATACAGGAGCGGTTAACTTTCTTATTCTATTGAATATGAGGTTATTTTCTGTCATTCCGACGCCAGGAGGAATCTCAAGTTCCATAATAGGCAAGCTTGAGATTCCTCCTGACGTCGGAATGACAGAAAACAAGAGCTTATCTGCTGTATGATTACTCCCGCGGCCAAACGTTGTCGGCTGGATTGACATCTGGGAAACGACCGTGCGGATCAAACGTTATCTTTTTGATCTTGCGATCGCCAAAATTCATGACGGCATTAAACGTGCGGTTGCCGTCGAACCAAACGGACGCAGGCCATGTAACTTCGGCCGTCGTGGCATCAATTAGTTTGGCGTTAGCCACTGGTTTAAGGGCCGGGCCTGCTGCGTCAAACTCAACCTTCAGCACAACTGGGGATGGCATTTGCCCTGCCTGATGAACCGTTACCGTTGTTTTGCCATTTGCGGTTTTCACTTCCTGGATCGATCCGTCAGCCGTCTCCGTTGTCCATAGCCAGTAGTACCAGAACCAGTCAAGATTCTGTCCCAATTCATTGTTCATAAAGAACATATAATCCCAGGGTGACGGATGTTTGTACGCCCATGCTGCCGTATATTTTTTCATGGCATTAATAACCGCCTGATCACCTACAATGCCGCCCAGCATGGAGAGCATCAGGGGCGCTTTGCCATAGGTTTGAAATCGATAGCCACTCCCGGCATCATTGGCGTTCCACATCATAGGCGCTTCGTTTTCGTCACCGCTCATCTGGCCATAGCTTTGCCCCAAACCGTCCAGATTATACGGCTTTCCGTCGCGGTCAGCAGCCGAGAGAATATTCATGTACTGGTTGAAACCTTCGTCCATCCAGCCGTAACGCGTTTCATTCGTGCCTAACATCATAGGCCACCATTGGTGCCCGGTTTCATGATCGGCAGCGCCCTGGTTTGAGTTAATGACCATCGGATATTCCATACCCGCGCTGGGACCATCCTGAAGCGTCAATTGAGGGAATGGATAAGGTGCCCAAAGTGCTGAATAAAACTCAAGTGCATGGCGTGAAATCTTACCGGCTTGGTCAAAAAGCTTGGCCCGTTCGGGCAGATAAACCATATGAATTGGAATGGCGCCTTTGCCGGGAATGGTGGCGCGTGTGGCCTTCCAGACAAAGTTTTCGGCGGTGGCCCAGGCAAAATCATTTACCCTGTCGGCAACAAAGTGCCAGGTCAGTTTGTCGCCCGGTGCTGTTGCTTTACCAGGGCCTTTTTCCGTCTCGCTTACAATGATTACGTCATCATTTGAGTTGAGAACCGTAGTAAGTCGCTGTCTGGCGGTTTCCGTCAATACCTCGTTTGGATTCTGAAGTACGCCTGTACCGCTTACGATCCACCCACCGGGTACGGTTATGGATACATCGAATTTGCCGAAGTTATTATAGAACTCCGAAGGTCCGAGATAAGGGCTGGTCTCCCACCCACGCAGATCATCATATTTCCCAATACGCGGAAACCATTGCGTAGGTTGAAAAAGCTTACTGTCAAACCGTTGCGTCATGCGATGGCCTCGTCCATTTGGCCCACCGGGAAGTTTGGTGTGCCACTCGATTTCCAGTTCAGCCGTTGCTCCCGCTTTCACCGGATCGACCAGATTGATGGTGGCTATCGTTTGAGTAAGTCCGGAGATGGTCATTTTTGTAGACGCATTAGGACCACCGCCATTCCCACGACGCGTCATCACTGGAGCCGCTGCGGTGAGGTCTACTGCCTGGCCCGCTACTTTCAAGCTCGTTACGATCATGCCATCGGTTGCTTCGGCTGGTACGGATGCACCGCGCTGGGCTTCCGGGCGAAAGAGGTTATGATCAAGGCGCAGAACGATCGTTTTCAGATCGTCTTTGCTGTTATTATGCATGCTGATCTTTTCCGAGCCGGTAATTGTCTGCGTTGCCGGATCGAGGCTTGCCTTAATGGTATAGTCGGCTTCTAATTGCCAGTAATTGGGGCCTGGCTTACCGGAAAAATCACGCGTACCCGCCTTGAACGCGTTGCGGATCGAGTTAGTCATCGGGACATCGAGCCGTATCGAACGTTTGGGCGTGTCAACCGTTTTCCGGATCGGAAGATTGGTTTGTTGGGCTGATGCAACCGTACTGGCGATCAGTAGTGTAAGAACGGTAATTCGCGTGATCATGAGTGAGGAAGTGTTAAATCGTTATTGGCTAGACAGGCAACAGCACTTAGTCTTTCTTGTCTCCTTTGAAAATCCAGGAAACGCCATATTTATCGGTGAATTGTCCATAGCTCCCAAATGGCACATTATGAAGCTTAATGAACGTTCTGTTATCCTGGTCTGCTCCGTCTGCAAGTTTGTCGAACACGGTTTTCAGTTCATCATATGCTTCGCCGACGACATAGATGCTAAACGTGTTCCCCGGTTTTGGTTCGAGTGTAGGAGAAGCCATCCAGTCGGTAGCCGAAAAATCGATGGCACCACTTTTCAGTTGGGCATTGATAATTCTGTCATGCTTTTCTGGTGGAAACTGGACTTTCATGGGTGTATCGCCGAGTTTGATTAGTGTTAAGTCTCCGCCAAGACACGTTTGGTAAAAGGTCATGGCCTCAGCACAATTTCCGTCGAATAAAAGAAAGGGGGTACAGTGTAGCATCGTTGTCTAATTAATTACCTCGTTTGGGTGTAAAACCGTATTGTTGTTTGTAGGCTTTAATAAAATGAGATACGCTCTCATAGCCGATTTCCATACTTACTTCCGATACGTTTTTATCGGTATTTCGGAGCAGGAAATGGGCATGATCGAGCCGTTTTCCACGAATCCAATGGCCCGGTGCCGTATGAAAATGGGCCTCAAAATCGCGTTTGAACGCCGATAAGCTTCGCCCTGATAGTCTGGCCAACTCACTCATTGATAAGGGTTTGAGTAAATAGGTACTCATCAGATAATCGAGGTCTGTTTTTTGACCCTGATAAATGTGCCATAGAATAGCCCGTAGTTGACCCAGCGTATCGAGTTCGAGCAAATGCAGCAGTAATTCCTGAAACTTAAGGCGTAGTAGTTCGTTCAGAAAGGGCGTTTTGGCCCCAAAATACGGCAGGAGCGAATTGATAAATGTCGTGAAGGTAGGCGATGACGAAAACGATAAAATAAGATCAGTAGGAAGTGAAGTTGATGCCGACTGAAATAGGGATAAATGCTGATTGACAAACTCTTTCAGCATTTTCTCATTGACGAAAAATACCAGGCTGCGGTAGCTGTTGTCAATTGACTCGTTCATGGAGTAACAGCCCCGCTGGAAGAATAGAATATCGCCTGTACGTACGTGCAACTCCTGTGTGGGTGAACTGAATTTCTTTTCCCCTTTTAGTACGACAATAACCGCGTGTTCTTCGAAGAATACCTCATTACGTTCAGGATATACGTCGCTTCGATAGGCCACAAACTTCATTTCTGAAGCATCGGGGCGCTGAATATTCAGTGATTCAAACTGATTGGCCTGGATGGAGGAGGGAACGCGGAGCATACTATGACAAGCTAACTACAGTTGCCCCAGTCGGGAGAGATCTACTGAGCGTTTCGCGCATCTGAGGAAGCAATGGTTCTAAAAACGGCATCGAGTTCCCCCAGGCATTAAGTACCAGAACGGCTATGGGATACTTAGCAAAATTCTGTTGATGACGTAAGTTTTTATCAAATGTAATAAGGACATTGAAGTTATCGGCCATCATCAGCATTAACAGTTCACCATTCTTTTTTCCCTGCCAGCCCATATCGCGAACTGTGTATATTTCGTGTTCAGGGAAATGCTGTTTTAAACCTTTAGGTAGATTTTCATCAAGCAGTAATTTCATAAATCAGTGGTAATAATTTATCTGAACTGAGTGCTTTGCCAGCTAGATCGAGTACGGAAATTGCCTGTTCTCGTGAAACAGAGGGGAACTCAGTCAAAAAAATATCCAACGAAATGCCACTCTCAAGATGCCAGAACAAAGACTCAACAGGTACTCGTGTTCCAGTGAAAACGGGCGTGCCAAACTGGATGTCCGGGTCAATTGTGATTGGGTTTTTCATAGTGAGAAAGCCTGTCTGGTTTACACGAAGCTACACCAAAAACTGAAATAAATCAGGTTGGTCATTCAGGTACTCAAACACGATGTTTTGGGCATGCATTCGCTGGATGAGCGGTTCGAAATCGTCGCGACTCTTTAGTTCGATACCTACTACGGCAGGGCCGGTTTCCCGGTTCGTTTTCTTGGCGTATTCGAACCGGCTGATATCGTCATTGGGGCCAAGCACATTTAAAAAATCGCGGAAGGCACCGGCACGCTGCGGAAACCTGATAATGAAATAGTGTTTCAGGCCTTCATACAATAACGAACGCTCTTTGATTTCTTCTGTGCGAGTAATATCATTATTGCCTCCACTGACTAAACAAACAACGTTCTTGCCTTTTATTTCATCCTTCAGCATGTCGAGCGCGGCAATGGTTAAGGCACCGGCGGGTTCGGCTACGATGGCGTCTTCGTCGTATAGCTTTAGGATTGTTGTGCAGACTTTGCCTTCGGGGACTAACAGAACGCGGTCGAGGTTTTTACGACAGATTTCGAACGTCGTATCACCCGGACGTTTTACCGCGGCTCCATCAACAAACTTGTCGATCTTATCGAGGGCTACAACGTGGCCTTCGTCGATAGAGACTTTCATGGATGGCGAGCCAAGTGGTTCTACCCCGATTAGTTTGGTTTTAGGGCTCAGTTGCTTGAACACGGTTGAGACGCCCGACGCTAATCCACCCCCACCGATGGCCATCAACAGGTAGTCGATTTTGCCCGTGGCATCCCGGAGGATTTCCAGCCCAACGGTTCCCTGACCTTCCATCACCAGCACATCGTCGAAAGGGTGCACAAACGTGCTGTCGTGGGTATTGACATAGTCCATAGCCGCGTTGTAGGCGTCATCGTACGTATCGCCAATGAGACGCACCTCAACGAACTCCTTGCCAAACATGCGCACCTGTTTCACCTTCTGGTTTGGTGTGGTGGTTGGCATGAAAATGATACCGGTCACCGCCATCTTGCGGCACGCATACGCCAATCCCTGCGCGTGATTACCGGCGCTGGCACACACAACTCCTTTGGCCAATGCTTCGGCAGACAGGCTGGCCATTTTATTATAAGCTCCCCGAATTTTATAGGACCGAACGACCTGCAAATCTTCACGCTTCAGGAAAATGTTGGCACCGTACCGGTCCGACAGGTTGATGTTTTCCTGCAACGGCGTATGCGCGGCAATACCCTGAAGTCGCTCAGCAGCCAGATAAATATTATCCAGGTCGGGGAGGGTTAATTTTGCGTCTTTGTCAACCACGTCGAGAATGAAAAATGTACAATGAATAATGTAAAATGTAAAATGAGTAAGAAACCAACACCCATTATAACAAATTTACGTTATCCATTGTACATTATTCGTTGTACATTAATTAGGATTAGCTCCGCTCTGGGCGCAGTGACCGAACCGCTTTACCGGCCTGCCACATTTCTGAGTCACGCAGTTCGGCCAGTTCTACTTCCAGTTTTTCGCGGTAGTCGGGCTGCGAGTTGCGAGTGATGCTGATTTCAGCTTGTTCCTGCGATTTTACCGAGTTGTATAATTTTTCGAATACAGGCTTAGTGGCATCGTGGAAAGGTTTCCACCAATCCAGCGCACCGCGCTGAGCGGTGGTCGAACAGTTGGCGTACATCCAATCCATACCGTTTTCGGCAACCAGTGGCATCAGCGATTGGGTTAACTCTTCAACCGTTTCGTTGAATGCTTCAGACGGGCTGTGGCCATTGGCGCGCAGCACTTCGTATTGAGCAGCAAAAATACCCTGAATGGCACCCATCAGTGTACCCCGTTCGCCGGTTAAGTCAGACGTTACTTCTTTGTAGAAATCGGTTTCGAACAGGTAGCCCGAACCAACACCGATACCCATAGCGATGGCTTTGGTACGTGCATTGCCTGAAGCATCCTGGTAAATAGCAAACGAGGAGTTCAGCCCTTTGCCTTCTACGAACAAACGGCGCAGCGATGTACCTGAACCTTTAGGAGCTACCAGGAATACATCGACATCAGCAGGGGGAACAATGCCTGTTTTCTCTTTATACGTTACGCCAAAGCCGTGCGAGAAATAGAGCGATTTGCCTGGTTTAAGAGCGGCTTTCACCGTTGGCCAGAGTTCAATCTGAGCAGCATCGGAGAGCAGGAAGCAAATAATGGTACCTTTTTCCAGCGCTTCTTCGATTTCGAACAAGGTTTCGCCGGGAACCCAGCCATCAGCAACCGCTTTGTCGTAGGTTTTACCTTTACGTTGTCCGACAATAACGTTGAAACCATTGTCGCGCATGTTCAGCGACTGACCTGGGCCCTGAACACCGTATCCAATCACGGCGATCACTTCATTCGCCAGTACTTCACGTGCTTTTTCTAGCGGAAACTCTTCCCGCGTTACCACTTGCTCTTCAACTCCTCCGAAATTAATCGTTGCCATGTTTAATTGGTTTTTGTACTCGTATTTAGGGTTACTAATTGGTTACGCAAATTTGTTTGTTTTTGTCATTCCGACGATAGGAGGAATCTTAAAGTATCCTTCTTGTGAATTAAATTAGCTTTAAGATTTCTCCTATCATCGGACCGGGTGGCCGCAGCTATGACAACACTATCCTTGAATTTCAGTATTCAGCGTTTTCCACTCAGGATTCATGGACTCAATTAAAGCTACTTTCTTTTCCCTGCGCCAACCTTTAATTTCTTTCTCGCGATCAATAGCATTACGAACATATTTATGGAACTCCCAGTAAACCAGATTATAGCAGTAGTACTGCCCTGCAAATTTCTCTGATTGGCCTCGCGATTCATAATGTTCTTGTAAACGTCTGACTAAATCATTTGTCATACCAGTATATAAAACTGTTTTATCTGGATTTGTAATGATATAGACGTAAAAAGCATAACCCATCAGCGCGAAAGATTGGTTTTTGTTTTTGTCATTCCGACGAAGGAGGAATCTTAATGTATCATTATTCTTAGGTTAGGCCATCTTTAAGATTCCTCTTTCGTCGGAATGACAAAAACTACAGGTAAGATTCCCACTCTGCTTCAGGCAGATACTCGACCAGACCCTTCTCGGTCTTGCCGACAGCCACGCGCCCGGAGCGAACAAACTCCAGAATCTCGTATTGTTTCAGGTAAGCGAAAAAATCAAAGATCTCGGTGTCATTCCCCGTCTTTTCAATCACCACGTAGTCCAAGCCCCAGTAAACAACCCAGGCCTTGTACTGCTTGTTGATAGTTTCGACATCCAGTGACTTCGTGCCGAGAGATGTCGAAATCTTGAATAATGCAATTTCATTATAGACAATCTCGTCGTTGAGATAGCCAAATACCGCCAGCACTTCTACGATTTTACGAATCTGCCGAACAAGCTTTTCGACCTCTTCCCGCGATTCGTGTTTAATCACAATCGTAAAACGAGAGATACCTTTCCGTTCTGTTTCTGATACGGTCAAGCTCTCGATATTAATGCGTCGTCGCGTGAAAATGATCGTGATGCGGTTCAGCAGCCCGATGGTGTTTTCCGTGAATATGCAAATGGTGTAAGTTGTCATGTTTCGTGGTCATTAATGGTCATTCTGTGTCATTTTATAATCATTTACAGCCAGTGACTATAAAATGACACAGAATGACACATAGGTAAATGACTACTTCAGTCTGATTTGCGCTACGCTGGCACCGGCTGGCACCATCGGAAATACGTTCTCTTCTTTCTCAACGATTACCTCGAGCAGGAATGGCCCTTCGTGGTTTAGCATCGTGTCGAGCGCATCGGATAAGTTATCCCGTTCACTACACGTTTGTCCATCCATACCGAAACCTCTGGCAATGGTGATAAAATCGGGATTTTGTAATTCCACAAACGAATACCGACGCTCATGGAATAGCTGTTGCCACTGACGAACCATACCCAAAAAGTTGTTATTCAGGATGATTGCCTTAACTGGCTGTTTGTTCTGAACGATAGTACCGAGTTCCTGTAAGGTCATCTGGAAACAACCGTCGCCAATTATGGCTACTACCTGACGGTCGGGAGCGCCAACCTGCGCACCAAAGGCGGCAGGTAAGGCAAAGCCCATTGTTCCCATACCGCCCGATGTGACTAAACTGTTCGGGCGACGGAATTGATAATAGCGCGATGCCATCATCTGGTGCTGCCCTACATCGGTTACCAGGATGGATTCACCCTTAGTTTTGGTCGAGAGCATGTCAATAACCTCGGCCATTCTAATTTTACCGTTGGTGCTGGTTAATTCAGGAACCGTAATGGTTTCATTCTCAACGGCATCGTATTTTCGGAACTCGTTGCGCCAAACGGTATGGTCGTTCGGTTTTACGAGTGGAAGTAGTGCGTTTAATGCTTCTTTCGCATCACCAACTACAGGTGCATCGGCCCGGATGATCTTATCAATTTCCGATGGATCAATCTCGATATGAACAACTTTGGCTTGCTTGATGTACTTACTGGCATCGCCCGTAACCCGGTCATCGAAGCGCATACCAATGGCAATAATTACGTCGGCATGATCCGTCATCACGTTGGGGCCATAGTTGCCGTGCATGCCCAGCCAGCCTACGTAGAGTGGGTGGTTGGTTGGAATGGTAGACTGGCCCAGTAAGGTTGTTGCGACAGGAATACCCGTTTTTTCGGCAAAGGTTTTGAGCTCGTTTTCGGCTTTGGCAATCTGAACGCCGTGACCAACCAGTATATACGGACGCTTGGCGGAATTGATCAACTTGGCAGCCGCTTCGACTTGCTCCTGTTTTGGAATCCGACGCGGCCGATAGCTCACCAGACTTTGGCAGCGTTCGTACACGTAGGGCTTCGTCATCAATTCCAGTTGTGCACTCTTGGTCATGTCGATTAAGACGGGACCTGGACGACCTGATTGGGCGATGTAGAAGGCTTTGGCCAGTATTTCTGGCACTTCGTTTGCATCCGTGATCTGGTAATTCCACTTGGTAATTGGCATCGTAACGCCCATTACATCGGCTTCCTGAAACGCATCCGTACCCAATAGTTTTTTGGCAACCTGCCCTACGATGCAAACAAGTGGCGTGGAGTCAATCAGTGCATCGGCAATAGAAGTTACCAGATTGGTTGCTCCTGGGCCCGATGTAACCAGACACACGCCAGCCCGGCCCGTTACGCGCGCATACCCCTGTGCTGCATGACCAGCACCCTGCTCATGACGCACCAGAATATGATTCAGTTGCTCCTGATAGTCATAAAGGGCATCGTAAACGGGCATAATGGCTCCACCAGGGTAGCCAAAAATGGTATCTACGCCTTCGGCTAGCAGGCCTTTCATCAGGGCGTGTGAGCCGTTGATGTAAGCAGGGGCTGCTTGAGTTTCTATAGTTTCCGGGATAACGCTGGCGATTGCTTCCATGACGTGTGGTCGGTTTATGGTCGTATTCAGTTTGTTGTATTTCTAAGATCTCTCTTTTTCAAGAGTTTCAAGAATTGTTTCAATAGAAATCAAAAGTGGCGTTGCATTTTCGGTGATTACTAACCAAACAATCATTAGGTCGACATCAATGTATTGATGAATGAGTCGATCTCTCATTCCTGCTATATCTTTCCAGGGTATGTCAGTGAAGCGTTCACGTACTGACATTGATAATCGTTTGGTAGCTTCTCCCGCAATTTCCAGCTGTCTGACACAAGCATCCTGAGTTTTTGAATCACTCAGAAATTCGGCCAATGTCATTTCTTCTGCATATTCCAGTAGTTTTCTAAAACTGTTTGCGATGTGATCCAAATAAGTCAGATCATTTTTCATGCTGAAATCAGTTTTAGGTCGGCTAAGACGCTCTTTCTCATACGCTCGTTTTTAAGTCCTCCTTCGGATACTAAATCAACTTTCAAGCTAAGTATCTCTGAGAGCTCTCGCTCCATTCGAACGAATGTTAATAGCGAAACAGGCTTGATAAATTTTATTAAAATATCCAAGTCACTACCAGGTCCATTTTCTCCTCGCGCCCATGATCCAAAAATTCCAACCCACTCAAGCTGATACGGCTTTAGGTAATTGAGAATCTGTTGATTTTGGGTTGGTGTTGTCATACTCTCAACTTATTGCTTATCTCTACGCTTCATCCGTCACACAGCCTTCGCTGGCTGATTTCACATTCCGAATGTATTTGCCCAATACACCTTTTGTGAAAGGAGGAGCAGGTTGTTTCCATTCGCTTTTACGCTGCGCCATCTCTTCATCTGAAATATGTAGCGTCAGTTCGCGGGTTGTTGCGTCAATGGTAATGCGGTCGCCGTTGTGCACCAGGGCAATCGGGCCACCGTCGAAGGCTTCGGGGGTAACGTGTCCGACTACAAAGCCGTGAGTACCACCGGAGAAACGACCATCGGTGATTAACGCTACTTTGTCGCCCAGCCCTGCGCCCATGATAGCTGAGGTTGGTTTCAGCATTTCGCTCATACCGGGGCCACCTTTAGGACCAGC
The DNA here is from genome assembly GCF_006965485.1 of Spirosoma sp. KCTC 42546. Classification (NCBI taxonomy): domain Bacteria; kingdom Pseudomonadati; phylum Bacteroidota; class Cytophagia; order Cytophagales; family Cytophagaceae; genus Spirosoma; species Spirosoma sp. KCTC 42546. The sequence continues at coordinate 707,416 of NZ_CP041360.1, forward strand.
ATTGCGAATGACAATCACTTGCCCTGGCAGAATTTCACCTTTCTGAAGCGCGTCAATTACTTCGCCTTCATGTTCACACACTTTGGCAGTACCATCAAATTTCAGGCCTTCTTTTCCTGTAATTTTAGCGACACCGCCCGTTGGTGAAAGATTCCCGCGCATAATCTGAATGTGGCCGGTTGCTTTAATCGGCTGACTCAGCGGGAACACGATCTTCTGCGTTTCGAAATTTAGATCAGACGCTTCTTCCAGATTCTCAGCGACGGTTTTACCCGTTACGGTCATACAATCGCCATGAATAAATCCATTCTGATACAAGTATTTCGTTACGGCTGGAACGCCCCCAATAGCGAGCATATCCTCCATGTAATATTTGCCACTGGGCTTCAAATCGGCGAGTAGGGGAGTGCGGTCGCTTATTGCCTGGATTTCGTCGAGGGTAAGCTCGATGCCAGCGGCTCGCGCAATGGCCAGATAGTGCAATACGGCATTGGTTGATCCACCGAGCACCATCACAATAGTCAGTGCATTTTCTAGCGATTTACGGGTAATGATGTCGGCTGGCGTGATGTTGCGTTCGAGCAATATCCGCATAGCGGCTCCAATTTTCTTGCACTCTTCCTGCTTGCCTTCGTGCGTTGCTGGATAAGTGCTGCTAAAAGGTAGGCTCAATCCCATCGCTTCGATGCTGCTGGCCATGGTGTTGGCTGTATACATGCCGCCACACGCCCCGGCACCAGGAATGGCGTTTTTAATTACGCCTTCGTAATCTTCGTCGGAGATGTTATTGGCGTATTTTTTGCCAAGCGCTTCAAAGGCCGAAACGATATCTAATTTCTGTCCTTTATAATGGCCTGAACGAATCGTACCGCCATACACCATAATACCAGGCCGATCTAAACGAGCCATGGCCATTACAGCACCGGGCATATTTTTGTCGCAGCCAACAACCGTTACAACGCCATCGTACCATTGGGCCGTCACAACCGATTCAATGGAATCTGCAATCAGGTCACGGCTGGGTAGCGAATAGCGCATACCATCGTTGCCGTTCGTCATGCCATCGGATACACCGATGGTATTGAAAATCAAGCCTACCAGTCCATTTGCCTGAATTCCCTGTTTCACGTAGACAGAGAGCCCGTTCAGGTGCATGTTGCAGGTGTTTCCTTCATAGCCCGTGCTGGCAATGCCAATTTGGGGCTTCTGCATGTCGTCCTCACTCAGGCCCACTCCATAAAGCATTGCTTTGGCGGCTGGGTTACTAATTTCCTGGGTTAGGGTACGACTAAAACGATTTAGTTCGGCAGTTGGCTGTTCGGCAATCATAATTAACAATTAGCGAAATTTCGCTGATGGTGTAATAACGCTGTAAATAAACTTCATGTTTTTATGAAAGGCAAGAAAAATCGGATTATTTGTTAGTTAAAATAGGTACTTATTACTTTTGAGGTATGACAACAGAAACAGCCTCGCACTACGACCATCTAGAGCAAATGTCGGTTCACGACTTGCTGACTAATATTAATAAGGAAGACAAAACCGTACCACTTGCTGTTGAGAAGGCCATTCCGCAGATTGAAGCGCTGGTGACGGAAATTGTCAAACGCATGAAACAGGGTGGTCGACTCATTTATATTGGAGCCGGAACCAGCGGTCGGCTTGGCGTTGTCGATGCCTCCGAATGCCCGCCAACCTATGGTGTACCCCATGATTTAGTCATTGGTCTGATGGCGGGTGGCGATGGCGCGATTCGCAAAGCGGTCGAGTTTGCCGAGGATGATGCCGAACAGGCCTGGAAAGATATTGCGCCTTATCAGCCAGATGAACACGATACCGTTATTGGTATTGCGGCTTCGGGTCGAACGCCTTATGTTATTGGTGGGTTGCAGGAAGCCCGCAAAGCTGGCCTGCTAACGGGGTGTATTGTTTGTAACGAAGGGTCGGCAGTGGCACAAGCTGCTGAATATCCCGTGGAAGTAGTTACAGGGCCGGAATTTGTAACGGGCAGCACCCGTATGAAAGCCGGGACTGCGCAGAAACTGGCGCTGAATATGATTTCGACTTCCGTTATGATTCAGTTGGGCCGGGTGAGGGGTAATAAAATGGTCGATATGCAACTGACGAATATTAAGTTACAGGATCGGGCCGCCAAGATGGTGATGAGCGAGATAGGTGTTGGCCGGGAAGAAGCTGAAGCGCTATTGGCGAAATTTGGAAATGTTCGTGGAGCGATTGACGGATTTGCGCAGATGAAAAAGTAAGTTCCTGGTGGAGTAACTTGCCAAGTTTGGGCTGAATATTGACTCTAGTATAGAATTCAAGTTAAGTAGATTAAGACGTTTTTTTGTCATTTCGACCGTAGGGAGAAATCTCAACGTCTCATATTAGTCAAGTTTGAGATTTCTCCTGACGTCGAAATGACAGAAAAAAAAAATAATGAACAAAGCGGTATTACTCATCGGTCGTAACCCAAACGTATTGGCCAACCTGGCGTCAGCTTTAACCGAGGAAGGCTTTTTGGTAAAGACAACTAGTCAGGTTGAACAGGCTAGCCAAAACTTCAATGCAACTGACTTTGATGTAATAGCCTTTGGGCGAGGAATTGATGCCGCAACGAATACAACGCTTAGAGCCAGTTTTCTACATCAGAATCCGGCGATTCTGTTTGTGGATGGTCTGGCCCCAGTCATTCCACTTTTAGTAAAGCAGATCAAGCTGGAATTAGCCAACAAGTCTGTTGCCCGACAGGTAATTACAAATTTTAGTTGTGAGCAGACTGATGATACCTTACGCATTAATGTATCTACGGCAGTCGATTGCCAGCTAACGATTGACCTGTATCAGCTCGATGCTGTTCACCACACGCAGCAAAAAACAATCGTTTCGGAATTTGTGACTGAAGGGAGTCATATATTCTTACTTGACGACCTGCCCAATATGAAAACAACTATCAATTTCTTAGTGGCCGAGGTGCCTGATCTTGATTTAGCCGTCGTACCGATTTAATGGAGAACACGGGTGCCTGTTTGTCGGGGTTGAATTGGCTCACATTTCGTTAATAGCTGCGCTGTTTCGGCCAAGCAACGGATAAGCGAAAAACACCCAACGGCAGAAAGCGACTTGGCCGATACCAAGGGTTGGCCATGCTGATCGACGGCTATATGCCAACCGCTGTGTTTCGCATCAGGAAAATTATGGAAGCTGTAATCATGAATCCGTTTGAACCACTTTAAGCAATCAGGCTGGCGTGTATACACATAACATTTTACAAGAGTAGCCATTGCCTCAACCTGTACCCAAGCCCATTTCTGTCGTCCGTCCGGGAACAGAAGTGGTTGCTGTTTAACGTCGATATATTGATTTAATCCCCCCCCTGCAAGTTCATCCCACGCTTGTTCGCAAAGGCGTAAACACCAGCCTACAAGCTGCGTTGCCAGTTTTCGGTTCGTAATTGTACTGGAACCTGTTCTAGGCAAACCACTTTCCGCAGAAAAATCAAGAAGATAACTAGCAGTTTGGAAGGTCAGCCCAACATTGACCCGGCGACCTTCTGGGGTGTTAACGAATGCGCCTTCAGGTAAAATAAACTCACGAAGTACATCCGTCCGGCGATCGACAAACTCGTTCAGTAATTCCTGGACAACCCCATCTAAAGCTTGTTTCCAGGTTTCTTCGCTCAAAAGTGGCTGCATCTCCAATACTGTTTTAAGTACGGCGATGGGTTCGCTTAAGTGTCGGATTTGTCGGAAGCCGCCAATAGTTTCGGCTTGTTCAGCCCTAATTTCGTCGCGATGCTGAAGCAGGCCTGTAAAGGTTTGTTTAGCTAGCATGGCCCACTCATCATTGCCGGTGGCACGGTGGAGCTGAGCATAGGCCATAACCACCGAACAGTCAGGAATGGCATCTGTTGAAGCGGCTACGGCTCGACCTCGCCGGTCGAGTTGGGCGTAGCAGGAAAGGGTATCTGTATGGGCAAACTGACTTAAGAATGTAGCTCCATGTTGGGCGTGTTCCAGCCAGGTCGGCTGCCCATCAAGGGTATTATAAAGCCAGGCGAACGCCCATGTTTGCTGAGCCTGCTGCGTAATGCATTTATCTCCTTCAATTACCTCTCCCGTGGTTGATAGTAAATCGAAATACCCTCCACATTGCTCATCCCGGCCATGTTTGAGCCAGAACGGCACAACCTGCCGAAGCAGTGCCTGTTGATAGGTAGCAGAGAGTTTAAGAAAATCAAGCAAAGGGATTTACGAATTACGATGTACGGATTACGATGTACGAATTACTTTCGCGTCGTGCCAAATCGTAATTCGTACATCGTGATCCGTAAATCAATACACTTTCTCTACTTCGCGGTGTTCTCGTTCTTCGGGCAATATGAATTTCATGGGTTTGCCAACCTGACCAGGTAGCAAGGCAATGTTCAACACCTGATCTACTGTATCGGCATAGTGGAAAGTCAGGTCTTTGATATAGGACTGGTTGATTTCCTCAATGTCTTTCCGGTTTTTCGAGCAGAGAATAATTTCTTTAATACCTGCCCGATTAGCTGCCAGAATCTTTTCTTTGATGCCGCCTACGGGAAGTACCTTGCCCCGAAGCGTCACCTCGCCCGTCATAGCCAGGTACGGCTTCACTTTGCGTTGGGTGTAAATCGACGTCATGGAGGTCAGCATCGTGATTCCTGCTGATGGCCCGTCTTTGGGTACGGCTCCGGCAGGAATATGGATGTGCAGATCGTAATGATTAAAGACTCGATAGTCGATACCCAGTTCATCGGCATGGGCTTTCAGGTAGGAGAGAGCCGTAACGGCTGATTCCTTCATAACATCTCCCAATTGACCAGACAGGGTCAGAACCCCTTTTCCCCGGCTCAGGCTTGATTCGATAAGCAGGATTTCGCCCCCAACCTGTGTCCAGGCTAAGCCCGTTACTATGCCAGCGATATCGTCATCGGCGTAGAGTTCCTTATCAAAAATCTCGGCACCGAGCATTTTAGAAATATCGGTCGCTTTAACCGTATGGTTATAGTCCTCCTCCATCGCAATGGATTTGGCTATTTTTCTGATGAGTGCGCCAATTTTCTGCTCCAGATTCCGTACACCTGACTCCCGAGTATAGCCTTCAATGATGCGAAGAATAGCTTTATCTTCAATCACTAAATCTTTAGGCTTCAGTCCGTGATCTTTCCGCTGTTTTGGAACTAGGTACTTTTTGGCAATCTGCACTTTTTCTTCAACCGTATAGCCTGCAATATCGATGATCTCCATCCGGTCGCGCAGGGCGGGGTGAATGGTATCAAGTGAGTTAGCCGTTGCAATGAACAATACCCGCGAGAGATCGAACTCGGTTTCGAGGTAATTGTCCATGAAGGTTGAGTTCTGCTCTGGATCCAGTACTTCGAGCAAAGCTGAAGATGGATCGCCCCGGAAATCAGAACTTACCTTATCGATCTCATCCAGAATAAAAACTGGATTGGCTGTCCCACATTTACGGATATTCTGGATAATCTTACCCGGCATAGCCCCGATGTACGTTTTACGGTGACCCCGAATTTCGGCTTCATCGTGAACGCCACCTAGTGCCATGCGGCTATATTTTCGGCCCAGGGCCTTTGCCACCGACTTACCCAATGAGGTTTTACCCACACCCGGAGGGCCGTAAAGGCACAGGATTGGGGCCTTCATATCGTTTTTAAGTTTCAGAACGGCTAAGTACTCAATGATCCGTTCTTTCACTTTTTCCAGGCCAAAGTGGTCACCATCCAGAATTTTCTGGGCGCGCTTCAGGTCGAAATTATCTTTGGTGAACTCGTTCCAGGGTAGATCAACCATCAGCTCGACGTAATTCATCGTCACCGGATATTCCGGCGCCATCGGGTTGATACGCTGCAACTTGTTAAGCTCTTTATCGAAATGACTCCGAACTTCGGTAGGCCATTTCTTTTTATCAGCTTTCATGCGCAGTTCATCAATCTCACGGTCGGGGTTGTCCATACCAAGCTCATCCTGCAGGACTTTCATCTGCTGACGCAGGTAGTAGTCGCGTTGCTGCTGGTCGAGATCTGACGAGGCTTTTGACTGAATTTCGCGTTTCAGTTCCAGCAATTGCACTTCACGAAGCATGTATTCGAGCAGTAAGCTTGCCTGCTGGCTTCCATCGGTCAATTCCAGAAGGCGCTGTTTATCAGCTACATCAGCATTGATGTTCGATGACAGGAAATGTAGCAAAAAGGTCGAACTTTCTATATTATCTAAAGCAATCCGGGCTTCCTGTGGAATTTCGGGGTTAAGACGGAGGATCTTATAAGCTGCATCTTTCAGCGATTGCAGCATTGCTTTTCCTTCTTTTTTATTAACGCTCGGGAAGGCGTCGTCAATCTGACGAACCTGCGCCGTTATAAACGGTTCTTCCTGAGTGATTTGCTGAATTTCAAAGCGCTTCTTTCCCTGAATAATAATGGTGATATTGCCATCAGGCAGGGTAATCATTTTAATAATATAGGCCACCGTTCCGAACCGGTACAGGTCATCGGCGGTGGGTTCGTCTTTCTGTTGATTAAGCTGTGCCGTTACACCAATAATTCGGTTGCCTTTATAGGCTTTTTTTACCAGCCGAATCGACTTTGCCCGCCCTACCGTGACGGGAATTACCATACCTGGAAACAACACTGTATTGCGAACCGGAAGAATGGGAAGGTTTGCCGGTAACTCATAGTCTTCATCTAACCCTTCAGGTGATCCGAGAGGCACAATTTCTAAATTATCCGAATCAAAATCGGCCAACAGTAAACGGGTCGCAAATTCTTTTTGTGAATTCATACATACACTGCCAGTCTGGCAGCATTCAATATTGGGTTGGTTCCTAAACTGTAAGGAAAGGCAAGGGAAATGAGGTAGTTGCAAGCGTCGTGCCAATCGTATACTTATGACGAATTGACGGACTAATTGTTACTATTACAAAACTAACTATTTAGGAAGGTTAATGTCACAGAAATTTATTAATCGAACGAAATGTCCTGAACAGGCTGATTTTTACGGAAAACGAACGTTTTTTTCTGTCCCTGATACTGCACATTAACCATGTTTACCTGGTCGTCAAATAGCTCCATCAGCACGTTTTGCTTCAATAATCCACCTTTAAAAGGCTCTGTATAAGGCATTTCCAGGTAGAGCCAGTTTGCATCCGCTTCTACTTCGTGACCAACGTATTTGACCGGTTTCGTCTGCTTCTGTGGGGATACATACGAGAAATGGGCCTGTATGTATTTCTCGATTAGAGGATCGTGTTTAGCGGGTGGGCCATCTAAATTAATTTTACTGTTTGATGCGGCTGAAAGTGCTTTCTCAAAATCATCGGTGAAGATCCGAACACTAATTTCGAAGACTCGATCTTTCGCATTGTACTGCATCTGGGTCACACTGGCATGAAATTCGTGCGCCGACCGACTGGCTGTCGAAATGATTATTAAAACGCAAAGGCGCAAAGAATACGCAAAGAACGCTATGGTTCTCTTCGCGTTCTTTGCGCTTGTCTTCGCGCCTTTGCGTTTTAACAAACTATTAAAAAACAGCCTTGAATACATCATTGAAAATGGCGAAGGCCATTAAGCCAAGTAAAATAACCATACCCACTTTTTGGGCACCTTCCAGAAAGCGATCTGATGGCTTACGACCCGAAATAATCTCATAACCCAAAATGGTTGCGTGGCCACCGTCGAGGGCTGGGATCGGTAGGGCGTTCATAAAGGCAAGCGCCATCGAGAGTAAGCCGGTAACCGTCCAGAAACGGTCCCAAACCCAAATGCCGCCGAATAGATTCTGAGCGATACCAATTGGGCCACTTAGGGCTTTAGAGGCCGATACCTCTCCCCGGAAAATTTTACCGAATCCTTTAATGTTATCGAACACCACCTGAAACGCCTTCGCTGTACCCACGCTTAGGGCTTCACCAAAGGTATAGTCCTGCTTGGTGAAGGGCAGCAGAAACTCAGGATAAAAACCAATCGTTCCCTCGGCCGTAGTCGTCATCTTGAGCGTATCGAGCTTGCCGTTCCGATTAATGCTAAGGGTTATGGGTTTGTTTTTAAGCGGTTTTACGATCTCTGTAAACTCGTGATAGAATTGGATGGGTTTGCCATTGATGCTGGTGATCACATCGCCTGCTTTCAGGCCTGCCTTGCCAGCGGGTTGACCCGGTACTAACTCGGCAACTTTGAAGGGTTCAATGGGTTCAATAAATTGCCCGGCGGCTTTTTTGTCGGCCAGCTTGTCCACAAAATTATTGGGGATATAGATGTCCATCTGCTTCCCGTTTCGCTCAATGGTATAGGAGCTATTGTTGCCTAAAAACACATCTGAGCTACGGACTTCATTGAAGTCGGTAATTTCTTTTCCGTTGACTTTGAGAATCTTATCGCCGGTCTGTAAGCCAATACCTTTTGCCAGGTCGTAGGCTACAATACCGTATTTAGCGTCTTTGGCTGCCAGATAGGTATTCCCGTTTTTATAGGCTAGGATGACGAAAATCAGGATGCCTACAATAACGTTGACGATAATGCCGCCCAGCATGACGACCAGCCGCTGCCAGGCTGGCTTCGCTCTGAACTCATACGGTTGGGGCTCAGCATTGACGTGGGCTGTGTCGAGCGACTCGTCGATCATGCCCGAAATTTTTACAAAGCCACCCAGCGGAATAGCGCCGATACCATATTCGGTTTCACCCCGTTTAATACTCCAGACTTTAGGAGGAAAGCCAATAAAATACTGTTCTACGCGCATCCCAAAGGCCTTGGCAGCCAACAGGTGCCCCAATTCGTGTAATCCAACTAAAATTGACAGACCCAAAATGAGCTGCCCTGCCATTACTAAAATTTCCATTTGATTTGTCTTGAGTTCATTATTTGCGACTTAATAATCGCTCGATTACTAGTTGTTTATCAATGCCCAGATGCTCAGCCATATCGCTCACTATACTATTCAGCGTTCCAATTTTCAAGGGCTTATGCTGGGGAATACTAAGTGTATGTTCGCCGTTCTGCTGAGTTCTGATAATGATATGACTCCCTGTTTAATGATGAAACTGATAGCCATAACGCTCCAGACGCTTAGCTAAATCAGTCCCATTAAGGTCACGCGGTAATTTCATCCAACTCAGGCTAATGCGAAGACTTCATTAACCTGAAGCCGGATGGTTTGAGGTAATTCATCTGGTTTATCGGAAAAATAGCCCGAAACAGCGTCTTTAATCATTAGCTTTAATTCATCCAACGTATCACCTTGCGTGATAATTGAGCCACTTGCCAATTTTGTCCTGGCAACATAGCCACCATCTTCGTCTGGCTCAACCTGAAACACAAGTTCTTTCATAAAAAGTCAAGAGTTATTCGAACTGCGCATCGATGAATGCACTGGAATTTGCAGTGAATTACATCAAAGGTCAGCAATCCACGTGAATATAAACGCTGTGCTTTATTGATACCGTACAAACAGCTAAACCAAACTTTTAATTCGCTCCATGGCCAGCCTGCGGGTTTCCTGATCTGTGCTTACGTAGTCATCGTAAGTTGGGATTTGCACAAAGGTAGCTTTGGCTAAACAGCCTTCAATGATCTCCGAGATTTCCAGAAAGCCGATTTGGTCATGCAGAAAGGCATCTACGGCTACTTCATTAGCCGCATTAATAATGCAGGCTGCATTGCCACCTTGGTCAAGGGCATCAAAAGCAAGCTGTAAATTACGAAACGTTTCGAGGTCGGGTTGCTCAAATGTGAGGGACGGATAATCCATGAAGTTGAACCGTGGAAAATCCGACTTCAACCGATTTGGATACCCCAAGGCAAATTGAATCGGCAGGCGCATATCAGGTAGCCCCATTTGTGCTTTTAGACTTCCGTCCTCAAACTGCACTAAGGAATGAATGATGCTTTGTGGATGGACAATCACGTCGATCTGATCGGAGCGAAGACCAAACAACCATTTAGCCTCGATGACTTCAAGCCCCTTATTCATTAGCGTAGCCGAATCGATAGTAATTTTAGCCCCCATTGTCCAGTTGGGATGCTTGAGCGCCTGCGCCTTCGTCACCGTCGATAAAAACTCCCGTGATTTCCCCCGAAATGGGCCACCCGACGCTGTCAGGATGATTTTCTCAATGGGATTGTGAAACTCGCCCACCAGGCACTGAAAAATAGCCGAGTGTTCGGAATCGACCGGGTAGATATTCACCGCTTTCCGGGCGGCAAGTTGGGTGATGAGTTCGCCCGCGACAACCAACGTTTCCTTGTTAGCCAGCGCGATGGATTTTCCCGCTTCAATGGCCTTGATGGTTGGAAGCAAGCCTGCATAGCCAACCATGGCGGTCAGCACCATATCGATTGTATCCATCTGCACGACGGAGGCAATCGATTTTGCACCCGCGTAGACTTTAATATCGAGTGGGTCGAGGGCCGAGAAAACCTGATCGTAGCGATCTTCATTACAGATGACAACGACGTTGGGTTTCAGGTCGATGGCCTGCTGAATGAGTAATTCGGCGTTGTTGTTCGTTGTCAGTACCTCAACCTGAAACTGGTCGGGGTGGGCTTTAATCACATCGACGGCCTGCGTTCCAATGGAGCCGGTCGAGCCGAGGATGGCGATATGGCGTTTTTTAGGTTCAGTCATGTAGTTTTTACCAAGTCAAAATTGACTTTCACATTCAGTTCTTCTTCGAGGGCGCGGATGAAGTAAACGCCTTCGGGGTATTCAATCATAAGTTCGTCAAAATAGGCTTGTGCAGATTGATCAAGATTGGCAATCTGCTGTTTTTTTGACCTAACATATCGTTTACGTTGATCAGCTAACCTGGCATTGTCCAGGTCTAATAGTCGTATCAGATTGTCGGCTTCAATATCATTCGGATCAGCGGCAACATAATTCCCATCAAAATATAAAACTCGTTTTTCTAAGTCCTCCGCGGTAGGATGAAGTATAGGTTCAGCCCACTTAGTTGATTTTCTGATATTCCAAAGACTTTTGACCAGAAACCAATTTGTGTAATCGTCAACATCCGTGTTTTTAAGCGTCGGATTAAAGTGTTCAATATGGGCGTCGTCTGATGAAGCAAGATAGGTTTCAGTGTAGGCACAGATGCTACATTGTTCTTTTGCCAGAAGTTGCCGCAACTCACCATTGTCTCCGTCTTTGTACGCTAATTTTCGTTCAATAATTTTCGAATCAGCCGATTTTATAATACGTCGCATGCTGATTAAAATTTGTATTGATCGCCTAGTTTTGCCTGCTCAACTATTAGCTCTTTCTGCCGCTCGGGATCTTTTTCGTTTTTTATCTCTACAAATAAATTCCTATAACGTTCATAAGCATCTAAGCCCGGTTGTAGCATTAATTCTTCCATTCTGAAATCCTCGCTCAAAATATCATTTGGGTCATCACCAATAGGAGCAATTCCTCTGTGAAAATTTACTTCGCCATTTTCGTTAAAATACAAAATGAACCTCTCGCACGGCTCGAAAGCTGATGCGATGATGGGAGAATGTGTGGCGAAAAAGAATTGGGCTTCAGGGGCGAGGTCAGTGTAGTACTTTACTAAAATACGCTGAATATCTGGAAATAAGGAACGTTCAGGCTCGTCAAAGAGTATTACTGTTCCGTTTGTATCAAACTTATATACAGGAATGGCCGTAGCTAGAAATTGACGAGTGCCAGTACTAAGATTTGAACTAGGGATTTTAACATCCTTCTTTGTATGAATAGCAATTGGGGCTTTGCCCTTCTCCCCAACATTTACCTCTAGATGAAACTTATCTAAAATGGGATTGAGGCATTTTTCTGCTAATTCGATGCGGGGATCGGAAATTACCCACTTCTGAAGTTCCTCTGTTACCTTGCTTTTTGGGGTACTTTGGATAATTTTTGTGATCTGCTGTACAGTATCTTCGTCGTATTGATTAATTGCTTTAAGTAAATATTGCCAGGTAGATATGGACTGCATATCCCCTAACGAAACCACTTTTTTAGAGCCAGCTGCATTGATACGTTCGTCGTGAGCTACCTTTTCTTTTTCGATTTGTGTATCTGTCTTTACGAAATCTGAAAAAGTTTGTGGCTGGTCTTTCTGGTCAAACAGGAATGCATCTGCTTCGCGAGCAATGGATTCTTTAATGAACAGACATGCCTTATTCGTAGTATTAATAGTGTCTACAAGTCCATTTTTTTCGAGCCACTTCATTAAAATACCTAATCTTACTTGTCTATGATTATCGTATTTGCTTAAGTCTTCTGTCTGGTAAGAAACACTAGTTCCTTGACTTTCTATCTGTATAGAGATTGGATTATAAAGGATGTCAAAATCCGCCCAATTATTATGAATAACCTCCCGGTTGTTTATTGCCAGATGGCTATCTTCAATCAGTCTAAAAAAATCCCAAATTACATTCAACAACGTAGTCTTCCCAGTCCCACTCTGACCAATAAAACACACCTTCTCCAATGGCTTTCCGACTTTGGCTTTGTCGTGATAGTCTGCAGGGTACGTAAAATCAAACTTTATATTCTTGAACTGGCGGTACTCGCCAATATCGACGCCGGTTATTTTCATTCTACGTTATCCATTACACATTATGCATTACTTCCAACAACCCATCTGCAATTTTCCGGTCATTGGCCAAACGAGGTACTTTATTCTGCCCGCCTAGCTTTCCCTGCGATTTCATATACCGCTGAAAGGCCCCACGTGGCAAGCTCGTCAGTTTTAATGGTTGCAGGATAGAGCCTGTAATCAGGTCATCGTAATATACGTTCAGTTTAATTAGCCGGTTGTCTACATCGCGGGCAAAGGCAACCAGATCGTTTGGGGGCGTGGCGAACTCAATGAGCCATTCGTGATACGGCAAGCCTTCTTTTGGGCTGACCATGGGCGCAACGGTGAACTCAACGACTTCGGTTTCGGGGTGTTTTTCCATTGCGTCTTTGAGCGCCTTCTCCACCTCTTCACCAATGACGTGCTCGCCAAAGGCCGAAATGAAATGCTTGATCCGGCCCGTTACCAGCAAACGGTACGGCTCCCGCGATACAAACTTCACGGTGTCGCCGAGGGAGTACCCCCACAGGCCAGCGTTGTTGTTGATAATGACCGCGTAGTTTTTGCCTAGCTCCACTTCATCAATGGTGTATCGGCGCGGGTTTTCAGTAAAATAGTCGTCGGCGGCAATGAACTCAAAAAAGATGCCGCTGTCTAACAACATCAATAAGCCTTCTTCAGTCTGGCTGTCTTGAAACGCAATGAAGCCTTCGGAAGCTGGATACGTCTCAATCGAATCAACGCGTTTGCCAATGCTCTCGAATAACTTGGCCCGGTACGGCTCAAAGTTGACGCCCCCGTACACGAACACCGAGAAATCAGGGAAAACATCTTTAATCAACTTGCCCGTACGTTCCTGAATTCGGTCGAAGTACATCTGCACCCAGGGTGGAATCCCCGAAATGAGCGACATCGGTTGCGGCAGGGTCTCGTCTATGATCCGCTCCAGTTTGGTCTCCCAATCGTCGATGACGTTGGTTTCGTAACTAGGCAACTGGTTCGTGCGCAGATAAGCGGGTACGTGGTGGTTAGCAATGCCTGATAGCCGCCCGATGTTGATGCCGGCTTTCTGGGTGAGTTCGGGACTGCCAGACAGAAAGATTAATTTCTTGTCCAGAAAGGCACTGTTTCCTGTTTCGTTAATGTAATTCAGCAGGGCATCCCTGGCTGAGTTAATGTGGTTGGGGATGGATTCCTGAGAGATCGGAATGTACTTAGTGCCGGACGTTGTACCCGAGGTTTTAGCAAAATAAAGCGGTTTCCCTTTCCAGAGAATATCAGATTCGCCATGCAGAATTTGCTCGATGTAGGGCTTTAGATCTTCGTAATCACGAACGGGCACGGCCTGCCGAAATTCTTCGATTGTCTGAATATCCTTAAACCGGTGGTCGCGGCCAAAAACGGTAGTACGACCGCCGTCGATCAACTGCCGAAACCAGCGTTGTTGAGCCTCGGCGGGCTGGTACATCCAGGTTTGCTGACGCTCGACAACCCACTTTGCCAAAGGCTTACTGACAATTGAACGAATTCCCATAATGGTGCAAAAGTAATGTATAATGAAGAATGAATACTACAAAATGGGGATAGGAGCTGGTAGAACGGTTTTACCATTATTCATTTCACATTATCCATTATTCATTGAAGACATTCTCTTGAATAATCTATATTTTTGCACACCTTTCAATAAACAGTATTTGTAATAAGGCGTTCTGCGCCAACCTATAATGGGACTTTTCAATTTTTTAACCAGCGACATTGCTATTGACCTGGGCACGGCGAATACCTTGATTATTCACAAGGATCGGATTGTGGTAGATGAGCCTTCAATTATTGCAATGGACAAAGTCAGCGGTAAGGTGCTGGCCATTGGTCATAAGGCCATGCAAATGCACGAAAAGACCAATGAAAACATCAAGACAATTCGCCCGTTGAAGGATGGTGTGATTGCTGACTTTACGGCCGCCGAACTGATGATTCGGGGCATGATTAAAATGATTGATACGGGCAGCAAGCTGTTCTCTCCATCGCACCGGATGGTTATTTGTATTCCATCGGGTATTACAGAAGTAGAAAAGCGGGCCGTTAAAGATTCTGCCGAACACGCCGGAGCCAAAGAGGTATATATGGTTCACGAACCTATTGCAGCCGCTATTGGCATTGGCATTGATATAACCCAACCTAATGGAACCATGATCGTGGACATTGGAGGAGGAACAACCGAGATTGCGGTAATTGCTTTGTCGGGTATTGTCTGCGAACAGTCGATTCGTATTGCGGGCGATGTGTTTACCCGCGATATCGTGGATTATATGCGTCGGGAGCATAACCTGCTTATTGGTGAGCGTTCGGCTGAGCAGATCAAAATGGAAGTTGGTTCGGCTCTTCCCGAACTCGACAACCCACCGGCTGATTACGAAATCCGGGGTCGCGATTTGATGACCGGTATTCCGAAAGAAATCAAGGTTACCTACAGCGAAATTGCCTATGCGCTCGACAAATCCATCTCGAAAATTGAAGAGGCTACCATGAAGGCCCTCGAAATTTCGCCACCGGAGTTATCGGCCGATATTTACACCAACGGGATTCACCTGACAGGCGGGGGAGCTTTATTGCATGGTCTCGATAAACGTCTGGGTGCTAAAACCAAGTTGCCGATTCACGTTGCCGATGATCCGCTCAAGGCCGTTGTAAAAGGTACGGGCGAGGTAATCAAGAATCTGGAAATGTATCGGTCTGTACTGATTAGTTAAAGTATTTTTGTGTAGCCTGGACGTCTACGTCCGGATGTAGATCAATAGGCTACACCCGGACGTAGACGTCCAGGCTACACAGTTTACTATGGGAGAGTTAGTCGATTTTTTTATTCGAAGCCGGAACTTCATTTTGTTTGTGTTGCTTGAAGTGCTTTGTTTCTACTTCATTATCAATACAAGCAATTACTGGAGCGCCACTTTTTTCAACACCTCGAACCGGTACGCGGCTCAGGTGCTGGCATGGTCGAATGCGGCTAATCAATACGCCAGTTTGCGTCAGGTAAATGCCGATCTGGCGCTGGAAAACCAGCAACTCAACGCTCGGCTCACAAAATTACTCCAAAGCAAACCCGCTGCTCCTGCGGAATATCGGGCCGACTCTGCCTTTGCCGACCGATTTAAGTTTACTGTAGCGAAGGTGGTAAATAACACAACGCAGTTTGCCAACAACTATATCACTATTGATAAAGGTACCGATGATGGCATCCGGCCGGGCATGGGGGTCATTTCGCCAACGGGGGTAGTCGGTAAAGTAAAGATTTGTAACCAGCATTTTTCGGTTATCACATCCATCTTGCATTCGGAGTATATGATATCTTCACAACTGGTGAAAGCCGGTGAAATTGGTTCGGCCAAGTGGGATGGCGTAGACCCACATCTGATGAAATTAGATGCCATTCCACGCTATAAGCCTGTCAGTAAGGGGGATTCGGTCGTGACTTCAGAACATAATTCGACTTTCCCACCAGGAATTCTGGTTGGACGAGTTCGGTCTGTAGGAGTTCAGCAGAACCAGACCTTCCACGATATTACGCTGAATCTGGCTACGAATTTCAGTAATCTGTCGTTTGTGTACGTAGTAGAAAACCGATTACAAGGCCAGCAAGACCAATTAGAAAAACAAATTGAAACGGAGAAATAGTCGGTAAGTTGGTAAATCGGTAAGTGGCTGACAAATATAGTTCTTGCGCGTCAGCCACTTACTGACTTGCCAATTTACCGACTCACTTAAAAATGACTTTTCGCGAAATCGTATCAACATCCCTGCTTTTTTTACTGTATCTGGTCCTGCAAATTCTGCTGGTTCGGAATCTGGTGCTGTTCGATTATGCGTTCTGCTTCGTCTACATTGCCTGCATTCTGCTACTACCAAACGAAACCAGCCTGACCTGGTTGTTACTTATTGCGTTTGTTACGGGCATAATCGTCGATACGTTTTACAACACGCTTGGCATGCACGCAGCCGCAACGGTGTTAATGGCGTACTGTCGACCCCTGATTGTGCGGGCGCAGATCGACGTGCCGGGACTTGAATCAAGAATTGAGTTTTCACTTAAAGAACTGGGGACAGGAGCATTTTTTCGGTATGTGTTTGTGCTGGCTTTTATTCATCATACCGCTTTATTTTTCATTGAAGCCAGTAGCCTTACCCTTATTATTCCAACCCTTATTCGGGTAGCCGCCAGTACGCTTTTCACGACCGTAAGTATTGTGCTAATTCAGTTTTTTACGCGGAACTAAAGGAATTACGATATACGAATTATGGTTTACGATTTATAAATCAATACATATTTTAAAGCATCAATCGTACCTCGTAATTCCATACATGGCTGAAACACTCATCATCCCCCAGACAGAAAGCCGTCAGGCTATTTATGATAGCCTGATTCCGCAGATAGCCGCTCTTGTTGAGGGCGAGCCAGACCTTGTGGCCAATCTGGCCAACATTGCTGCTGCATTGAAAGAAGCTTTTGGATTTTTCTGGGTGGGTTTCTATCTCAAAAAAGATGATCAATTGGTTTTAGGGCCATTTCAGGGTCCAATTGCCTGCACACGTATTGCATTCGAGAAAGGCGTTTGTGGAACTGCCTACACCCGAAAAGAGACCATCCTCGTGCCTGATGTTGAGCAGTTTCCGGGGCATATTGCCTGTAGCTCGGCCTCAAAGTCGGAGGTTGTTGTTCCAGTGTTCGATCAGGCCGGGAATGTTACAATGGTGCTGGACGTAGACAGTGATCAATTGAACGACTTTAGTGAGATCGATGTAGTTGGACTTGAGCAGATTGCACGGTTGATCACCAATTTCTGATGCCCATTCTGGCAATTAAGATGTTATTAAATAGAGGGTGACGATTAAACCGTTGGCGCTATTGTCCGTCTTATGATCGTATTTAATTAGCACGATCATGTTTAAGAACTTAATTGCGTTGGGCGGCTTACTGCTCACTCTATTCTCATTCCCGCTTTTAGCGCAGCAAACCGCAACCCCCGATGACCCGGCTCAAACGGGTCAGCGTATGGGCAGGAGCCGGGGTATGCAACAATATCAGGCGGGTGACCCGACTACGCGGGCGCAACGGATGACCGACCAGATGACGAAACAGCTGGGCCTGGACGAAGCTACCTCTAAAAAAGTGTATGATCTGACCTTAGCGCGGGCGCAGAAAGTAGATGCCATTCAGAAAGGTACTGACGATAATAAGACAAAGAGTCAGGCACTGAAAGCAAATGCGGACGACTTTAAAACGAAGCTGAAAGGCATTCTGACCCCCGATCAGTTCACCAAGTTCGAGGCTATGCGTGGCCGTATGGGAAGGGGGCGCGGTAACGGTGGCCCTGCTGGCGAAAAGAGCGATCCAGGCCAGGAATAAGCTTAAGTAATAAGTTGAGAAGGCGAAGTCCTGATCGTCGATTTTGTAGTCGGCTGTCAGGACTTCGCTTTTTTGTGAACATAAAATTAGGTCTGGATAGTATCTTTTCTCTTATGTTACGTATAGTCAGTTGCAGTAAAGTTTACTCATTCTTCTCTTTTTTAGTAAACGCTACAATAGAATATGGCTTCTTTCTTATCGCGCCGGTCGTTCGTGCGGCAAACCTCATTGATTACAGTGGCTGGAATTGCGGTTCCTGCCAGTTTATCCGCGAAATCATACAAAGCAGGCCTGGAACCAGACATTCTTGGTCACAATGGATTCAAGTACCGCGTTGTACCGGGATGGGGGGTGTTGGATGCTGGTAAAAATCCAGTCAATGATTGCCATGAGATGGTGCAGGATGCCAAAGGACGAATTATTCTGCTGACAAACGAGACAAAAAACAATATTCTCGTATACGATAAATCGGGCAAATTGCTCGAAACATGGGGGCACGATTATCCCGGAGGTCATGGCCTGACGCTCGGTGGAGAAGGTAATGACCAATACCTGCTTATCTGCGACACGGATCGTCATCAGGTCATAAAAACCGATTTGAAAGGTCGTGAACTGATGAAAATCGAGTACCCCAGGGAAACGGGTAAATATGATTACCCAACCCAGTTCAAACCAACCGAAACGGCAATCAATCCGACCAACGGCGATATTTATGTGGTGGATGGATATGGACTGAATTATGTGACACAGTTTGATAAATCCGGTAAGCTCATTCGCTATTGGGGTGGAAAAGGGGAGACGAACGAAACCTTCGATTGCTGTCATGGCATTACCGTTGACCGTCGCGTGGCGGCTAACCCTACCCTGCTAATTACGGATCGGCGACATAATGCCCTGAAACGCTTTACGTTAGATGGCAAATATGTATCGACCATTGCGTTGCCAGGTTCCTACATCTGCCGTCCGGTTATTCATGGGGATAACATTTACGGAGCTGTGTTTCGCAGCACTTCCGATTCGTATCCTGATTCGGGCTATATCACCATTCTGGATAAAAATGACAGAGTCGTTTCAACACCGGGTGGTACGGCTCCCGTTTATCAGGACGATAAACTGGGCGAGCAGCGCAAAGATCGAAGCCTAAGCACGTTTCTGCATCCGCACGACGTGCTGATTGACCAGGACGATAGCATTTACGTGGCGCAATGGGCTTCTAAAAAAACATATCCTATTAAATTAGAGCGCGTTGCCTAAGAGTATACCCTGATTATGAATAAGTTTATTTTAGTACAGGCCGCTGCGCAACCATCTGATTGGGTTTTGTTTTTTGGGCACTTTCATCCGCTCATTGTTCACTTACCGATTGGCTTTCTGCTAATTGCCGGTCTGCTCGAACTGGATCGACTGACCCGGCGCAACTCGGTTAGTCCGCATACAATTACCCTGATTTTATTCTGGTCGGCGGTGAGTGCTACACTTGCTTGCGTGTTTGGCTTTATGTTATCGCAGGGGGGCGGCTATGAGGAAGATACGCTCAGTTCACACCAGTGGCAGGGTATTGGCGTGGCTGTTTTTGCCTGGCTGGCGTGGGCGGTTAAATCAGAGAATCTGGGTCGGATTTTTCCTTTTTCACAGCTTCTTTATTTGCCTGCGCTGGGCATCTCCCTGCTCCTATTACTGTCGACTGGCCATCTTGGAGGCAACCTGACACACGGGGCGGATTACCTGACCCAATACATGCCGGGGCCAATCCGAACGCTAGCGGGTGTACCACCTAAATTGCCAGAATTAAAAGTTGAACCGATTACCGACGTAAATCAGGCAATGGTGTATCAGCAGATAATCAACCCAATTCTGCATAGCCGCTGCGTACAGTGCCATAACGCCAATAAATCGAAAGCGGGGTTACGGTTAGATACACCTGGAATGATTAAGAAAGGCTCGGAAGATGGTCCGGTATTCGTGGCAGGAAAAGGCACAGCCAGCGACCTGATAAAAGTCTGTCTGTTGCCCGAAGACGATGACCATCATATGCCGCCTAAAGGTAAAACCCAATTACAGGAAGGCCAGATTGCGTTACTGACCTGGTGGATTGATCAGGGCGCTCCTTTCGATAAAAAAGTCTCAGACGTACAAGTCAATGATGCAATTCGACCCGTATTGGCCTCCCTAACCGGTGGTGGGCCAGTTAATACAGGTGCCAATGTTGCCACAACCGGCCCTTCGCCCGAATCACCGGTGTTGACCATGAAAGTAGCAGCCGCCGACCCGAAAGTAATTGACGAATTGAAGAAAGCGGGCTTACTCGTATTGCCGCTCTCAAAAGAGCAGAACCAACTGGAAGTGAGCGCAGTGAATGCCCGTACCTTCAATGATACACAGGCCCAATTGCTGCCTAAACTGAGTACTCAGATTGTCTGGTTAAAATTAGGAGATACGGAAGTCTCAGATGCAACGTTGACCCAGGTAGCCAAACTTAAAAACCTTCAAAAACTGCATCTGGAACAAACGAACGTGACCGATGCGGGCTTAAAACAACTCAAAGGGCTGGATAATCTGGAATATTTGAACCTCTATGGTACTAGCATAACGGATGCCGGTCTGGTTGATCTGGCAACGCTGAAAAATCTTAAGGCTATTTATCTCTGGCAAACCAAAGTCACGGAACAGGGCATTGTAAACCTGAAAAAAGCCATTCCCAAACTTGAGGTTATTGGCGGTATCACGGAGAAAGCCGCTGCCGAATTTGCCAAAGCAGCCTCGCCCGAAGCAAAGCTTGGGGAGGCCAAGAAGTGATACTTTCATTGAAAGTAGGTTATAAATGATGTCGAGTTCTCAAACCCGACATAATATTGATTAACTGGTAAAATAGGCTGACAACGCGAAAATATAGTATGATTTTTATGGGCATTTGCGCGTTATTTTTGTAGAGTCATTTTATTGTCAATCAGTTCCTCCGTCGGAGGCTTATATATGCACATCTGGTCTGACATACGGTTTCGATACGTTCTGCTTAGTACAACAGCGGGTCTGTTTGGCGCGTCTGTTTGGTTAACGGCCTGTCAGAGTTCTGTCGAAAAACCGGCGGAAATTGTCGCTATTGAGGCAACCCTGCCCGAAAAAGTTGATTACAACCTGCACGTCAAGCCGATTCTGTCGGATCGTTGTTTTGCCTGTCATGGTCCTGATAAAGCTAAACAACAGGCAGGTTTACGTTTAGATACGCCCGAGGGGGCTTATGAAGCGTTGGCTAAAAGTGGTCATACGGCCATAGTACCGGGTAATTTAGCCAAGAGTGAACTGGTTAACCGAATCATCAGCACCGACCCCGATGTGATGATGCCAACGCCGAAATCTAATCTGAGCTTAACGACAGAAGAAAAAGCGATGCTCATTCGCTGGGTTGAGCAGGGGGCAGAATATAAAGAACATTGGTCGCTTATTGCCCCAGTCCTGCCGGAGATTCCGAAGGTGAAAGACGAGCAGTGGGTAAAGAATGACATCGACCGATTTGTTCTGGCCAAGCAGGAAGCCAAAGGCTTATCCCACGCCCCCGAAGCCGATAAAACGACCTTACTTCGTCGGGTTAGTCTGGACTTAACAGGTTTGCCGCCAACACCCGCCGAAGTCGATGCGTTTCTGGCCGATAAATCCCCGAATGCCTACGAAAAAGTAGTCAATCGATTGCTGAAGAGCCCTCATTACGGTGAACGTCAGGCGGTTGAATGGCTCGATGTGGCCCGTTATGCCGATACGCATGGGTATCAGGATGATGGCTTACGTACCATCTGGCCCTACCGCGATTGGGTGATTCGGGCCTACAATTGCAACCTGTCGTTTGATCGGTTCATTACCTGGCAATTGGCCGGTGACTTACTGCCTAATCTGAAAGCTTCCGCCGACTGGAAAGAGAAACTCATTGCCACGGCCTTCAACCGGAATCACCAGCAGAGCCAGGAGGGTGGCATTGTTGACGAAGAATATCGGGTAGAATATGTGGCTGATCGAACCAACACGTTCGGCAAGGCTATGCTGGGGCTAACGGTAGAATGTGCCCGTTGTCATGACCATAAATACGACCCCATCAGCCAGAAAGACTACTATTCGTTGTTTGCCTTTTTCAATAGCAACAATGAGCGCGGGCAAATTCCCTACAATGGTGAAGCGGCTCCAACAATCACGCTCACTAAGCCGGAAACAGAGGCCAAGTTGAAGTTTATCCGCGAACAGCTTACTCCGCTTGAACAAAAACTCAATCCGAACCGCCCCGATTATCAACAACGTTTCGGACAGTGGCTGGCAACAACTCACTCAATAGCCTCGTCAGATTCTGGGTTGTTGGCGCATTACACGTTCGATGAAGCGGATCGGGCCGATGTCGGTGCGTATGTGAAAGAGCAGAACGAGAAACGGAAACTGGAGGACGCCCGAAAAAAGAAAGAGGAAGAAGCCAAAGCCAGGCTGAAAAAGCCTGACGTCAAGATAGCTGAAAAGAAAGAAGCGCCAAAACCAAAAACCAAAGAAGAGCTCTGGAAAGACCCGCGTAACGCTTTCGCCAATTTGGTGAATGATACCTTGCCCGCTCGCTTAGGTGGCGATCCTGATAAGGTGCCTTACTCGGTGCCCGGCCGATTTGGGAAAGCGCGCTATTTACCGGGCGATAGCTATATTGAATTGCCCAGCAAGTTCGGTGCTTTTGAGCAAAATGAGCCATTTACCATTAGCAGCTGGTTTAATCTGGCGAAGCCGGGTATGGCACTCACGCTGCTGGGCCGTACAACTGGCCCTATGGATGGTCAGCGTGGGTACCAACTTGATTTACTGGCGGATGGGCGACTAAAACTGGCCTTTAGCCACGTTTGGCCTGCCAACGCTATAGATATCGAAACGATTGACAAAGTCCCTGTGCATCAGTGGTTTCAGGTTGCGTTTGCCTACGATGGAACTGGTCAGGCGAAAGGGATTACGCTGTACTTGAATGGACACCCTATCCGTACTAAAGTGATTGCCGATCACCTTATTCACAGTATGGTATACGGCAAAGACAAAACCCACTGGGCACAACACAATTTCTATGTGGGTCGAATGCACGACAATTTCTATAAAGATTTTGCCGTAGATGAACTGCGCATTTACAAGCGCTGCCTGACTCCGCTCGAAATGCCTGCTTTGGCTGGTCAGCCAGACGCGCTCGCTATTGCGCTTAAAACTCCGGTCGCCAATCGTACATCGGCCCAACGGACAGGCTTATATACCTATTACGTGACCAATCAGGACCCGGTTTATCGGGCCGATTATGCCAAAGCGATGAAATTGCGGGGTGACCAACTTATGCTCTACACCAACTCCGATCAGCTCATGATTATGGAAGAGCGCTCGGTACCGCGCGAAACCCATCTGCTGAAACGGGGCGCCTACGATGCGCCTGCCGAAGTGGTAACACCCGCCGTTTTGCATAGCCTGAATCCAATGGATGAGGATACGCCGAAGAACCGGCTTGGTCTGGCGAAATGGCTTCTGGCCCCAGAAAATCCATTGTTCAGCCGGGTTATGGTGAACCGGATGTGGCAGCAATATTTTGGCCAGGGATTAGCCAAAAACAGTGATGATTTTGGTAACCAGGGCGCGTTGCCCAGTCATCCCGAACTGCTGGACTATCTGGCCGTTAAATTCCGAGGTGAAAAAGGGTCAGCTGACGCCTGGAATGCGAAAGCCATGCATAAACTGATTGTTATGTCGGCTACCTACCGGCAGGCATCGGCGGTACCTGAAAACGCGCGGGAAGCCGATTCTGAAAATCTATTTTTAACGCGAGGGCCGAGCTACCGGATGTCAGCGGAACAGGTGCGTGACAATGCATTGGCGGCAAGTGGTTTGTTAACGCAGCGCATCGGCGGCCCCAGTGTTCTGCCTTACCAGCCATCGGGTATCTGGGAAGCCCTGGCTACCCGGAATGCAGTAAAATACGAACAGGATCATGGCGATAGCTTATACCGTCGGTCGATGTACACGATCTGGAAACGCTCGTCTCCAGCACCGATGATGCTTGATTTCGATGCGGCCGAGCGGCATACGTGTATTGTAAAACGCCAGAAAACGAGTACGCCTTTGCAGGCACTGGTTACGCTAAATGACCCGCAATTTGTGGAGGCTGCCCGCGTATTGGCGCAGAGAGAAGGAGGAAGGAAAGAAGGGAGTAAAGGAGCAACAGTAATAAATGAGCTTTTTAAAGCTGTCATTAGCCGCCCCGCTCGCTCAGAAGAAATGGCGTTGATGCAGCAACTGTACGCCGAAGAACTGGCTGATTTTAAACAAAACCCGAAGCGGGCAGCAGAGTTATTATCCGTAGGAGAATATCCGGTTGATACTAAACTTAATCCGGTGGAATTAGCTGCCTGGACTGTAGTGACCAGTACCATAATGAATTTCGACGAAGCGATAATAAAAAGATAGCCATTAATGGTTATTGATCGTCATGCGTAGTAGACCAACCAATGACAATTTTATGACGATCAATGGCCATTAATGACCATATACAAGTACAATGGACATTCAGGATGAACTTCACGATCAGCTAAGCCGCCGGAATTTTCTGGGCCAGGCCAGCGCGGGCTTAGGCACCATTGCCCTGGCCTCATTGCTGAATCCAACTAATCTGTTTGGTGGCGCTACGCCCGGAGAGAATCCGGCAGTCGGGAAACCACACTTTCCACCGAAAGTAAAGCGGGTTATTTATTTGTTTCAGAGCGGTGCCCCTTCTCAGTTGGAGTTATTCGACTACAAGCCGAAGCTCGAAACCATGTGGGGACAGGATTTACCTGCATCGGTACGTAATGGGCAGCGACTGACGGGCATGAGTGCGGGGCAGAGTCGTTTCCCGCTGGCAGCCTCGAAGTATAAATTTGCTCAGTATGGACCAAGCCAGATGTGGATCAGCGAACTGCTACCTCACACAGCTGGTATTGCCAGCGACCTGACGTTTATTCGATCCCTACATACCGAAGCCATTAATCACGACCCGGCCGTAACGTTCTTTCAGACTGGAAGTCAACAAGCGGGCCGACCTTCAATGGGTTCCTGGGTTAGTTATGGCCTGGGATCAGATAACCAGAATCTGCCTTCTTTTGTGGTGCTTCTGTCCAAAGGACGGGATGGCGATCAGCCCCTATATGCCAAACTTTGGAGTAATGGGTTTCTGCCATCGGTGCATCAGGGCGTCGTATTTCGGTCGGGGCCAGATCCGGTTTATTACCTCAACAACCCGCCGGGTATCGACAAATCGAGCCGTCGGAGAATGCTTGACTATCTGGGTAAATTGCACCAGGAGCAGTTCAAACATGTGTTGGATCCCGAAATCAACAGTCGGATGGCGCAGTACGAAATGGCTTATCGAATGCAAACGTCCGTCCCCGAAACGCTCGACATCTCGAAAGAACCCAATTATATTTTCGACATGTACGGTCCCGATAGCCGCAAGCCGGGAACGTTTGCTGCCAACTGTCTGCTAGCCAGAAAGCTTGTAGAAAAGGATGTAAAGTTTGTCCAATTATACCATCAGGGCTGGGATCAGCATGGCAACTTACCAAACGACATCAAAACCCAGGCGAAAAGCGTTGACCAGCCATCGGCAGCTCTTATCATGGATCTCAAACAGCGTGGGTTGCTTGATGATACACTTGTGATTTGGGGTGGTGAGTTCGGGCGGGGTGCTTACTCACAGGGGAAGCTCACCCGTGATAATTATGGGCGTGACCACCACCCACGAGCATTCTCGGTCTGGATGGCGGGAGCTGGTGTTAAAAAAGGGATGGTTTACGGCGAAACCGACGATTTTGGCTACAACGTCATTAAGGAGCCGGTTCATGTGCATGATTTTCAGGCTACCATCCTGCATTTATTAGGTGTAGACCATGAAAAGCTCACCTTCAAAAGCCAGGGCCGACGTTATCGCCTGACCGATGTTCATGGAAAGGTTGTGAAGCCACTATTGGCTTAATTATCTTTTCGATGTACCTTTCGCAGTAAAATAAGATACTTGCTGCGCTTGAGAGGGATTCTACTTGTACTTACTCTGTTTCTATTTCCTTGCGTTGGCCAGGCGCAAATGCGTTATGGTAACGAATGGATTGTTCCGTTGCAACCCTATGCGAAAATCAGCATCACTGAAACCGGCATTTACCGTATCAGTTATGCTGAATTAGTCAGTGCCGGTTTTAACCTGGATGCGATAAATCCCAGAAATCTACAGCTATTTCATCATGGTCGCGAACTGGCAATCGAGGTAGTCGGTGAGTTGGACAATCGGTTTGACGCCACAGATTTTATTGAGTTTTATGCCGAAAAAAATAAAGGCGAGCAAGACAGTTTAGTTTACTACCACACCACGCGAGCTAATCCCTATCATAGTTTATTTTCTGACGAGACGTTCTATTTTCTCACGGTTGGGCAACATGCCGGAAAACGTATCGTAACCTACGCTGCTAATCCAACAAACCAGAATCCCGAGAAATACCACCTTGAGGAACAGGTTGTTTCGTATTCAGAGCAATATTCATTCAATAATTCGATTGGCTTAATCCCATCCGTTCAGCAGAGCTATTTTGAGGAAGGCGAAGGCTGGACCGGGCACTATATTGTTCCGGACACAGCAGCTAGATTCAGGCTGACATTTAAAAACCGGGTCAAAACCGATGAGGTATACCCCACACTTGAGTTCCAGCTAAATGGTCGATCGCTCAATAACCACCAGCTCTGGTACGCGCTAAATGAAGGCAGCCCACTCGATACAGTTACGTTTGGCTCATTTAGTCCTCAGAAAATAGAGTTGGCTCTACCCGAAAGTACAATAAAAAACGAATCGGTTTTACTCAAAACGCAGACATTGAAAGCCGGCAATTACGATTGGTACTCAATGACGTATTTTAAAGTCGTTTATCCACAGAGTTTTCCACTGAATGGGCAGCGAAGTAAATATTTTACGTTACGACCAAACTCCATGAACCAGTCTGTCGTGCAGATTAGCGATTTGGGACCGGATTACATTACCTATATCATAACTGATCGCTACAATATTGCCAAAATAACCAGTCAAACAAATCAGTTGGTGGTTCCCAATACCGCAACCGGGCAACAGCTATTTGTTAGTAATGAAATCAAAAAAGTAACTGGCATTTCGGTTGTTACATTCCCGATATTGAATCCCAAGGAGTATACCTATCTGATTGTTACACACAATTCGTTGCTTGAATCGGCCAATCAGTATGCAGCTTATCGGGCGTCGGTAGCTGGCGGCAGCTATAAGCCGTTGGTCATCGAAACGAAGGCCATTTACGAGCAATTTAATTTTGGGGAACGAAGCCCCATTGCTATCCGTCGCTTTGCTGATTATATGCTATCGGGTGGGAGTGGTAAATATCTATTTCTGCTGGGCCGGGGTATTAGTTTTCCCGATGTGTTGAAAACGTCGGAAGCAGAGGATCTGGTACCCACGTTTGGGTATCCTGGTTCCGATGCTTTACTAACGATGGGCCTGACTGGTTTGCCCGAATTTGTACAGGCACTGCCAACCGGTCGTATCAATGTAACGACTAATCAACAGGCGTTGAACTATTTGGCCAAAGTAAAGGAGTTTGAACAGAGTGTACCAGATGAATGGCAAAAACGAATGTTGCATCTGAACGGAGGCCATGACAAAGCTGAGATTACCTATTTGAAGAGCCTGATGGAGCAACTTCGTCCCATTGCAGAAGGCCCATATATGGGCGCGCAGGTCAAAACAATTTCCAAAAAAACCTTCGAGGAAGTCGAAGCTATTGATATTTCTGCTGAAGTGAACGAAGGAGTTTCGATGATAAGCTACACGGGTCACGGCTCCTCAAACACCCTCGACTTTAATTTTGGCTATTGCTCATCGCCAACTAGTAATTTCCACAATAAAGGGAAGTATCCTATCCTGTTTTTTAATGGCTGTAGCATCAATAATATTTTCTATAAATATGACCCGCTCAGTACCGATTGGCTAATTACGCCCGACAAAGGTGCGATTGCCGTTCTGGCAGGCTCATTCTGGAGTTACCCCAATAGCACCCAGCAGTATATTTATAGTCTGTATCAGAAGCTATTTGCTGATAGCACAACCCTTACCCAGACAATAGGGGAAATGCAGCAACGCGTTAATCAACACCTGTCATCGCAAAGTAACGATCTGACATTGAGGAGCGATATGCAGCAAATTATTCTTCAAGGCGATCCTGCACTGCACCTATTTCCGTTATCGAAACCAGATTACGTAGCCCGAAGCCTTTTTCTCCAGGCACGAAAAACCGGAACTAGTATCGCCACTAATGATTCACTTACCGTTAATCTGATTCTGGCTAATGTTGGAAGGTATATTGCCGGGCAAACGGTTTCAGTACAACTGAAAAAGACCTATACAACTAATGAAACAAGTGTTCAGTGGGTTACCGTTCAAATCAAGTCGGGTCGGGATACATTGGTATTCCCCATCAAAAAAGAGCTTTCGATAACGCAACTAGAACTCACGATTGATAGTGATGCTGTTATTGACGAGCTTAGTGAAGGTAATAATGTCGTCCAAATCGAGTTGGCCGATTGGCAGGAAATTCAGAGAAACAGCGTTTACCCAATTAATGCCTTACCTGATCAATCAAACCCAGTACTGTCGGTATTGATTGATAATCGGGTTCTTAAAAATGGCGACTATGTTTCGGCTGATCCTACTATTCAAATCAATTTGATGGATGAGAATATATTGCCTATTGATAACCTGGCTACTATTCAGGTTTCCATAAAACAATGTGAATCCTGTCCATTTGTCGCATTGACACCAAAAACAGGCTCGGCAACGTCACCTGTATCGCTTATAGCCACGTATCAATTGACGCAACTTCCGGCTGGTAGGTATGAGCTTCTGGCAACCGGCCGTGATGCTGTCGGAAATGCATCCGGTAACGCTTATCGTATCACGTTCCGGGTAGCAGATGCATCGGCTCCCACCCAATGGAAGGTATATCCCAATCCAGGTAATGAAGTCGTGCAATTTAACTTTTTGGTGGTTGGTAAGGTGCCGCCAAAGGAAGCTAAGTTGCAGATTTTAAATGGTATAGGTGTGCCAGTCGATATGTATAACCTTATACCTACTATAGGCGAAAATACGTTTTATTGGGATAATCTCAGTAGTCAGCCATCGGGTATTTATACGGCTACCCTTCAAATTACCTGGGATGATGGACGGCAGGAAACTCTCAAAACTAAGCTAATTAAACGATAGGTATTTTGTTACTCTTTGCCTGCTTCACGTAAAACCCATTTCTGGCGGTAACCAAATTCAATTTGCCCTGTCCCAATGCAACTGGGGGAACTTTGACAATAAGCCAGTGCAGTGGCTTCCTTATAAATTAGCCCTGTCTGATAGCCATATACTACAAACTGACGATTTAATGAAATGGCTGTCGAGTCGTTTTGTGTGCTGCTAACCTGAATCGTATTGGCGTAATTACCATAAGGTTTTCCAATCTGGTTGTAGCGGTAAGTAGAGATAGGCATGACATTAAACTCATTTTGATTCCAGACATTTTTGTTTGTAACTGGAAACGTGAGTTTTACATAAGCCGTGTTATTCTCAGTACGAATCAACTTATCTGGCCATTGTTGTACCGTCCATATTGAATCTGCTTTCCAGGTATCAAACAGACGGCTTCGTTTGTATCGAATCAATTTGTACGTTTTTCCTCCTTGACCTATCGAGAGTAGCTCACCAATTGTTTCTTTAACATAATAGGTACTCAAAATTGGTAAGTTACTTAAGGAATAACGCTCATCCTGTACTTCATACACCCAGTAGCGCCCTGTCTCAACCGGTGCATAGTTACTATCATGTTGCTCTAAAACATCCTGTTGCTGACACGCCTGCAGAAGTAATAAAGTGCCTATAATGGTAATGGGGTAGTTAAACAAGTCGATGGAACAATGATTACTTAGTCTACAATTACTTTGAGTGATTTCTGCTTAGTTTGTCCCAGTCCGAAAAACTGCAACAAATAAATGCCTTTTGATAAGAGATGTGTGGGAGAAACGGACACGATAGTTGGGTTCCCCGTTTTGGTGGTATTAATAGGGATCTCAATACCGGCAACAGTATATAGCCTGATGACAGCTGACTGAGCATCTTTCATGGACAGCATAAAGCTGCCATCTGCACTAGCGTTTGGGAATATTTTGGTATTTATATCCTCCTGGAGCGTATAACGAACAGCAATAATGCGTGAATAATCAACAGATCCATCTATATCTTTCTGTTTTAGTCGATAGTAATAGGTTTGATCAACTTGAACATCGGTATCGATAAATTCATAAGTCGATACCTGACGGCTAGTAGTTTGGCCTTTTACAAAGCCTATTCCTTCGAATGCTGTGGCATTTCTACTTTTCTGTAAATCGAAACCTTCATTGTTGGTTTCTGATTCAGTAGACCAATTCAACCGCACCCCGTCAGGTTTGGATATACCCGTAAATGATAGCAGTTTCACTGGAAGAGGTCCGTTAAAAATAGATTGTGTTGTACAAGTACTGGTTCCTTGTGCCGATTTACTTCCAGTTAGCACCAAACTTCCACTACCGCAAGGTAATACTACCGTAGCAGTTGGCAATTGTTGATTGGCTCCCGAAGGGAGGTCCGAGAATGAGCCATTACAATTGACAATGGCTACAGGATTTCCAGAATAGCAAACAGATACGGTGGTACCCCCTGCTGTGAATGTATAGCGCGCCAGTTTGACTGCGGATCCCGATTGATTAACTGTTACTGTAGGTGTAAAAAGGAAGGTACAGTTGCCACCGCTAGTCGATTGGTAGGTTAATGTATAACTTTGCGTAACCACACATTCGGTGGAAGATGTTTGGGCAAAGCTTTGTCCATAACAGATTAGAAGTGAGATGCATGCCAAGATTTTCATAATCGTGTGGAATGTTTTTTATATACCTACTATGTATTATGCCTGGAAGTCATTGGTTGATGACATGGCATCAAAAGCACTACCACCTTTCAGGGTAAGTTTAGATACGTTTCCGAGCTTTATTAGCGTCGGTTTCTTGTAGGTTCTTTTGGTAGATTTAAGTACGGTGGTATACTGGTTAATTTTCATAAAAGTGAAATTCTAGTGTTTGAAACAGGTTATTGGATAATGATCTTTAGAGGTTGTTGATACGAACCATCGGTTGTTTGAAGTTGCAGGTGGTATATACCTGTAGGGGCGACAACATCTATGGAAAGTTGAGCAGGCGCCTGAGTCTTGTTGATCGTAATAGGAATTTCGATGCCAGCAGAATTATAAAGATGAATAGCGGCTATCTCCTTTTCCTGGGTAGAAAGCATAAAGTTGCCCCAGGTCGGATTAGGATAGGCCAAGGCTTTGGTTTCTTCTGAGGCAGCGCCTACTCGTACGCCAATAATAGTAGATAGCGCTGAGCTACCACCCATATCTTTTTGCCTGAGTTGATAATAATATACTTGCCCATCCTGAACATCGTTATCCGTAAAAGAATAGGCCAATAATTCCTGGGTGGAAGTATGGCTCGGAACAAAGCCAATTTTCTCCAATCGTGTAGCTGACCTACCTTTCAGTACATCGAATCCTTCATTTTTTTCCTCCCAGGATGTAGCCCAATTCAATTGGACAGCATTCGTCGTTGACTCGCCTGTAAATGATATGAGTTTGACAGGAAGTGGAGCAACCCCGCTAACAGTTAGTGATTGATCCAGCCTGAGGGTTCCTGCTGCATTACTAGCTCCCCATGCGTAGAGTCTGAACCGAATAGGTTGTACGGTATTGACGGTAAAACTTACATTGATTGCTGCATCTATAGTACCGGATAATGGGCCTGTTGATATACTAACCTCTGTACCTCCTCCAATACTATAGGCAATTAGATAATTAGTCGGGCCAGTGCCAGATCTACGCTCAGTTAGGTTTATACTGGCTAAGTTTAATTGATGACCTGTAACAGGCGTTAGGGTAAATTCGTAATAATCATTCAAATCCTGTGCACTACTAGTCCAACCACTGGAATTGATGCTACCGGTTGCTGTTACAGGAGTTAGGCCTGTACCTCGTGTAATATCAGAAGCTGTAATGTTAGCGTTGGTAGACGTTACCGCTTTAGATGTTTGATTACCTGGGTCTGCGTTTGTGAAGGTGTAGGTGGCTACTTGGGCAACACTTGTTAGTGAATGCAGGAATAATAGTAGTGGTACGAACTTATTCATAAACGAATACATAATTTTTGGGTAAAATTATGTATATTATTTAATTAAAATAGAGTCTTTATGTGTTTTTTTGCTAGTATAACCAATTTTAAATATGGTTTGGGGAGAGAATTGTGTATGTAAGAACGTACACGAAGCCATAAAGCCTGTCTGTAGCTACAGACAGGCTTTATGGCTTCGTGTACAACAAATTGATAAGAAACTGGGAGATAAGATGTAAAGGGCGCTTATCGCAACTTAAGCGTTACCAATGCCAGAACAGCGAGCATAATACCCACAATCCAAAAGCGTGTTACGAGTTTTGCTTCGTGATAGCCTTTCTTCTGAAAATGGTGATGCAAGGGCGACATCAGGAAGATTCGCCTGCCCTCCCCATACTTACGCTTCGTATACTTAAAGTAGCTGACCTGCATAATTACCGATACGAGTTCGACCAGGAAAATGCCGCAGATAATTGGAATCATCAATTCCTTTCGGATGGCTAGAAACAAAACCGCAATAACACCACCCAGCATCAGGCTACCTGTGTCGCCCATAAATACCTGAGCAGGATAAGAATTATACCATAAAAAGCCGACGCAGGCACCTACAAAAGCAGCACAGAAGATTACTAACTCACCCGCATTTGGGATGTACATGATATTCAGGTACTGCGAGAAAACCTTATTGCCAGATAAATAAGCTAATACACCGATCGTTAAGCCAATAATTACTGAAGTTCCAGCTGCCAGCCCGTCAATACCATCTGTAATATTTGCCCCGTTGGAAACTGCTGTGATGATGAAAATACAGATCAGCACATACACAATCCAGGTGTAACTGTCTGGCAAAAAGCCAAAGAGAAGTGAGCTATAATCGAACTCGTTGTTTTTAACGAATGGTACAGTCGTCAGTGTAGATTTAATATCGGTATAGATATCCGGTACAGTCGATGTACTAAGCAACCGCGGGGCATATCGGCGAATTTTAACGTACTCATTAAACGATAAGGTAAGACCGACAATGAGCCCTAAGCCAACCTGGCCAACAACCTTAAATTTACCTTGCAACCCTTCTTTATTCTTCTTGAAAACTTTAATGTAGTCGTCCAGGAAGCCAATCATCCCGGTCCAGACGGTAGAAACGAGAGCTAGTACCACATACACATTGGAGAGCTTGGCAAAGAGCAGGGCTGGAATCAGGAGAGAGGCCAGAATAATAAAGCCACCCATGGTTGGCGTGCCCCGCTTTTGCATTTGACCTTCCAGGCCAAGATCACGAATAGATTCGCCAATTTGCAGATTGCGGAGTATATCGATAATACGCCGACCAAAAATAGCTGCAATTAGCAGAGAGGTTATAACTGCACCCAGTGCACGAAATGAGATATATTGAAAAACCCCCGCACCAGGGAAGTTGTAGCGTTCGTCAAGAAACTGGAAGAGGTAATAGAGCATAAGGACGAATGATAGAATGAGCGAATGAATGATTAAGTGAATAAAACATGCGATAGCTATTCACCGCTCCGGCGGCCCGGTCAATCACTCATTCGCTCATTCACAATTAAATTCCAGGCCAAAGTTACTGATTTCCGCGTTCTGCAAAAGCCTCCTGTAACACGGCCTTATCATCAAAGTCGTATTTGATGCCTTTGATTTCCTGATAGGTTTCGTGGCCTTTACCAGCAACCAGAATAATATCGTGCGGATACGCAATTGAAACCGCTTGACGTATTGCTTCGTGCCGATCCTCAATTGTTTGCGTTTTCTTTACATCAACGGGGGGAACACCAGCTTGCATTTGCTCTAAAATGGCTATCGGGTCTTCGTTGCGCGGATTGTCTGAAGTCAAGATGACGCGGGTACTGAATTTACACGCAATACCGGCCATAATAGGCCGTTTGGCTGCATCACGATTTCCCCCACAGCCAACAATCGTAATGATTTGCGGCAGGCGACCCTGTTCGTCTGTCTGGCGCAGACCGTTGATGGTTTCCAATACGTTTTGCAGCGCATCAGGCGTGTGGGCATAATCGACAATTCCCACAATTTTGTTGTCTGAAACAACCTGTTCAAATCGACCCCGCGGTGGAGTAATGCCAGATAGTAAGGTTAATACATCAGTTGGCTCCTCACCTAACAAAACGGCCGCTCCATACACGCTTAACAGATTATAGGCATTAAAACGGCCAATAAGTTTAAACCATACCTCGCGCGCATCGACCAGCATGTGCAGTCCAAACAGACTATCGGCCAGGAGTTTACCTTTAAACGTAGCCAGTGTTTGTAATGAGTAGGTTTCTTTGCGTGCAGCGGTATTCTGAAGCATCACCAGACCCCGTTTATCGTCAACGTTCGTTAAGGCAAAGGCGGATGACGGAAGCTGGTCGAAGAATCCTTTTTTTGCCCGGATGTAGTTATCGAAAGTCCCGTGAAAATCGAGGTGATCGTGGGTGATGTTCGTAAAAATACCACCGGCAAACGTCAGGCCTGCAATACGTTCCTGCACAACCGCATGTGAACTAACTTCCATAAATACATGCGTACAGCCATGGGTACGCATTTTTGTCAGTAGCTGATTGGTGGTGATGGCGTCGGGTGTGGTATGTGTTGCCGGAATTACTTCATCATCAATCTGGTTCTGAACCGTAGATAACAACCCACACCGATAGCCTAAGCCGCGAAACAGTCGGAAGAGTAGGGTTGCAACGGATGTCTTGCCATTGGTCCCTGTTACACCAACTAGTTTGAGCTTTTGGGAGGGATGATCGTAAAAATTAGCAGCTGCTAATCCCATTGTCCGGGCCGAGTCCTGCACCTGTACATAGGCCACAGAGGAGTTAATCTCAGCGGGCAGCTCTTCGCATAAGATAGCGGCTGCTCCCTGGCGAATGGCCGTTTCAATAAAGCTATGGCCATCAGTAAGGGTGCCACGAATGGCTATAAACAAACTGCTTGGACCCACTTTACGCGAGTCCATCGTCAGATTTGTAATCTCAGTAGTCATGCTGCCGGATGTAGCCAGCAGAGGAGTTTTATAGAAGAGGTCTTTGAGTTGCATACGGATATAACGAACAGCACGTTCGTTTGGCGTCTGCAAAAAAACGGCTTGCGCGTGGGACTACCTAATTTGATCGAAAAGTCCTTTCATTGAAAGTAAACAACTGCTACCCTAGCCGCAGTGTTATAGCTTTGCCTGCCGTTTTCGCCGTCTCCATTCCTGGCGAAACGGATTGCTCTTTCACCTTTCCCCTACCTTCAACAGATACCCGGAAACCACGGTTTTCAAGCAGGAACAGGGCATCACGAAGGGTTAATCCTCGTACGTCAGGCACTTGATCAGGGCGAGTTGGCCGCGATTTCCAGCGTCCACCGGATGTTGATTCAACCCAGCCTTCGGTAGCGGGTTCGTTGGTAATATTAAGTGCCGAGCTAATCGTATGCAAGTCGTCGGCATAACCGGCCATCATCCCTGTTGTTGAGCGTGGCTGCGATGTGCGAGCCCGTATTGGGGAATGAATCCGATAATCGTAGGCTACAATTCGATCCGCTACCGTCTTGAAGACGGGCGCTGCTACAGCACCAGCATACAATAAATCTATATTATCTCCCTGAGGGCTATCGACAACCGTAATCATACTATATTTTGGATTATCGGCAGGGAAATAGCCAATGAACGAGGTGTAGTATTTTCCAACCTGATACCGCCCATTCACAATTTTCTGGGCTGTCCCTGTCTTCCCGGCAATGGCGTAATAGGGGTTATTAATGTGTTTAGCAGTGCCCTGAACAACCACACCGCGCAGCAGTTGCTGCGCCTTCCGGATCGTTGCTGGTGAGGCTATCGGCTCCGGAACTACATACGGTTTATTGTCCTCAATGATCTCATTCGCGAGTTTGATCTGCTTGACAATAACGGGGCGTACCCACCTACCATTATTGGCTACGGCATTGTAAAACGCCAGCATTTGCAAGGGGGTAATCTGCATCTCGTAGCCGTACGACATTGACGTTAACGAGACCTTGCTCCAGCCTTTCATGTCGGGGTTGCGAACAACGGGAACGGCCTCACCTTTCATATGGATGCCCGTTGGTTTAGTCAGGTGAAACTGACGCAGGTACTGGCAATACAGATCGGGTCGTTTGTAAAAATAGCTGCGCATCAGCAGGTGCGTGCCCACATTTGACGATTTCTCAAATACCTGTCTGGCTGTAATTGTTCCATGACCAACCCGGCTGGCGTCGTGAATGCCAAGCCCATTATAGGTTGCAGAGCCACCACCAGTGGCCACCAACTGGTCGAGCGAAATGGCTTTTTCTTCCATCAACGCCATCATAGTGGCTAGCTTGAAAGTTGAGCCGGGGTCCGTTCGATCGGCCAGCGCATGGTTGAAGTTTTCGACATAGGTGTTGCCCTGTTTCGTAAGGTTAGCCATCGCCCGAATTTCGCCGGTAGCTACCTCCATGACAATAACACAACCTTTAGACGCATTGTATTTCTCCAGAGCCGAGCGTAACGCCGATTCAGCCATATCCTGATAATTAACATCGAGCGTTGTGTACAGATCCATGCCCGGCTCTGGCGTCATATCCGGGCCATCTTCAACAGGCTTACGGATACCACCCGATAGAACCTCAACCAGACCAACAGCGTTTTTACCCGCCAGCGCGGGTTGAAAACTGGCTTCCAGGCCAATTAGACCCCGGTTGGTTTTGGCATTGAGGTTGCCAATAGTCCGTTCGGCCATCTGACCATAGGGATGATACCGTTCGTAATAAGGACGCAGAACGCCACCTCTTGCCGCAACTTTGGGAGAGGATCGAAAAAACGGCCATTTTAGCATCTCCTGCCGCTCCTTAAACGTTACCCGCCGACGATTCAACAGTACATACCGACGTTTGTGGATACGGGCATTGATGATATCGTCTTTATAATCGTTGGCCGAACGGTCCCGGTAAATTCGGGAGAGCAAGAGGGCCAGCGAATCTATTTTTTTTGTAAAGTATTCGGGCTTGGCCATGGTTGGGTCGAGGCCAACCACGTAAGTGGGTAGCGACGTTGCCAGTAGGCTTCCATCGTTTGCGTAGATGTTTCCACGCATAGCCGGGATCGTGTCGCGCCGGATGAGTGTTTCCTGTACGCGCTCACGCCAGAACTTGCCTTTAAACGTTTGCAAATACTGTACATAAACAAGCCGGACCATAACGCCGAACGCCAGAGCAATCACGACGTAGAAAACGTGATTTGCCCGCTGTATAATGTCCTGTTTAATGTTCATCTGACTTGACAACAATTTTATGGGGTGGAGTTTGGCTATCAGCCAGGCCAAGACCTACAACATGCTTACTGATTTCAGATTGTTTGCCGCTTTTATTAAAATCGGCTTGTAAAACGGTGAACTGAGAGCGCAGTTCATCGACCTGGTTTTTGGTGCGTTGAATGCGCCGGACCAGGCGTTCAGCATTGTGGTTCAGGCCAATATAAAGGATGAGTAGAAATGTGACCCACAAAATGCGGTCAATGTGTTGAATTGGCCAGGCGTTATCTTCGCCGAAAAGCCGATCCAGGCCGATGGCATCATTGAGCCAGGATGCCAGTTTGAGTTTGCGCCGTTGTTGCTTTTGTTTGGCGACCCGTTCGGGCTGACGGAATGTATTTTTGGCCATGGCTGGGTTAGGTCACGATGGTAGTACAAATAAACAAAAACATCGCTGCCAGACCGATACCAAATCTGTCTTTCCCTAAAAAATTACTCTTTCCATCGCCATTCGTTGGCAATTTGCAGCGGTGTCCGTAGGCCCTGGGCTACCAGATAGTCACGGGTTTGGGTGTCGGTTTGCCGTTTCGTCGGAATCGCGTCAGCATCAGCCAGAGCGTATAAGAGCATGGTTGAATACCGGACTGTATTTTTGAGTTGATCGGCGTTGACAAGATTCATGCGATCGCAGTTAGCGTGGTAACAATCAAGCACCTCTCGGGCCAGATGGCCGTTCATGCCAACTACCGGCACACCTTCGAGCATGAATGGCTGATGATCGGAGTGCAAACCAGCCTGATTCTGCATCTGATTGGCAAATACAGGTTCGACCTCTTTCATGGTTTCGCCAACGGCGTTCAAAAAGGGGACCATGTCCGTACGGCCAAATGCGTTCAGGCCCGTTGGGTCGTTGGTCATATCCAGGTTCATCATATAACGAACCATGTCCAGTTGACCGGATTTTTTTAGGTTCTCAACCATTGCTTTCGAGCCCAGTAACCCCTGTTCCTCGCCCATAAACAAAACGAACTCAATGGTACGCTTTGGTTTCAGTTTCAAGGCTTTAAAGGTGCGGGCAATATCCATGATCGCAAATGAGCCAATGCCGTTGTCAATGGCACCCGTGGCCAGATCCCACGAGTCCAGGTGCCCACCAACAATGATTTTTTCGTCAGGATATTTAGAGCCTTTCAGGGTAGCAATTACGTTACGAGCCCGGATTTTCCGGCTAGTATTCGTCATATTAATCTGAGCCAGCAGAGGGCTGTGTTCCTCCTGCATCCAGGATCGAATAGCCTCCCCACTTTCGAGTGAGATACAGACTGATGGAACTGAAATCAGTTTACCCGTTACGGAGGCTGTACCTGTCAATAGTACGTTGCCCGGCACCAGATTGACCATGATAACTCCAGAGGCTCCGTATTGAATAGCGAGTGCTGTTTTTTCGGAGCGGTGAAGGTTTCTGGCTCCTTTGGTAGGTGCTGCTAAACCAATATTGACCAGGGCAACTTTACCTTTTAATTTACCCTTCAAGGCCGCAAAGTCGCCTTCCAATCCATTCCCAACATCCACAATCTCACCCTGTACATGTGCCTCTACGGGTGAATGCGCCAGAGAAACTACAGATACATCCCGGAAATTATCGCTTTTGTTGGGTGCAATCGAGAGGGTAACCGTATCGCGCATCCAGGCTTCTACCTCAAAAGGCTCGTAGCGAACTTCTTTAAAACCATAGGATGCCAGCAAGTCGAACGCATAGGCCTCCGCACGTGTGCCGTTGGGGCTGCCCGTGAGCCGGTGCCCGACCTGTTGAGAGGCTTTGGCGAGCGTTTCGTACGCACGGCTATGTTCAGTTACCTCTTTGTTAATACGAGTAAATGCCTTCTGGAAAGAAAGTTTGTCGGGGTAAAAAGCAGTGAGCGTACCGGCAGTACCGATACAGAACAGCACGAGCCGAAATCGGGGCACGTAAAATGTCCGGGCCATGAGAGGATGGGTGGTAGGATTCTTTGCTAAAGATACAAAAAGGATAACTGATTTTCGATGCCGAATGATTAGACACAGTAACCCATAAAAGCGTTCGGACGAATTGAAAAAAAAGTACAAAATTTA
Source organism: Spirosoma sp. KCTC 42546 (assembly GCF_006965485.1). NCBI lineage: Bacteria > Pseudomonadati > Bacteroidota > Cytophagia > Cytophagales > Cytophagaceae > Spirosoma > Spirosoma sp. KCTC 42546. Next base: position 747,034 of record NZ_CP041360.1, read on the forward strand.
CGTACGGAACGCCATTTTAGATTTGCTTTCCTCTGACCACTTGCTTTTAAATTGCTGTTAATCAAGGGAAGTGAGGCTCCGTTTGATTAGCAGTTTAAGGCAATTCTCACTTCATAGTGAGTCTAATCGGTCTGTTGATGCCTCATTGGCTTCAGTTGAACGGTTAATCGTCCAGCCAGCCAGCCAGGATCGAGTCCCACTACATCAAAAACACGATCCCAGCTCCGTTCAAAACAATGGGCGGCATCAGGAAACAAAACAGATATCTCAAGTGCCCGTTTATAGAACGATACGGGTTTTTGATGCAAAAGGTTGCGATGAACAGCAAATTGTGCGCCCAACACAAACGTGTAGAGCGTTGGTCCATCGCTGTCAAACAAGGTACGGTGAAACCCAACCAGATCTAGCCCACGGCCATCGTCATTTTTACTCCACGGCTGGAATAACCGGTGCCCCAGATTGTCGTCGGTATCAATCAGGTGACCAAACCAGTGAAACTCTTTTCCCTGAAACGATAAGGGTTCGGTTACCAGTTCACGCAGTGTTTTTTTGAAATCGTAGGCATGATCGAAGGGCTTGCCCTGGCAAAAAACAGTCCACTCGGCCAGGGAGTCGTAGCGGTTTATAATGTGATGTAAATACGTATGTGCCTCACGTCCAACGTTAGGTAGTGGAATAACCGTATGTTCCGACACAGGATCGGGGCTTTTGCTATAGACCGTCTTTGTCAAACCAGCAGGCAGATTTCGCAACCAGTTCAGATTTTCGGTATAATGGGCAACAACGAGTTCGATCATGATTTTTCAACCGCAAAGACGCAAAGGAAAGCGCAAAGGTGGCAAAGTAAATATACCCTTTGCCACCTTTGCGCTTTCCTTTGCGTCTTTGCGGTTAAAGAAAACCTTATTTTTACAGCAATCTTCCGAAACAAACTGAAACGACGTCCCCCTTATGAAACGGACTTGTCTACAATTCATTTTTTTTCTCACGCTACATAGCATGACTCAGGCACAAACCCCAATAGTAAATCCTCCCAAGGCCGTTATCAAACCGAAAGAGTTGATCACAAACGGTCATAAACGGATCGATAATTATTACTACCTCAACGAACGTGAAAACCCAGAGGTTATCAAGTACTTAAACGCTGAAAATACCTACCTCGATCAGGTGCTGGCTCCCGTAAAGGACTTGCAGAACAAACTGTTTGAGGAGATGAAAGGGCGGATTAAACAGCAGGATGAATCAGTACCTTATAAAGAAGGGGACTATTACTACTACACCCGCTTCATTACGGGAGGAGAATACCCCATTTATTGCCGTAAGAAAGGCTCATTGCAAGGCACTGAGGAGATCATGTTCGATGGCAATGCCATGGCGAAAGGACATAACTATTATCAACTCGGTGGGTATGAGGTGTCGGATAATGATGAGCTGGCCATTTTTGCGGAGGATACCGTAAGCCGACGACTCTATACGTTACGGGTGAAAAACCTGAAAACAGGTAAACTATACCCGGAAGCCATTCCAAATACCGAAGGTGGAAGTTTTGCCTGGGCAACAGATAACAAGACGCTCTTTTATATTAAAAAAGACCCGCAAACGCTGCTTGGTTATCAGGTTTATCGACACGTACTGGGTACCGATTCGAAGACCGATGTGCTGGTCTACGAAGAGAAAGACAACCAGTTTTATATGGGGCTTGGGCGCTCGAAATCCAAAAAATATATCACGATCGGCACCGACCATAACGGTGTTTCAACCGAATACCTCTTACTGGATGCCAGCAAACCCACCAGCGCATTTACCGTGTTTTTGCCACGCGAAAAGGGTCATGAGTACGACATTGTGCATTACAAAGACAAGTTCTACGTTCGTACCAACTGGAAGGCGGAGAATTTTCGGCTGATGGAAGTACCGGAAGGTAAAACGACGGATCGTGCTGCCTGGAAAGAAGTGATTGCCCATCGGCCTGATGTGTATCTGGCCAATATGGACGTGTTTGCCAACCATCTTGTTCTGGGTGAACGTAAAGCGGGTTTGACGAATATTCGGGTTATTAATCAGAAAACAAAGGTCGATGAATACCTCGATTTTGGCGAACCCGCCTATGTCGCTGGTATTAGCTATAATCCTGATTTCAACACGAATATCCTACGGTATAGCTACTCGTCGCTGACAACTCCCAACTCGACCTTCGACTATAACATGGATACGAAGGAGAAAACCCTGAAGAAACAGCAGGAAGTGCTGGGGGGCTTTGATAAGAACAACTATGTGTCGGAACGGGTGTATGCAACCGCTCGCGATGGGGTAAAAGTGCCGGTTTCATTAGTGTATCGGAAGGGCACGAAGAAGGATGGTTCTTCGCCCTTGCTGCAATACTCCTATGGCTCTTATGGCTACTCAACCGATCCGGGCTTTAGCTCGACGCGCCTGAGTTTGCTGGATCGGGGCTTTATTTTTGCCATTGCGCACATTCGGGGTGGGCAGGAAATGGGCCGCCGATGGTACGAAGACGGTAAGATGCTCAAGAAGAAAAATACATTTAACGACTTCGTGGATGTGTCGGAGTACCTCATCAAAAACAACTACACCAGTGCCGATAAGCTTTTTGCTATGGGCGGTAGCGCAGGTGGTTTGCTCATGGGGGCAATTATTAATCAGGCACCTCAACTGTACCGGGGTGTTGTTGCGGCTGTACCTTTTGTGGATGTAGTTACGACGATGCTCGACGAAAGTATTCCGCTCACAACTGGCGAATTTGAAGAATGGGGCAACCCGAAAAATAAGGAGTATTACGACTACATGCTGTCGTATTCGCCTTACGACAATGTTGAGAAGAAAGCCTATCCCAATATGCTGGTAACCACCGGACTGCATGATTCGCAGGTGCAGTACTGGGAGCCAGCCAAATGGGTAGCCAAGCTTCGGGCCATGAAAACGGACACCAATCAGTTGTTGCTTCATACCAATATGGAAGCCGGACATGGTGGTGCATCGGGGCGTTTCCAGGCATTAAAAGAGATCGCCCTGGAGTATGCATTTATGCTGAATTTAGTAGGGGAGCGGCAGTAGTTAGATATCTGTAGAACGCTGATTTTTATGATCAATATGATACTGTTATGATTTTAAAATCATAACAGTATCATATTGATCATAAAAATCAGCGTTCTATTTTTTGCGAAATTTATTTTTGCTGCGATAATGATCTTTACAAACCGATCTCTTTCTCAATATTATAGCTGGTTTCTGCCCGTTGCGGCCATTGGCATAATCGTCGGTAGTTGCCAATCCGGTAATGATGCAGCCCTAAATGACCCTTTACTAGCAGAAGGAAAACGGTTGGCAGAAAGGCATTGTGCCTCATGCCATGCGTTGCCATCGCCCGATTTGCTGGATAAAGGAACCTGGGTAAAGCATGTTCTACCCGCAATGGCGCCAAACCTGGGTCTGGAGGTCTATCCTGGAAATCTGTATTACGTCGGACCAAAAGCGGCTATTTCGCACAACAATTGGGAGAAGTTAATGGCCTATTATCAAGCGCTTGCTCCCAACGTACTGAAACCTATTGATAAGCCTGAAGCCGTTGTGAGCGACTGGGCTGTGTTTTCGGTAGAAAAACCACAAGTCGATACGTCGCAAACGGCTATGACAACGCTGGTGGCTATGGATACCATCGGGCACCAGTTGTACTCAAGTGATGCGTTTCGAAGCGACTTAACCCGTTGGGACCGGCATCTAAAACCGACGTTGTTTAAACAGCTTCATTCCGCAACTGTCGATGCGCGATTTTTTCGCGATGCAACCGGCAACGAACGCGGGCTGTTCACTACGTTAGGTACGATGCGGGCCGCCGACATCTCGAAAGGGGAACTGATTACCCTCGAACTGTCTGGCCGGAAGGGTGTTGATTCATTAACGGTTGCTACGGATTTGCCCCGACCGCTCCAATCGATACCCGCCGATTTTAACAAAGATGGGTTGACCGACTGGCTGGTTTGCGGATTTGGGCATTTGAAAGGTGGTCTGTATTGGCTGAAGCAGCAGCCGAATCACCAGTTTACGAAACTGCCAATTAAGGAAGTGCCCGGAGCCAGTCAGGCGGTGGTCAGGGATTTTAATGCCGATGGCTGGCCCGATCTGATGGTTTTATTTGCTCATGCCGACGAGGGTGTCTGGCTGTTTCTAAATGACAAAAAAGGGGGATTCACCGAACGAAATCTGCTTCGGTTCCCGTCGGTGTATGGGTCAACCAGTTTCCAGTTGGTCGATTTTAACAAAGATGGTCGTCTGGATATTTTGTACACCTGTGGTGATAACAGCGATTATTCGAAAGTCCTGAAGCCCTATCACGGTGTATATATTTACATCAACCAGGGTGATTTTCATTATAAGCAGGCTTATTTCTACCCTATCAATGGCTGTACCAAAGCCGTCGCTACTGATTTCGATCAGGATGGCGATTTGGATATTGCAACGATTGCTTTCTTCGCTGATTTTAAGAATAATCCGTCTGAAAGTTGTCTGATTTTTGACCAGCAAAAGCCGTTACAATTTCGTCCGCATGCCATGCCAGTTAGTGCCTACGGGCGTTGGATTTGCATGGATGTAAACGACGTCGATCAGGATGGCGATGCAGATGTAGTGCTCGGCAACTTCTCGAAGACATTTATCATTCAGGAAGGTTTGAAACCAACCTGGGATACGCATTTGCCGTTGATTGTGTTGAGGAATAAGACGCGGTTGAACTAGAAACGTTTTTGTCATGCTGACAATAGGAAGCATCTTCGGTAGGAGACCTTAAGATGCTTCCTATCGTCAGCATGACAAAAACGTTTCTAGTTCAACCAACCACCCGTAAACCCAGCGCGTTGCAATCCTTTACGAATGTGTGGGTTACGCTTCATCAGGTTCCAGACGAAGTTTGTTCGGGCGTTTTCGGCCATTAACAAAATCGGACCCTGGTCGATGCCAAGGTAATCTATGTCAAACCATCCTTTAGCTGTAGACCCATTCGCGTAGGCCGATGGATAGCGATAGGTTGGATTGAAGGCATCTCGAAAACCATATTGACCATATAGCTTACTACCATACTTTGTTTTCATCGCTTTAAGGGCAGGCAGACAAATTTCAGGAGCGAAGGCGACCGAACCTCCGGCCGCCGTAGGCGCAATAGTGCCATCATCGACAATTTGCTGAATAGCAGCTCCCCGCGCTCGATAGGAGAAGAAATTTCGGCCAGATACGGTCGTATCTTTTGGACCATCGCAGGCGGTCAGGCCCCAGATGGTCGGGCCGTAGTCTTGCCACCTGGCTGGATTGGCTATACAATAAGCGCGGTTGGCGTAGGTGGCCCGACGGGAGTTTTCGGCATAATCGATCCCTTTCGTTTGCATGTATTTATCCTTAATACCCCGGAAATCAATCCAGACGTGAGAGTACTGGTGGCCAAACAAAGGGTCGAAATTTACGTGGGCTTGCCCTTGGAAGTTGGCCCAATTGTAGCTTTTAGTCCAGGCGGTCCATACATCGTTGCCAACCGGGTGCGTAGGCGACCCCAACGCCAGCACGTAAAGCAACATGGCTTCGTTATAGCCTTTCCAGTCAGCCTGAATGAAGCCTTTTTCGGGATGCCACCCCATTGATACAAACGGTGGGCGCGCCTGAATCCAGGTCCAGTCTACGCGTCCATAAATCTGTTCGGCCAATTGACGGATCTCGATTTCAACGGGTGTATTCTTGTCGAAATAGGTTTGACTGCTTAAAATGCCGCCCAACAAGAGGGCTGTATCAATGGTGGACAATTCGACCTGCTTGAAACGCTCTCCAGTTTTCATATCCAGAAAATGGTAGAAAAAGCCTTTATAGCCTGTTACGCCCGTTGCTTTGTCGGATTGTGGAGCTTTTGCAAAAAAACGAAGTGTTTTTAGTGTTCGTTCGGCAGCCTGTGCACGGGTGATATAGCCGCGTTCGACACCCACCAGGTATGATGTCAGGCCGAAGCCCACAGCGGCAATGCTGGCAAATGAGGGAGTGGGAGCACGGTCAGGAATCAGCCCATTTTCGGGATTGGTGGTGTCCCAGAAATACCGGAATGTGTCATGTTCCAGACTGTCTAAAAACGCATTATCTGTTGCCGTTAACCGGTAAGGCGGTTTCGATTGGGCAAAGGCAATGCTAAGGGTCAAGAAAAAGAGAAAGAATGTTTTCATAGGTCGTTTTTGGGTAAACACAGAGATACAGAGGGTTTTACGGAGAAAACAGAGATACTTTATGCGCTCTGTGAAATCCTCTGTATCTCTGTGTTTAAACTAATCAGTTCAGGTTTGGGCTTTGGAACCCCAAGCCTTTCATTCCCTTTTTGACTTCGGGGCAGCTCATGAATAATTTCCAGAGCAGTTGCGAACGCTGGTTTTCGATCATCACAATAATTGGCCCCTGATCGATGGCTAGATAGGAGTTAGCAAACCAGATATTGGTCAGGTTGAAGGCGTCAACGAAGCCCTGGTCTTTCCAGATTTTATCGCCCAGTTTGTAATAGAAAAACCGGAGTGCCTGCATAGACTCGGTAGGCGTGTACGGCATGGACGACAAGGCTGCCGTTGGGGCAATGGTACCGTTGTCGTTTGTTGGGTCACGGGCTGAGTAACCATCCTGTTGATCGCTGGCGGTTAGCCCCCAGCAATCCTGACTATAGCCACTATATTGTTTTGGGTTGGTTTTGCAATACGTGTAGTTAATCTGCGAATGGGCGGTGTTTTGTTGCCAGTAATCGGCATAAGTATCCGTCAGGTCATGCGGATTGATCCCTAAAAAAGAATACTGCGAGAAGAACAACGGGCCACCATAAGCGGGCCCCAGCGGGAGTTTAATGCCGTAGTAGCTATTGCCATTGGCTATCTTCCCGTTCTGCGCCCAACTGATATCGTAAACGGTTTTCGGGATTGGCGAGGTGTTCGATGAAGCCGCCAGTACATAGGTAATCAGGGCTTCGTTCCAGCCGCGAATGGGCAAATTCATATCCCAATTATAGTTAGGTGACCAATGCCAGTACAGGTTGGTTTCGGTACCACTCTTGGTAAACCAATTCCATTCGACGCCATCCCAGAGCGCGTTTATAGTTTTTCGTAAGGCAATTTCATCTGCATTCGTCGAACTGTTGAAATACTGCCGGGCGGTCAATAAGCCCTGCATCAGATATGACGTTTCGACCAGATCGGCTCCGTCGTCTTTGGCACTAAAGGGAACCGTTGCGCCCGTTGCGCCATTAAGCCAGTGTGGAAAAGCCCCATGATACCGTTTCGCATTGTTGGTCAGGAAATTCGTGATTGTTGTCAGTCGGGTTAGTCCCTGCTGGCGAGTGATAAAATTCCGATTTACACCAACCAGAATCGCCATAATTCCGAAACCACTCCCGCCCGACGTGACCACATCGCCCGACGAATTCCGCTCACGAGCCAACCCTGAAACGGGATGCCCAAAATCCCAGAAGTATTTAAACGTCTGTTTTTGAACCAGATCAAGCAGGAGGGAATCGCTGATGCGGGGGAATTTGTCGGTGTTATCGAAGGAGGTTGTCAGGCTGGCGTTTACCGTTGAATTCAGAACCGAATTTCGGACTGATTTCAGGGTTGGCTGTACTGTAAACTGATAGGCTGTCAGTGCGCTAAGCGAATTTTGAGGAGTTACCGTTACAATTGTATCGCCACTGGACACGGTATAGTTCAGCGGGATAGAGACCCCCGTTGATTTTTGTGTTAGTTGAATAGCTGAAGAAACGGATTCTTTCTGAACAGGTGCCGAAAAAGACACCGTTATCACTGGATTTGTACTACTATTCTGAAAGTTCGCACTAGCCGATGATTGGCCATCTACCTGAATGGTGTGGTAGTAAAATGATTCGGGCGGCTCAATATCCTGCGTTTTTTTACAGGATAGGCTCGTAGCTACCAGGAGCAGCACGATTAATTTAGTCGTATTCATATCGGCGTTTTTCAGAACGTTAGTAATAAGGGCTGTTCTCCAGAAGAAAACAGCCCCTGATGGTACTTTTATTGGGATTAGCGTCCTGCAGATTCGAGTTGATATAAATAGCCGATATCAGTACCTGACAAGGCTTTGTTATAGACACGAATTTCGTCTATTGACCCATTAAATAAACCCTGCCATGCCTGAGCTGCAGATTGGGTATAGCCAGCATTTGCGTTGGGCCACGCACCGATTACAACTTGAGTAGGCGTTGCTAACGTGATAGGTCCAATACCTACACCATTTACAGTCCTGTTTCTATACGTACTGTTCGATACCAACTGGCCATTGGCATATAAATCAATATTAGAGCTTGAACCATCATACACCATGACGTAATGAACCCATTTATTAGCTCCTTTTACAATCTGGTAGGTTTTTCCTGCATCTGCAAGCCCAAAACCAGTAACATTATCACCTCCAGTGCTATAGTTGCCATTTAAAAATGTATGGAAAGCACTGTGTAGCTGTAAAGTATCACTGGCAGCCTTGTATGCACCTGTTTCAACATACATATTTAGGGGTCCCTGGTTCCAGTCTCCTTGTGCAGATAACGCCTGCGTTAAGGCAAATACAGAAGAAGCGGTAGTTCCATTATTAGCTACTTTAACCCACGAACTTACCGTTACACTTGGTATAGCACTCGCACTACTCAAAGCTGTTATAGTAGGATACAGCAGATAGCCAGAATTTAGTTGAAGAGCCTGGCCTTTAGTTCCTGTTGTAAATGAAGCATTGCTACTGTTCGATGGAGCAGTTCCCGAAATCGTTTCATTATTGGTTCCATCAAACGTCCAGTGAGCTTTCAGGTTGGATGCCGCTACATCATTTGATGTGTTATACCCACCAATAGGAGGCAAGGTAGCCACATCATCGTCTTTTTTGCAGGAGGTAAAAGCCGCACTCATTACCAGCCCTGCCATCACCCACGCTGAGATTTGTCTCGTTTTCATGATAAATTGGTTTTAATTGTACTTGGAAATTGGGATTGTATTGTGCTTGGAAAATTCTTGTTAAGATTGTCATCTCTATTTTTTTGTCCTGCTGACGAAGGAAGCATGACAAAACCAAAATCAATAGCCTGGATTTTGGTCTAGTTTGCCACCACTTAATTGGATTTGCAGACTCGGTACGGGCAATAATTCGTTTTTGCCCGCGACGAAATTCTTTCCAGCCGCCTGCATCACCTGAGCGGCCCGCCCTGTTCGAACTAAGTCGAAGAAGCGGTCGTGTTCCATAGCCAGCTCGATCCGGCGCTCTTGCCAGATGGCCGTACGTAGGTCGGTTTGTGAAGCGGCTTTGGTGGCGGCTAATCCGGCGCGGGTTCGTATCTGGTTCAGGTAAGTAATAGCGGTTCCCGATTGGCCTAGCTCGTTATTGGCTTCGGCGTTCATCAACAGCACATCCGCATAGCGCAACAAACGCACATTTTTCTGCTTTTTGTCGCGGTTGCCCAGATAGGGTTCAATACTTGGATTCTCGCTGGCGTAGGCTTTGTAGTTGTAGTAGAGGTTCTGTACTGAATCGGCACTGGGAATGCGGAAACCATCATACAGTACCGTTCCAACGTGTTTTCCACTGTTATCAATGGTGATAATGGTAGAGGCTCTGCGCTTGTCACCCGCTTCATAAGCATTTACCAAATTCTGGCTCGGCGTATCAAAGCCAAAGCCTAAATCAGTCCAACCACCTTTGCCACCTACGCGTGGGCCCTGCCAGGTGGCATAACCACCAACAGCTATATCGCCATTGTTGAACGTGCCACTCTGGGTTTCGAAAATCGACTCGCTGCTGTTATTGCCTACGTATCGCCAGATGATCGTATAATCCGGTACCAGCGAATACTGGCCAGAATTAATCACCTCCTGGGTTAGAGCCTGTACTTGCTGCCAGTTCTTACGATACAGATAGGTTTTGGCCAAAAGCGCCTGAGCTGCCCCTTTATTGGCATGACCTACACCTGCCTGTGCCCGCAAGGGTAAATTATTGATGGCGAATTGGAGATCCTGCGTGATAACAGAATAGATCGTATCGACTGGGGCGCGGGTCTGAAAAGCGGGATCTGTGTTAGCGTCCTGCGCATCTTTTGGCACCCGAACAACTTTGGGCACTTTGCCGAAAAAGCGAACCAGATTGAAGTAGTAATAACCGCGAATAAACCGGACTTCGCCAATGAGTCGGGTTTTTGTCGCTTGGTCGATTGAGGCTGTTTCTAAAGCAGCCAGTGCCTGATTGGCACGGGAAATACCGCTGTAATAGCCATTCCATAAAGCGGCCACGAAATTATTGGTTGGCGTCGTCGTGAAATTGTCGATGTCCTTCAGGCTCGGCTGGTCACTATCGAAGCTGCCTTTGTCGGCGTCATCGGAAATAATATTCGTCGCGGCAATGAAGCTGATACCGTGGACATCGCCCCCATCGCCCCCAAATGCCTCGCTGTTATAGAGGCTATTATATACGCCCGTTACTAGGTTGATTGCCAGATTAGGGTCGGTAGCGGTCGTGGCCTGCCCTTGTACGGGCACATCCAGAAAACTTTTCTGGCAGGAAGCCGTCAGAAATAAGGCTGCAAAGCCCGTGCTTATATAAAGGAATGGATTGCGTTTCATGTTTGTCGAGTCAGTTAAAAGCCAATGTTTAGCCCAGCGACAAGCGTACTGGGCATTGGATAGGCGTTTAATTCAATGCCCTGGGTGGTTGGGCTACCTGTTGTTACAATACCGGCGCTGCTGGTGGCATTAAAGCCGGGCAGTTCTGCCGTGAAGCCGCTGTATTTTTTGAGTGTGAATAAATTCTGCCCCGTTACAAAGACACGCACGTTGCTAGCACCTATTTTTTTCAACACCGCATCAGGTATGCGATACCCCAGCGTCAGGTTGTTGATCCGCGCGAAATTTCCCGATTCAATGAAGTAAGTAGAAGGAGGAAGGTTGCCGCTGTTGGCTGCTGGTTCGGTCTGGATACCACTACCCGCCGACCAGCGCTTATACGCAACGGATTTTTCGACATTGTCCAGTGCGCCCTGACGGAATGCGCGTTTGCCATTGTAAATCTGGTTGCCCACGTTGCCGTAGAAATCAACACTGAGATCGAAGCTTTTGTAAGTCAGCCCCAGATTTAGGCCGAAATACGCTTTTGGCTGGTACGATCCGGCAAATACCCGGTCGTTATCATCGATCTTGCCGTCACCGTTGGTATCCTGGTATTTGAAATCACCCGCATTGGCCGAGGGTTGAATGACCTGGCCCGTTGCGTTTTTGTAATTGGCTATTTCATCGGCATTCTGGAAAACACCCAGTACCTGCAATACATAAAAGCTACCTACAGGTTGGCCGTTATCGGTTCGGGTGGTGTACTGCTGATTGGCTCCAATTCCCCCGTCGAGAATCGGTTGTCCGCCGTTCAGGCCAATCACTTTGTTTTGATTCAGGGTGGCATTACCCCCGATACGGTAGGAGAGATCATTCGTGATTTTTCCCCGCCAATTCAGCGTAAATTCAAATCCCTGATTCTGAATCGAGGCCGCATTTGTCAGAACCACACCATCGGCATCCCCCGATACGGAGGGGACTTTGACGTTGATCAGCAAATCTCTGGACTTCTTATTGTAATAGTTGACTTCGCCGGTAAGTTTACCGTTCAGGGCCGTGAATTCAACGCCTAAGTCAGCTTCTTCGGTGGTTTCCCACTTCACATTCGGGTCTTTAATTTGCGTAATGGCGCTTCCGGGCGTTGCAATGCCACCACCAAAGGGATAGGCCAGATTGGGCGCTACGGTTACGGTGTAAGCATCGGTTGGAATCCGATCGTTGCCCACTTTACCCCAACTGGCCCGCACTTTAAGCAGGTCGAAAATCTGCTGACTAGCCATGAAGCTTTCGTTGCTGATTACCCAGCCCGCGCCTACCGACGGGAAATATCCCCAGCGATTCTGGGCCGGGAAACGGGATGATCCATCGGCCCGAATCGTTGCCGTGAACAGATATCGGTCGTTGTAATTGTAATTCACCCGACCGATGTACGAATTGCGATTGTATTGATCGCCCGATCCATCGTTGGTCGATGTGTTGGCGTTTCCGGTGTTGATATACCACAGATTCTGCGCAGCTGGAACATCTTTCCGGAAGGCTGTAAAGCTGGTAAGCGTGTATTTCTCCGCGGTTGTACCAACCAGCACGGTCAACGCATGTTTATCAAACTTCTTGTTGAAGGTGATCAGGTTATCCCATGTCCAGTGGAAGGTTCGGGTATTGATGAACTTCAGGTTGCTGTTGGGATTCCGCTGATTACCACCGGGATTGATAAAGGTGGTTGTATCGTTGTTGAACTGGTAATTGTACTCGCGCGTATTCAGGTTAACCCAGTCGCCCCCAATGTTGGTGCGGTATGTAATCCAGTCAACAGGCTTGATTTCGAGGTAAGCCGATCCTAACAACCGGTTGTCTGTGGCGTGGTTGTTATTTTTCTCGATGTCCAGTAGTGGGTTGCCTACATTCTGATAAACCGAGGTGTTACCATACTTACCATTTTCCTTCGATTGAATGAGCGGGGCAGCCCGGTAGGCATCATTGTAAGCCGTTCCGAGGTTGGCAATCTGGTTATCGCCGTTAGCGTAGGAGGCCGATATGCCTATTTTGACGTATTTGTTGAACGTGAAATCGTTGTTGGCCCGAATCGAGAACCGTTTGTATTGATTGTCGATCACAAGTCCCTGATCGGTGTAGTAACCAGCGCTCAGGAAGTAGGTCGATTTGTCGGTGCCGCCGTTTATGGAAATGCCATGATTTTGCTGAAAGCCGTTTCTCAGGATCTGTTTGTACCAATCGGTAGAAGTCGTACCTGGACTAACGATGTTGCCCGTGGCCGCACTAACGTAGTTGGCATACTCCGTGGAGTTGGCCATCGGGACCAAGTACGAAGGTATCCGAAAACCCGCATTGCCCGAATAATTCACGGTCATTTTGCCAACCGTGCCGCGCTTGGTAGTAATGATCACTACCCCGTTTGCCCCGCGTGAGCCATAAATAGCGGTGGCCGATGCATCTTTCAGAACGTCAACATTCACAATGTCGGCCGTATTGATATTCGAAATGTCATCAGTTAACACACCGTCGACAACGAACAGCGCAGCGGTACCACCCAGAGCACTGCCCGTACCCCGAATCCGAACAACGGGCGAACTGCCCGGTTGGCCACTACTAATGATCTGGACCCCAGCGGCCTTACCCTGAAGGGCCTGGGTAGCCGTCAGTACGGGTTGCTTTATCAATTCCTCGCCTTTTATAGTGACCGTTGCCCCCGTCACATCCGATTTGCGTTGCGTGCCATAACCGACCACAACTACTTCGTTCAATGATTTAGTGTCTTCTACTAAAGGGACATTGATCGTTGTTCGGCCACCGATAGCGATTTCTATTTTCTGATAGCCAATGCTGGAAAAGACTAACGTTGCGTTGTCATCTGCCTGAATGATATATGTTCCGGTGCCGTCAGTGACTGTACCGGTTGTGGTTCCTTTTACCTGTATGGTAACGCCTGGCAATCCTACACTTGAAGTGCCGTCTGTAACTTTTCCTGTTATTCGAATAGGGGCAACTCCAGCCAGAGCGGAGTTAATTGTTAACAAGAACAGTAGCTCTGCAAGCAATAGCGGAAGCACTGTTGATTTCCTATAAAGTGAACGTTTTTTCATAACTGATCTGAGTAAAGCCGTTGCCAATGCAGATTCAATACTTGATTTTGTTACTTAGGTACCTTTGCCTACTTAACAAAAAATAGCACTAACTTTCCTATATTTTTTTGCACAAAAGTAGGGTGATCATGATTCGGCTCCTAAAATAAGCCTACATCATTACCACATCATAATGCCCTTTTTAAGCTAATTTTGATGCTTTTGATCACATCATACCTTTATTTCCGTGTTTGCCATGAGTGGATTTAAGGGCCGTTCCATAGTGCCTGGTTTTATACGAATTATTATTTGTTCTCTGCTGGTTTTTGGAGGTCGATCTGTGCAGGCTCAATCGCCGTATAGTTTTTGTCGGCCAGAGTTAATTCAGTATACCAAGCAGGTGTATGGAGCCTATAATCAGAATTGGGGGGTGGCTCAATATCGGAAAACCCGGTTTTTATATTTTGCCAATTCAAAGGGATTGCTTGAATTTGATGGGAGTAACTGGCAGGTTTATGAATTGCCCCGGAAACAACGCGTTCGGTCAGTAGCCGTTGACGAAGAGGGGCGAATTTACACGGGCGCTCTTGGCGAGTTTGGATATTGGTTTCCTAATGAACAAGGTGAGTTAGTGTATCACTCGTTAGTCTCGCTAATTCGGGAGCAGGCTTTTCGGAATGAAGAGATCTGGAACATTCTGGTTACTCCCCAAGGGGTTATTTTTCAATCGTTTGCCTTTATCTATCGGTATCAGCAGGGGAAGGTAACGTTACTGCAACCTCCTGCAACGGTTCTGTTTGTACATCAGGTTCGTAATCGACTATTACTGGAAGTACTAAAGCAGGGCCTTTATGAATTACAAGGTGATCAGTATACGCTGGTGAAAGGAAGTGAATTTTTGGGTGCTGAAACGGTCAATTCTATCTTACCCATCGGTGATCGGGATATTTTAATCGGTACGGAACGGACTATTTATCGGTATGACGGCAATCAGTTTAGGCCTTTTAACGCTCAAATAAACGCCTTCATGCAGCAAAACCGCCTTAATCGTGGACTGCTGATTGGGCCTGACCTCTATGCATTTGGGACGCTATTGAATGGCGTACTCATTGCTACTGCTGATGGGCAGATACGCTATCATTTCAATCAGAAGAACGGGTTGCAAAATGGCACTGTCCTATCAATGTGCCAGGATGTCGATCATAATTTATGGGTTGGTTTAGATAAAGGGATTGACCTGATCAACCTCAGTTCGCCCATTCGCTATTTTATCGATCATGAAGATGACCTGGGGACTGTATATGATATGGCCCGATACCGAGATAATTTGTACTTGGGCACCAATCAAGGTGTTTATTATAAGTCGCTGAAGCAGGCTGATGGGCTGTTTCAATTGATTCCGGGCACGCAGGGACAGATATGGGACTTGACAGTAGTGGATGATCAGCTCCTGTGTGGGCACAATAAAGGCACGTTTCGAATTGAAGGAGCCCAGGCTCAGTTGCTATCGGGTATTACGGGTGGCTGGGTGTTGGCACGCCTGAAACACCATCCGGATAAACTCGTTCAAGGAACGTATACCAATCTGTGCATCTATCAGAAAGATGCGTATGGAAAATGGGTTTTTTCGCATACTGTCGAAGGGTTTTCGGCTCCGGTTCGACAATTGGATGAAGATGGGGAGGGCAATATTTGGGTCAACAAAGCAGCGAATCAGGGCTTACAGCGCCTGCAATTATCGGCCGATTTACGCCGGGTAGATGTGAGTAAGACGTATGCAGATGCGGAATTTCATAGCCCTGTTCTTAATTTATGCCGGGTTCAGAATCGGGTGGTTGTTACATCAACCAAAGGCTTACGCGTATACGATCCGCAACATGATCGGTTTGTTCCTGCGCAAACGAGTTACCCATGGGCTGAATCGAGTATCCGAAAAATTTTTCCGATGCCTGATTCCACTTTGTTCCTGCTACGCCAGGATGGGTCGGTGGCCTGGACACAGCCTCAGGGACGTGTATCCAATGATATTGCTGTTAAGACTAATCAATGGGTTGAGGACTTTGAAAAAATTGTGCCGCTTGATACAGGTTACATTGCGTTTTGTCGCGAAAATGGCTTTGCCCTACTGCCCCGTACCGAATTTAGTCATCTGAGTGGCTCAGTTCCTAAGCCGGTTATCCGAACCATTATACCCGTAGATGATCCTGGTATAAGCTACACGTTTCGGGGAATTTCGGTGCTACCTCTACTGTCTTTTTCACATGCACAGTCAAACCTGCTTATCAGTTTCTGTACACCATATTACACGCAGCCCGTCAAGTACAGTTACTGGCTTGAGAACAGCATGAAAGCCTGGTCTTCGTATGCAGTTCTGCAGCAAAAAGAGTTTAACAATCTGCCGCCAGGGAACTATGTGTTTCACCTGAAATCGAATCTGAGCGCCCATGAAAGTGTACTGGCATTTGAGATCAGACCCCCCTGGTACTGGAATAACTGGAGTCGGTTACTCTATCTGTTGTTCCTGGGCTGCCTGTGCTGGTTCCTGTATCAATTGCACCTAAGACGCGTTGCGGTACAGCAGAATCGAATCCAGAAAAAACTGGAACGAAAGCTGCGCCAGCAGGAGGAGCGAAGCCAGCAGAAAATTATTTTGCTTCAGAAGGAGCAGCTAGAGCAGGGCCTTATTCAAAAATCGGAAGAGCTGGCCAACTCAACAATGGCGCTCATTCAGAAAAACGAGTTACTGGTTCAGTTAAAAGAAGAGCTGAATCGCGTGAAAAACCGCTCGGGAAGCCGGTTGCCAGGCGATGATTTTCAGCGCATCAATACGTTGATCGATACTAATATTTCGAGTGAGCAGGACTGGAAACTGTTTGAGTCGAATTTCAATAAAGTGCACGAGCAGTTTCTGAAGCACCTGTTGGAGAAGTACCCTGATCTTGGGCAGGGCGATCTGAAACTTGCGGCTTATTTGCGGATGAACCTGTCTACCAAAGAGATTGCGCAGCTGCTGAATATCACCTCGCGCAGTGTTGAATTAAAACGGTATCGACTCCGAAAAAAACTTAATCTGGAGGCCGATATGAACCTGAGTGAATTTATGATTAAGTACTAGCTTGTCGTTTGACGTTTTTAGTCTGAGGTTCGAAGTTTCCGTACAGGCTAACTTCGAACCTCAGACTAAAAACGTCAAACGACAGCTATATCAAATCCCAGCCTTTTCGGTACTCACGCGACAGGAGTGCATTGGCAGCGGAATTATGCCTGAATTTCTCTTTTCGGGCGTTCCACTCTAAGGGTTGTCCGAGCCGGTACGAAATCAGGCCAAGGTGCATAGGCATGGTCATTTGCCGGGCGTAGGCTAAATTCGATTCGGGCTGTTTACGGGATTTGACGGAGTTAATAAAGTTTTGCTGATGCCCCGGTGATCGCTCGATTGTGATCGGAATTTCGGGTATATCATTCATTACAATTCCATTAATTGTAATTTCCCTCGTATTGTAGTCGCATAGAAGCGTCCCCTTATCACCTTCAAAATAGGCACCAATCCCTTTTTTCTCCGCACCTGGCACATTGGGCGGTGTGCTGGTCCAGTGTAACGACAGATTCTCGAACTCGTAATCAATATCGATCCACTTAGGGGCATCACCAATACCTTCGGGAGCTTCCCCTTTTGCGCTTATGCTTTTCAGGCCGGTAGGATTAATAGCCCACCAGACTACATCGGCAATGTGGCACCAGAAGTCCTGAAACACGCCACCTGAGTAATCTAGAAAATAGCGGTACGTAAAATGGCAGCGTTCTGGTGTATAGAGGGACACGGGTGCGGGCCCCTGCCACATATCCCAATTCAGGGTAGACGGGGGCGTCTGGTAATTTGCCGGACCAAGCACGGGTGGAAATCCTGTTTTCCAAAGCCGTACGGTTTTTACGTTACCTATAGCACCAGATTTAATGATTTCTACAACTCGATGGTAATTGTCGCCCGCATGAATTTGGGTACCCAATTGAAAAATTCGATCGTAGCGATTTAGGGCTTTTAGCATCTTCTGCCCTTCCCGAACACTGTAGGAGAGCGGTTTTTCACCATATACGTCTTTCCCGGCCTGAAACGCCATAATGGCTACCTGAGCATGCCAATGATCGGGGGTGGCGCAGGTAATAGCGTCGATGTCATTGCGGTCGAGCAGATAACGGAAATCGGAGTACGTTTTGGCGACGGTATTGGGCTGAAGAGTTTGTAAGGTAGCCAACGCTTTGTTCAGATGAGTTTCATCCACATCACATAAACCGACTACCTCTACATCTGGCAATTTGGCAAACCAGTTCAGGTGATTCGTCCCCATTCCGTTAAGGCCAATGTGGGCCACACGAACGCGGTCGCTGGGAGCAACTTTACGTTTCAGGCTCGGAAATAGGGTCATACTAAGGGCAGCCGCGCTCCCCTGCTTCAGAAACTCACGGCGATTGGGTTGGTGGGTCATAGGATAAGGACAGAGCCAATATAGTCGTTGTCAATTACTTGCTACATCAAATACCAGAGAGGAGAATAATCTACTGATTAAGGCTTATTAGCTATAAATAGGATTATGTGTTGATACATTTAAAGTGGTTACACTTAGGTTGCCGAATAATATGTTTTTTTTCTTTGGGGTAACAGTAATCTACTTTTATGGCACTGAACAATCTAATTAGTAAATTAAATCAAGATTTAGTTTATGGATTAATTGATCTAGTTACCGTTTCCACAAAACTCATCTCTTTTAAATGACTAACGTTTATGAAACAAATTTTCACTTCCTTACTCAAGGAGCGCTTTTTTTACTGCCTCACCTGGGTTGCTCTCCCTTTATTACTATGTCTGGGTTTTCAGGTTAAGGCCCAGCAAAGTAGCTTAGGCGCGCCCAATTCGTTAACATCAACACCTTTTGTTAATACGCCTTTCTCCGTTACCCAAGCGCATGCCAGTACGCTTGCCAGCTGTTGGGAGGGAGACGTAGGCCTTTGTGTTCTAGGCCCCAATGTTCCAGACAGGGCGATAGACAATGACTTAACCAACTTTGCGAGGACAAACATCGCTGTTAGTGCAATTTCCTCTCTTACAGTTGGTGATAACAATCCGGCAACTATTTATAATGCCAAAAACTTTGCTGGCTTTGTTATAAGCAACTCGTCCCTTTTGGAAGCTACTTTATTTGGCTCAGTAACTATAAGAACGTATAAAAATGGCGTGTTCCGTGAAGCAAGCACTAGTGCTAATCTGTTGGGAGTAAGTTCGAGTTTAATTTCTGGCGCTTATGAAGTAGGCTTCTATACAACACTGGATTTCAATCAGATATCCATAACATTTACTAACCCGTTAACAGTGGTTACTTCGTATGATGTATACTATGCGGTTATGAGGAGGTATGGTCCTGACAATACACCACTAGCCTGTAATACGTCTACCCCGATGAATAGTCCAACCTTCCCCGCTATTGTCAATCCTGACAACACCGGTTTTGGCGGGTTATTAAGCGTTGGGACTATAATCAATCCAGACAATGCAGTTAGTCCCAGTACCAATGATGCCGCATCACTGGCAATAACGGCATCTGCTTTAGGGACTGGTTATTTCTCTATAAAGCTTCAGGATCAGGTCTTCAACTCAACAACAAATGCGCTTGATGATGGCTACCCAGCAGGTACATTTGCGGGTATTGACCTTAGTAATCCGTCATTGCTAGAACTTGGCGTAGGAAGTGGCTTCATTGTACAGACTTACTATCATGGAACACCTACCGCTGATATTGCTGCTAGTGGTGGCCTTTTTGTAGCAGGCAATACGGCATTACTAACGGGTACAGGGCGTCGAACGCTTGGGTTAGTAACAACAACGAAATTTGATGAAATAAAATTAACTGTAACAGGAACAGGTGCTAACGTTGGTACTGTGCTTATTTATGGAGCCGTTGTTAAACGTTTGTGTGATGCGCAACCACTTGTGTGTAACACAACATACCCATTGAGTAATACCGCCTTTCCGACAATTATTGATCCGGCAAGAACCGGCTTAACGGGGGTACTTGGGGTGGGGGCATCCATTCAAGATGAGGGAAATGTAATCAGCACTAGTACAACCGATTTTGCCACAATTACCAATACCGCATCAGTTGCAACGGTTGCTTCAATAGCCGTCCTAAATCCAATTAGTTCATATCCCGCGGGTACGTTTGCTGGTTTTACCGTCAACAAAGTCGCCGGAGTACTTGCTCTCGAATTATTTGATCGGTTAACCATTACTACCTATAGAAGTGGGACACTCGTTGAATCCAGAAGCGCGGGCAACTTACTTGATTTAGCTGTAACGTTGTTTGGCCCAACCAACAACTTTTTCAATGTAGGTTTTGTAACCACACAACCATTCGACGAAATACAGTTAAGTGTGGCTCCGTTGGTAGGTGCAGGTGTGGGCACCAGCTTGGCAAATCTGTCGGGTTCGCTACGAGTATACGGCGCATTTATTGATACGCGCACATCGGTAGGTGGTGGTTTGGTTTGTGCACTAAACACGAATCCAGACTTTGCCGTTACCAACAAGAACATACCTGTCACGAGCAGTGTCAAAACTAACGATAAGGTACCCGCTGGCACTACGTATGGCACCAGCCCTACACTGACAAGCTCGCCTGGTGGCTCTGTACCATCACTGGTAATGAGCAGTAATGGTACGTATACATTCAGTAGCGCAACACCAGGCGTATATGTTTACTCGGTTCCCGTTTGTTTGAGTGCTATTTGCATTTCGCAAACACTAACCATCACGGTTCTTGACCCAACGGTAAACACCAACAATCCAGTCGCGAATCCAGATATTGCCTCTACCGCCGGAGCATCTACGAACCCTGCATCGTTGACAGTCAATGTTAGAGTAAATGATGGGCCTGGCAATCCGGGTGGTACGCTGGCAAACCCAACTATTGTTGTTAATCCAACCAATGGGTCAGCCAGTGTAAATGGTAGTGGCAATGTGGTTTACACACCGAATGCTGGTTTTTATGGAACTGATATATTGACCTATCAGGTCTGCGAAACACCTAGTACACCTGCTTGCGGTACAGCTACGGTAACCATCACCGTTGTAGCACCAGGTAGCAACAATAGTACGGTAGCTGCCGATGATTACATTAGTACCTATCAGGGTGCGGCTGTTTCTGGTAATGTTAAAACCAATGACACTGATCCTGAAGGGAATACCCAGACGATAACTACCCAGAATACAACTATTCCAGGTGTAGGTACGTTGGTTGTAGCGGCTGATGGTGCATACACATTCACGCCAGTAGCTGGTGCTACGGGGCCGGTTGACTTTTCGTATACCACTACCGACAATGGCTCCCCGTCAGCCTCTGCGAATGGAACATTACACATACTAATCAATCCGTTTAATCCGAATCCGGACTTCAACGTTACTGATATTAATGTACCAGTTCCGGGTAATGTTAAAACAAACGATGTAGTACCTGTAGGAACTACCTACGGTACGGCTACCCTGACCAGCTCGCCTGGTAGCGCAACGCTGACGCTAACACCAACGGGCAGCTATACCTTCACTGCCAGCACACCAGGCGTATACACATACAATGTGCCTGTCTGCGTTACGGGAACACCCCCTGTCTGTACAACGCAGACATTGGCGATCACAGTGCTTGATCCGGCTGTGAATACGAACAACCCAGTAGCAAATCCAGACTTTGCAACGACCACCGGCGCGCCTATCAGCCCAACGGCATTGACAGTTAACATAAAGGTTAACGATGGACCAGGAAATCCAGGAGGTGCGTTACAAAATCCAACGATTCCTACTCAGCCTGCTCATGGTACTGCCAGTATTAATGGAAGTGGAAATCTGGTTTACACGCCAACGGCAGGGTATTATGGAACAGATGTTGTGACTTATCAAATCTGTGAAACACCTAGTACACCTGCATGTGCTACCGCCACCGTAACCATCACGGTTAAAGCGCCAGGTAGCCCAGCGGCTGTATCCGCCAACGATGACTATATATCTACATCAGGAGGAAGCCCTGCCAGTGGTAATGTACTCGACAACGATCTGGGAACTGGCCTGTCCGTATCAAATGCGGGAACAACAGTAACCTCATCGGGTACACTCGTATTGACTTCCTCAGGTAGCTATACATTTACTCCTGCGCCGGGTGCTACGGGTCCTGTTGACTTTACTTATACCGCCTGCGATAATAATACACCGTCGACCTGCGCCAGTGCAACGTTGCATGTGCTGATTAATCAGGGTACTCCTGATTTAACGCCAGTCATTGATTTGCCTCAGGCCAACTTTGCCGCAACGAGCCCGGATAATACGAGAAGCTTTGTGGTAAATATATTTGAAGTTGGTGGGCAACCTACCTCTAGTGGAAATGTAGCTATCACGCTCTCAGCGCCAGCTGGTTATACAATTGCTTTCTCAAGTTCGATCACCAGTATTAGCGTTTCCGGAGGTACTACTACCCCAGTAGATAATACAAAGTGGACTGAGACTAGTAATAATGGGTTACAGATTTCACTAACGATTAAGGCTGGACAATTTATAGCTGCTAATGCCACTGCCAAGCTGGGTTTCACGATAACCCGCACAACGGCTAATTCTGGAAGCGCGTCAAATATCACAGTAAATGTAAACGACGACGCTACACATACGTATGATGGAAATCCATTAAATAACGTTTACGCCAGAATTATCACTGGTTTGTAAAGTTTTTCTTGCCCCAAATATCTTTTTATAGATATTTGGGGCAAATTAGTAGTCCACAGTTGAATTTTCTAAACTTTGTATTCACGATTATGACCAGAAA
This sequence comes from Spirosoma sp. KCTC 42546, assembly GCF_006965485.1. NCBI lineage: Bacteria > Pseudomonadati > Bacteroidota > Cytophagia > Cytophagales > Cytophagaceae > Spirosoma > Spirosoma sp. KCTC 42546. The sequence goes on from NZ_CP041360.1 coordinate 769,588, forward strand.
ACTTTTACTTATGCTTTTGACGGTCTTGTGCAGCAGCTATGCCGCCTTCGCCCAGGATCCCTCCGTGGGAGGAATCGTCATTAGCCCCAACCCCATCCAGGTTGGACAAGCCGCTAGTCTCACCGCCAGCTTTGGCAATGGTAGCTCCACCGATATCCCTCAATCCGCTACCGCTACCTATACCGTTAACCTGCCCCCCAATATTGGCGTAACCGGCTCCTCAGTCGTGGTTATCTCGCCTGTGGCGGGCACCACGGCCAACCTGTCGGTTACCGTGGGCGCTTATGATGGAACCAATGGCACCATTGTTACTGTCCGCAGCAATAACGGGCCCGTGCCCGGTAATGCCATCTATGATCTGCGCTTAGCCATCGTTGGCGTACGCGTAACGGGAGGCTTGCCGCCCAATGTGCTGAGCAATGCCCTCTCCAGTGGTATCGGTACCAACAACCCCAACAACGACAATGCCAGCACGCCCGTGGCGGTAACGGCGGGTGCTTTACCCGTAGCCCTGGTTTCCTTCACGGCCAAAGCCCAGGAGGATCGCACGGTTGCCCTGGCCTGGACCACCTCGCTGGAAACCAACAACAAGGGCTTTCTGATCGAGCGCAGCAAGGATCTGAAAGGTTTTGAGAAAGTGGGCGAAGTAACGGAGTTGGGTGCCAACAGCAATTCGCTGAAGAATTACCACCTGATTGACCAAACGCCTTACGCGGGTACGAGCTACTATCGGCTGACCCAGATGGATCTGGATGGCAAGTCGACGGTATTCCCGGTGGTGTCGGTGGTGCTGCGGGAAGGTGCCTATGGCGTGTTCCCCAATCCGGTGCTCAATGATCAGCAGTTCCGGTTGAGTCTGGATGAGCCCGAGACGGCACAGATCAATTTTTATGGCGCAGATGGTCGTTTGATGCCGGTTCAGAAGATGGGTGTCGAGTCGGGGAATCTGTTGTTAAAGGTGACGGGTAAGCTCTCGACGGGGGTGTACATTCTGACGGTGGATGAACGTGGTCAGACTCGTAAGCATCGCTTAATTGTCGAATAGATTTGTTACGATGCTTGCCTCAGCTCGCAGAGTTGAGTGGCGACCGTAAGGTTGCAGAATCGGCACCTGATTTCACAACAGTTAAATTCCTTGGCACATGAAAACAAAGTCCAACCATATATCGAATACAGCGTCGAAAAGGACGTATCAAACCCCCCGTGTTAAATCGCTGGGTAATGTAAAGAAACTGACGCTGAAGACGGGCTCGAACGTCGATGGCTTTGGCGGTACGTTCACGTTTAGTTCTTAAATTATAAGGCTCTTTTCGCCTGATATGTACTAGCTTGGTTCGTCTTCTTAGAAGATGAACCAAGCTTTTTTTTGTCCATCCAGGTCGATTTAACTCAAATAAGAGTTGACCACCCCAGAGAAAAAGGCTACCTTAGTCAAGTCGTACGCTACATAAATCATCCTAATTTTATTTATTTCTCTTTTCTTAAATGACTATCACATCTGATACCCGAATTCAACTGGTACCAAATCAATCTTCATCTGTTCTTGGAAAGGAAACGGTATTATTAAATTATGAACTGGGTAATTATTATGAACTGAATGAAGTTGGGGGCTTTATCTGGTCTCTTTTACAGAATCATAAAGAAATGTCCGTTGGCGAAATTCAGGAAAGCATACTCAATGAGTTTGATGTAGAACCCGCTGTTTGTAACGAAGAATTAAGGCTATTTATCGAAAATCTATTGCGAGAGAAGTTGATCGAGGCAACCCCCTAGTGTGGTGAAAATTATATAGGTGTCATCAAACGGATTTTGCGCAGATAGTCATAGTTTAGTTATCCGTACTAAATCGAGTTATCCTTGCTGAGCAAGCTACTCAGGTATTCGAGCTGATTTTATAATGGAATTGACCAGATATTATTATACTGCGTACGGGCTTACTATTGGTTCTGAGATTCAGCTCCCTCCCCTCAAAGAAATAACTCCTAAGCCAGTTGATGTAGTTATTAGACGGGGAGCATTACCCGAAAGCCCACCGTTGCAGCCTACAAAAATTTATCGTGCTGGATTGCAAGCCAAATTTGCCCAAAATGGGCCACAGCAGTTATGGCTCAACTGGGCACCCATCCTATCATTTATGGTCGTAAACGGCCAGGAACTCGTTCTGGATACAACTCAAACCGATGAGGATCTGCTCTCTCTGTTTACGTTAAGTGAAGCGCTTGGTCTTATCCTGTTTCAACGGGGTTACTTTTTGTTACATGGCAGTGCTATTCACCTCAATGGGAAAGGGGTTGTATTCCTGGGGGAACCAGGGGCTGGCAAATCAACCACAGTAGCAGCTTTTGCGCAAGGAGGGGTTAGCGTGATTAGTGATGATATGGTATGTATCCAAGTCAATGCAACAGGGCCGTCTTTAGTACTACCCGCCTTTCCACAAATCAAAATCTGGGAAAATAGCGTGACTGGCTTACAGATTAAGAAAGATGGACTCACGGCAGTGCGAGAGGGGGTTAACAAATTTTCCTGGCATGATTCAATCGTCTTTAATGAAAACCCTGTGACGTTAGACCAGATTTTTGTTCTAACAGCGCCCAACGAATTAGCTGGTACGAGCTTCCAAGTCCCTAAACACCAGATACCAATTGAATTGATTAGCTATTTTCCCCTGGCCGATTCACTACTACAAGGCACACCATTGAAAGATTATTTTGAAAAAAGCACTACCCTAGCTCACAGTGTTCCAGTTATTAAGCTAAGCCGCCCAGCTGACTTTAGTCGACTACACGCATTTGTTGACGATCTAAAAACGACATTTTAGATGAAGCACTCACCCGAAATTTCGTTGTTGCTGATGGCCTGTGCGGTTGAGCCAACGGAGAACAAAAGAGCGCAGATTACCCTGTTTTTAGAACAGCATCAAGTAGACTGGGATCGACTTTATAAACTGGCGGCTCGCCATAAGGTAACGCCGTTTTTGTACCGAACCCTTCAGGCCATTCCCTTCGTTGCTGAATCGTTTTTGACTACCCTACAGAACGATTGCCGGACAATAGCTACTGATAATTTACTGAAGCTACATCAATATAAGTTGTTAGATAAACGATTTGCTGATAATGAAATTGACTATGTTCCACTCAAAGGAATTTATCTGGCAGCTAACTGCTATCCTGATAGTAGCCTTCGGACTATTGGAGACCTGGATGTTTTAGTAGCAAAAGAAGATATTTTTAAAACGATACGCCTTTTAGAAGCCGATAGTTATCTAGTAGATCAAAAATCGACGCTTTACATGAAGTATGAGCAGAAAGTTATTTTTTCTGATTTGTATGAGGTTAGCCTAATGAAGCCATTTTTTAACAATAGCTATTTTGATCTTGATCTACACTGGGAATTTGTATGTTTTAATAAGCAGTATAAAGTTTATAGCGTACAGGAAGTTCTTTCCAGTCCAACCTTATATACAGAATACCAGATTGTTTTACTTGTAGCTCACCATGGTATAACGGCCATTTGGCAAACAATTAATTATATCAACGATCTCTATTTCTTAATAAATGATAAGGTAATTGACTGGGCGTGGCTATTGCAGGAGCTAGGTCAGAATGGCCTTGAACGAGTTTTTCTTTCGGGCTTGCTCTGGTGTCAACAGATTTGGAATTTATCGTTGCCTTCCACTATTCAGGAAATGTTGGTGACTCAGCGTATCCAATTAGTAGCCAATGCGTATGAGAAAAACTGGGAAACCAGCGAGCCGCTTTCGTCCAGTTCCCTAATTTTTAGTCAATTAATGTTTTTCTTTAAAGCGCAAACGCAACTAAGCAAGAAGTTGAAAATCATAGTTACGTTTTGCACCAGCCGGATCATTCGTTACAGCACGTTTAAGGTTGGGAAACGCATTGTATACGTGCCGAAACAATTTGGCATCATCACGTTTTTTATTCGGGGGCTTCGCTCGCTGCTACGCTTTATTCCTGCTTTACGTGAGCCGCTACGTTAGCTGTACTGTTTGAGTGAATTAAGCCAGAGCGCCAGATAGATAATTCGGCTTACAAGCCAATTATAACGGGTTTTTTTCTTGATGGGGAAACGTGGGTTAAAAACAATAGCAACAATCCTGGAAAATAGTTGCCGGTCAATGACCTCCCAGATCGGATGACCGGGTGTACTGAACTGCTCGTGAGTGGCCTGATACAGTTGTTGCGCTGATAATGTGCTGTATTCAACGAAGTTGGCTTTTGTCAGTCGAGATACAATCGAGGACGGCAGTATATCCTGTAGTCCGTTGCGGATCAATCCTCGCCCACGCCCTTTGTTAAAATGGACCTCTAAAGGTGTTGCTAACCCTAACTCAACAATAGTCTTGTCGAAGAACGGGAACGAATACTGATGCCCATAATAGGCACCGATGTGGTTCATCTGCTCGTTACAAATGACATTGGTTGTATGAACAATTTGGTTGATTGGCGCCTTATGTTCTGCTGATAGATTCCTAATCAGTTCGTTTGTCGATTGTTGCTGTCGTTGGAGTATTCGTTGTTTAAAATCAGTACTCAGTGCATTATTGAGTAAATCTCGATGAGCCAGTTTATCCTGAACTCGTTTGACCAAATAGGCGACGATGGCCGTAGTGGAGAGCCCGAAAATTCGTTTCTGATCGCGCAGCATGCTAAGAAAAGAAACGCCTGATTGTTTACTAAGCCGTTTTTTTAGATCGCTCCCAATAATGTATAGAACGTATTTTTCGTACTTAGCCTGATCGCTGAGCTGTTGCCAGTCGGCACTTAAAAAGCTCATGTTACGCTCACGAAACGAAACCATTTGCTGACAGGCTATTTGTAATTGCTCCCAGTCGTTAGCGTCGAGGAGCTGGTCCAGAAAATCAAATCCGGTGGGAATGGTACTGTCGCCGTCATGCCCGGTTAAGAGGATATCGCAACCCATCTGCTGGGCTTCCAATGATACGCTGAGGTGAAAACTGGAAGGAATAATGAAATGCTCAGGCCGGTCGAACTGATGGTTTATTGTTAATACGGAGTCGAGCACATCGGCTACCGGACGGACCCGGTGATGCTGCGAATGCCATTGGTCAACCAACGCCTGTACATACGCCTGCTCATCGGCCGAAGGCTGTTCTGTATCGATATTAAAGGTGTGTAAAGAAGGCCGATGCTGCTGGAGTAATAACGATTGGGCAACGCCACTGATCGATGACGAATCCAGCCCGCCAGACAAATGGGCACCTACAAGCTTTTTGCCCTGTATCCGTCTATCTACCGCTTCAATAAAGTAGTCGTGAAATAAGGAGGCATATTCATCTGGATTGGTCAATCCGCTAAACTGGTTTAAGTCGGGTTGCCAGTATGGCTGTATGTGCACATCCTGCGAAGTCACCCGGAGGTAGTGGCCCGGTAAAACGCTGTAAATGGTTTCGTAGAATGTTTCGGCACTATAAGGAACGTAAGCCGTGGTCCAGGTCAGGTACTCTCTGTATTTATGCTGGTTTGGTTTTACGTTGACTTCGTTAAGAGCCAGCAATGCTTTGATTTCGGAGGCAAAGGCAAAAAAGCGATCCGGCTGATGTACGTAATAAAGCGGTTTTATGCCCAAAGGATCTCGCGCACAGTAAAGTTGTTGCTGATGGCTATCCCAGATAGCTACCGCAAAATCGGCGTTCAGGGTATTAAAGGAGGCAGGACCTTGCAGTCCGTAGTTTGTGACGAAAGGCTGTTGCGGGGTAGATTTGGAAAATACATCAGCATCGACAGCAGCATAGAGCTGATTCGCTGAGTTGATCTCCACTGGGCCGTCAAAGGACATCAAAATTCCCTGGTTAATGGCCTGACTTGAAATGGCTCCCCGGTGTTTTAATCGTTCTATCACGTTTTGCTGATCAGTAGAAGATACCTCCTGTCCGTCAAATCGAATCATTCCTGCAATTCCACTCATACTTGGTCAATTTCTAAAGCGTTAACAAACTGGTCTATTTCGTATCTTCGCTTTTGGTGATCTGTGATCGACAAATTCAGGATTTATAAAGCTACTCAACACCTTCGCGAACGCCGTCAAATGCTCAAAAAAAGCAGCTCTTACATAATCAACCTACTGATTTTACTGGGTATGGGCATTGGTTGTAAACAAACGTCAACCGATCCTGTCCCCGATGATTCAGCTTATTTCCCGCTGCAAACCGGCGATTACTGGATTTATCAGGTAACTCAGGAAACCTACTCGCTCACCAATCCAGCTACTAAACGGATTTACCAGCTACAGGAAAAAGTTGGCAACTCATTCACTCAAAATGGACAGTTGTTTTTTCTTGTTGAAGAGTCGATAAAACCATCGTCCCAATCCGATTGGCAAATCAACGCTATTCATACCGTATATAAAAACCTATCGGAAGTGGTTAGTCAGGAAAGTAATGTGCCTACACTTCGACTGGTTTTTCCTATATCGTCGGCAACTTCCTGGAACGTTAATACGTACAACGCCAACCCCGATACGCTGTTGAGCTATCAGAACGACGGACGTCCATTTATACTAGGTAATCAAACATTTGACCGTACGGTTTCAGTTGTTGGTAAGAACGATTCAACGTTAATAAATCAACAGAAATACCAACGGGTTTACGCGCAGAACGTGGGCTTGATTTATCGGGAGGATGCATCGCTGGCGTTTTGTCAATCGACACCAGATTGTATTGGTAAAGGCATAATTTCATCAGGCAACCGACTAAAATGGGAATTAGTGGCCAGTAATCGGTTGAAATGAGCCATAACTAGGGTTGCCAGATCACCCTACCTGTATGTGTCTCTGTTCGACCGTCTTTCCAGATTAATTGGAGCGAGTACGGGTAAAGACCCGGATTAACGCCTTGCCAGAGCAGTGAATTTTTTCCGGTTGATACAGAAAAGCTATCGGCAAAAACCTGAATACCGGCCTGATTGTAAATAGTCAGCCGCGACTCAACGGGCAGCTCCTGCACATTCAGGCTGAGGTCAAACTTTACATATGTACTGGCCGGGTTAGGATACGTACGCAACGTAATGGTCTCGTCATTGGCCAGCGTGATGATATCGAGCGTATACGGTGGTTGGGTTCGATTGCCTGCCGCATCTTTTCCGAATACAATAAGCTGGTAGGCTCCCCCCGCTTTAAGTGACAGATTTGTGATGACCTGGAGCTGGTTGGCCGAAACCGCCGAAACAGAAAATGACTGCGACGATAGCTTTTGGGGATTACAGGTTGTGCAGCTTTTTAAGTATACGTCAACGGCCGTGGTATCCTTTGGTGAAAGCGGATTTTCGTCCTGAATGAAAATCTCTACCTGTGGATTCATCCGAACAACGGCCTGATTTTCTTTAATGGCTCCATCAATAAATACATTGATTTGAGGGCTAATGCGGTCCAGGAGCGCTTGAATGGGGTAGCTTGTGCCGTTTTGAGCCTTTGCCCAGTCAATCGTTAAACTAGCTGTATTATTCGTTTTGCTGAGTTCGGTTAGCTGATTGGTTGGGTCAATGGCTACTTCGATCTTCTGGAGCGTTTCGTCTTTAAGCATCGTGTATACCAGCGTGTCGCGGTAGCGAAAGGCGTTGAGCCCTAAGGTACTGGTCGTGGCAGCCGCACTAGTCGTTTTTTTGAGTGATACCGATACCGACTGACCTGCAATGTACTTGCCTAAGTTCGCCAGCGGAATCACGACCCGAATCGAATCACTGTTTTTGAGTGAACTCCCCACCACCGACGATTGAATATAGATGCCCTTTGGATCAACCTTAAAATCGGGGTTGGGCAAGGGGTAGAGGACAACCGCCGGATCGCCCTGTAAAATCATTTCCAGAGATACCGATACATTATACGGATCGGCACTCTCTTTTTCGAGGGCTAAATTTACCTGTTGCTGCACCTTGCCAAACGACATTCCCAGCGATGTAGGATCTGTATACAGAATCGAATAGAGTTTTTTCAGGTACAGCGTTGTTGGTTCCTCGAAACTCCAGTAGGAGTGTGCCAGAACAACGGCGGCTCCTTTATTAGGGGTCAGCAACCAATCGGTAGATAGTGTGTTGAAATTAGAAAAAATCTCGCCGACACCGCAGCCGTTAAAAATCATAAATGGGTACCGCTTATTGCTGAATCCGTTTTCGGGCGGTGAGGCAAATCCAAAATTCATGTCGGTAACGGCCGGTCCGGCATGGCCAAAAAACGTAATTAAGCTCACACCGTCATTAACTTGCGGAGTAATGTTTGTCGGCTCTACTTCATTGGTTGTGCTTTTACTGAACGCACTAATTTCACCCCCCAGTTGGCCATTGGTGTAAATGGTACCAATTGTAGTCAGCGCAGAACGCAGGCTTTGGGCTTCGTCCAGTGTTTTACCCCCACTGATATGAATGATATGTTTTCGCCAGAGGTCATTCGGCGTAGCGCCTTCCAGTTGCTTTACTTTATCCAGATAAGCGAGCACCTGATCATTTGTCGTCACGTTTAAGCGACCGGTCGGCAGTGCTGGTGTATTTATCGGGTAGCCGCTTAGGCCTGCTGTTAATAGAATATCCGATCCTGGATAGCCAATCGTTGGTACCAGATCGTCGGGTGTTGTTTTGACGAAGTAGGGGTAACTACACGCCCGGCCAACTAATAGCAGGTGTTTTACTGCCGAATTCGCCAGCATATAATCCGCAAACCGCCGAAGTGCCAGCGGGCTTCGTTCGCCGTAATTAAACTGATCGTACAGGGAGTCGGCCTCAACAATAAATGGCTTATGGCTGCCTCCAGCCTCCGATGCCCGGTAAGCCGCATACGTTTGCGCCGACTGTTTGAGTGATGCATGGGTAATAATCAGATACGTGGCCGACTGCGGAAACGTAGTCGGAAAACGGGCAGCCTGAATAGCCAGGGGTTTAAGCGTACGGCTGGTTACGAAAATATCCCGCTTTACGGTTGTTCCATCCACGACAACCAGTGTTTGACCGCCCGACGGTTGGGCGGCTACGTATTGGCAATTGGTTTTATCTGTAATGTCATAGGCAATGGATGCCTGAGGTGCATTTTTTATAGATAGTAAGGCTGTCTGACGTGGGTTTATCGGCACGTGAAATACCTTATCTGACTGGCCTGCCATATCCAGCGCTTGTGGATAAGAAACCTTTACGTAGGTAATGGAGAAGTTGTTTGTGTAGTAAATCTTTTCGGGAGAGAATCGTAGGCTAAGTTGTTCGTTCTGAAGCGTTGCCGGGCTAATTGTTGCCTGAAAGGTTTGTGACGCGAATCCGAATATGTTCAGGGTGGCTATAGCTGTTGTGGGAGAGGCATCTACCTGTATTCGATGGGTATTATTATCGCGGCCATTTACCATGCCCTCCAGTGCAATAGGTTGGGAGGACGTGGTTACCCGATTCGTTAAATTTACCCGGACTGTACCAATCGAATCTTTCGTGAGCATTGGCCCCGACCAGCCTTCTCCCGGTTCGAAGTAACTTTGCTGGAGAGCGGGTTCGATGCCTTTTAAGTTGTTAAACGTATAGTCGCTGGTAAAGGCCTGTACCGTTTCTTCGATATGGAATGCTTCTGGTGTAAGGCCCTGGGCAGATTTGTTCAGTTCTGGCATCCGTTTTCCAGAAAGCGCCGGGCTGCTAGTCAGGAAATAGGCGGTCTTATCTGAAAATAGCGTTTGATAGGGATGTAATCGCTTTTGCGGGCGGTATAGTAGTGAATCCTGACTGCCATCATTGCCTTGTCCATAGAATTCAACATAATCCTGTGCATCGAACACACCATCCTGCTGGCCTACTACCCGAATAGCTAGTTCTTTTCCTCTAAAAAACAACTGCCAGTTTGCCGGATTTGTCTGGAGGAACGAAGGGTCAGTGGCTTTAATGTCCTCATAATTTACCCTATAGACGCCCGTCTGGTTTACGGAGAATTTCAGGTATTTCTGGTTCGATTTAATCCATTCATTGCCGAATACAGACTGAGCCTGCACGGCCAGGCAATTCATGATGAACCCAATGAGCAGTAATCCTTTTTTCATCCGAAGCGTTTATTTCCTAACGTTTAGTCTGGTACAGTAGGTATGATTAAGTAATCATGACTACTTCAATAAGTCGTCTTTTCTATAGTGTATCTATAGAATGGCCTTGTCAAAGATAAGTAATCCTTTAGTAGCGTAAAATAGCGATGTTCTCTGGAAGATTAGTTTACGAATTCGTGCTGATGTATAGCTATTGTGTAAATCTTGGTAACTAATTAAGCTGATAAAATTTTAAGGTAGTCTTTAGCCTCATCTAGAGACGTAATGATACAGGTACGAATGATGGTAAAGCGCCCTCGCTGCAGGGCTACCGACAAGCGGTACGGGGTGTCGATTTTGCAGTGAGGAAAGGCTTCTGGGCGAACCGGGCCAGCGTTACGTTTTCGGTCAATGACATGTTCAACTCCCGCCGATTTATCAGTATCTATGACCAACCAGGTGCCTACCAGGTATCAATGAACCGCCGGGAAGTACGCTTCTATAAACTGTCAGTTCAATTGCCGCTCGGTAGTGATTCGTCTAAACGCAGTCAGCGTAAAATGGAGCGGCCAGACGTAGATTTCAGCAACTAGCGTTTCTGTAAGTTCAGCGTCAATGATGTAGCTCAATTCTGACTGCTGTTGCTAGTAAATAGGCGAGCAGCAGTCAGAATTGAGCTACAGAGGGTATTAGATATACTGATTAATGATACTTTCCAGCCATTCCTGCTTGCCGCTGCGGAGTTGTGGTTCGCCGTTTTCCAGCGTGTAGCTGCGTAGGTCTTCCAGCGTTAGTTTGCCTTCTTCAAACGCTTTACCCTGACCACTATCGAACGATGCGTAACGCTCTGTGCGGAATTTGAGGTAATCAGACTCTTTCAGAATAGCGTCGGCTACGATAAACGAACGGGCAAAGGCGTCCATCCCGCTGATGTGCGCTACGAACAAATCTTCGAGATCCGTTGAGTTACGACGTACTTTGGCGTCGAAGTTGATACCGCCGGGCTTAATGCCACCTGCCTGATGGATCACCAGAGCAGCTTCTACTAATTCATACAGATTGATCGGAAACTGGTCGGTATCCCAGCCATTCTGGTTATCGCCCCGGTTGGCGTCGATGCTGCCTAACATGCCCGCATCAGCGGCTACCTGCAATTCGTGATCGAAGGTATGACCCGCCAGGGTTGCGTGGTTTACTTCAATATTTAACTGAAAATCTTTGTCCAGACCGTACTGACGCAGGAAGCCAATAACTGTAGCGGCATCGTAATCATATTGGTGCTTGGTTGGTTCCATCGGTTTGGGTTCGATGAAGAACGTTCCTTTAAAGCCCTGCTTACGCGCATAATCGCGGGCGATGGTCAGGAACTTCGCCAGATGTTCGACTTCCCGACTCATATTGGTGTTCAGCAGCGACATGTAGCCTTCACGACCACCCCAGAACACGTAGTTTTCGCCACCCAGCGCAATCGTTGCATCGATTGAATTTTTCACCTGTGTTCCTGCATAGGCTAATACGGCAAAATCAGGATTGGTCGATGCCCCGTTCATGTAGCGAGGATTGGAGAACACATTGGCGGTTCCCCACAGCAACTTCACGCCACTGGCTTTCTGTTTCTGCTGACCGTATTCGACAATAGCCTGCAACCGTTTTTCGTATTCGGTAGCCGTTGGTGCTTCATCGACCAGATCGACATCGTGGAAACAGTAGTAGGGTGCGCCAATTTTGGTGATAAACTCAAAGGCGGCATCCATCTTCAATTTAGCCCGGATGTTCGCGTCATTGTCCTGATCCCAGGCGAAAACACGAGTGCCCGGACCAAAGGGATCACCACCCGTTCCGGTGAATGTATGCCAGTAGCTAATGGCGAATCGCAACTGCTCACGCAGGGTTTTGCCGTTAACGACTAGATCAGGATTGTACCATTTAAAGGCTAATGGATTTTTTGATTTTGGCCCTTCGTAAGCGATGGTGCCGATACCTTTGAAAAATTCCTGGTCGCCCAGCGTGATTGTTGACATGAGTTTAGACTTGATAAATTGAGCGTAAAAGCTACCTGATTGTTTAGTAGTGTAAAACTGACACTTATTAATTAAACGTCAAAACGACACGTAAAATTATTTTTAAGAATATATTGCCTGAAAACGTATTTTTCTGTGGTGTCAGTTTCTAAAAACTGACATTGTGAGGTTTCTTAAAACCTCCTTTGCGAGCCAGTAACGAGGTTTTAAGAAACCTCGCTGTGTCAGATGTAAGCATCTGACACCACAAAAGAGGACAAGTTTTCTGATAATAGGCTGAATTCAAGAGTTTACAAAATGCTATCCGAATTCGGAATGAAATTCAGGAAGGAAGACGTAAGCTGTTGATATTTAGCAGAATCGACCTGATAGTAATAAGCGCCTTTTCGGGAGAACCCCTTCTGTTTCTCCTCTAATTTGATGAGCAGGTTCGTCGACAGGATTTTCCGGCTGAAGTTTCGTTTGTCAAAATCAGTGTTATAAATGGCATCATACAACTTCTTGAGTTGAGGGAGCGTAAACTTTTCGGGGAGTAGCTCAAACCCAATGGGGTGCTGGGCTGCTTTATAGCGAAGTCGCTTGATGGCTAAGTCCACCATATCACCGTGGTCGAACAGCAACGGAGGAAGGTCATAGATAGAGAACCATCGGGCCTGGAATGTCTCCGAAATTTTTGATTCATAATCAGCCACTTTGACCAGCGAAAAGTAGGCCACTGAAATCGTGCGAACAATGGGATCTCGGTGGGGCTCTCCAAAGGCATACAACTGTTCAAGGTATACATTGGTCAATCCCGTCAGATCAAACAGAATTCGGGCGGCTGCCTGTTCCAGACTTTCATCGGGCTGAAGCCACCCACCCATTAATGACCAGGTCTTCTCTTCAAGACCTCGTTTAACCAGCAATACTTTTAAGCTCTCCCCATCGAAACCGAAAATGATGGAATCTAGGGCCAGCAAATACGGATGCTGTTGTTTATACTGTTCAACCATTGACAATTGCCTGCAAAATACGACGGTAAAATCGTATGCAAGCTACATAATTCAGTTGCTTAGTTCGTCAATTTCAGAAACCAATCTGAATTAAAAGTACCCATACGTATAGGTTACGTAAAAAACGGAACCCTATAGCTCTATAAAAACAATCCTCCTGCCAGATAGCAGGAGGCTGTAGCGTCAAACCTATGATAAAGAGAAAAAGAGGGGCTTCGCTTGATGAACAAAACAGTGCTTGTGGATGCATATACCGTCAGCCGGTGCCATCTTAAACCTCACAACGTCGGTTAAAGTAACCAACGCCACGTCCATTTGCTGTAACAGCTCCCTCCTGGAAGGGAGCTTGTATAGGACTAAATTCAGACAAGACTAGGTTTATCAGTATTATCGGTATAAAGTTCCTCATTATTTTAATAGTTGCAACCGATTGCAGAAATTTTCAAAAAAAATCTAGATTTGTAATACGATTACACGGGTATTTTACGGTACGTTCTTAGTTAGAGAGTATTAGACTATCTCAATCTTTAGGGCCAACCTAGATTTAGGTAAAACATCCTGATTGGCAGTGCAATCGGGCTTATAGATCTTGATGAGATAATGTATTGATTAGTAATATGTTATTTTCTTGTAAGCGGTTGTTGGTAAGTTTAGTTACTTCATGATTCAACCGATTGCAAAGAAGAGAAAAACGAATAGTAGGAGTACCTGACAATATATGCCCGCTGTATAGCTCACTATGGAAAGAGAAACAACCATTTACGATATAGCCCGATTATTAAATCTATCTGCTGCAACGGTAAGTAGAGCGTTGAATGACCACCCGGCCATTAACAGCAATACAAAACAGTTGATCAACAGTAAGGCGGTGGAAATGGGTTATCGCTCAAACACCTTTGCGAGCAACCTAAGGCGGCAGCAAACCAGAACGATTGGCGTTATCGTGCCCCGGCTGGACAGTTCGTTTATGTCGACTGTACTGGCCGGTATGGAAAAAGTAGCTAACGAGGCTAATTACAACCTGATTATCAGTCAGTCGCTTGAATCATCCAAAAAGGAAATGACCAATGCGAAAACGATGTTTAATAGTCGGGTCGATGGATTGCTCGTTTCACTAGCGTCTGATACCGATAACCTGGACCATTTCAATACGTTTTTTCGCAAAGGCATCCCCATGATTTTGTTTGATCGGGTGATGCAGCAGAAAAACTGCACCAACATTGTGATCGACAACCTGAAGGCAGGCTATGAAGCTACCACCCATTTACTGGAACAAGGTTGCAAACGGATCATGCACGTAACGGGAGGCATCAAACGAAATGTGTATGCCGATCGGCTCAAGGGCTATAAAATGGCGTTGCTCGAACATGGGCTTCCGGTTGATGATGAGCTGATTAAGTTGACAAACTTTACCCGGCAGGATGGGCTTGATGTGGCCAGCGACATCGCCAAAATGCCTTCGCCCCCCGACGGTCTTTTTGTCGCCAGTGATTTGTGTGCGGCCAGTTGCATGGGCGGCTTACGGAAACATGGCTTTTCGATTCCGAAGGATATTGCCGTAGTGGGTTTCAACAACGACCCCATTGCCCAATTAGTGGAGCCCAACATGACCACGATTCACTACCCCGGTCAGGAAATGGGTGAAATCGCGGCCCAAAGCTTAATCAACCACCTGAACGGGCTATTGCGAATCAGCACGACCAATACCATTCTCTTAAACTACGAATTGATCGTCAGGGAATCATCCCGGCGGATTTAAATACATCTAGTTAAACAAAAATTTTAACCACAGAGGCACGGAGAACACAGAGATATAAAAGAGTGATTTTTAGTTGTTTAATCTCTGTGTTCTCCGTGCCTCTGTGGTTAAAATCTATTTTTGATCAAGCACTCGTATTTGTTATGAAATTCTATTTATCTGTCCGGTTACGAGTTGCATATGTTGTGATTTTCCTCTTGGCTTGTCAGACAGGCTTTGCCCAGATTCGACTTCCCAAATTGATCAGCGATGGCATGGTGCTGCAACGTGATGCTAAGCTAAAGGTATGGGGATGGGCCAAAGCTGGTGAAAAAATTACGGTACAGTTTAAAAACAAGAACTATAAAGCCGTAACGGATGCCAACGACAAGTGGCAGGTTGAGTTACCCGCCATGCCAACAGGTGGTCCCTTTACCATGGATATTATTGGGAACTCCCGGATTCAACTACGTGATATCCTGATTGGGGATGTCTGGTTTTGCAGTGGACAGAGCAACATGGTTCACCAGCTCAATATTCATGATGTGACGTATGCGAAAGAAATTGAAGCGGCTAACTATCCACACATACGACAATTCTGGGTACCCACCACGGCCAATCTGCAATCACCCCAACCTGATCTTCCGAATGGTCAGTGGAAATCGGCTGTTGGCCAGGACGTTCGGCCTTTTTCTGCCGTGGCTTATTTCTTTGCCAAAAAGCTTTACGCAACCTATAAAGTACCCATCGGGATTATCAATGCGAGTGTGGGTGGTACGCCCATAGAAGCCTGGATAAGTGAAGAAGGATTGGCTGATTTTTCTGACCTCAAAACCATCGTTTCGACCAACAAAGACACCGCCTACGTCAATAGTGTAAACCGGAAGCAGCCAATTCGGCCAACGCAGCCCGCAGATCTAGGGTTAGTGGGCAATACAAAATGGTTCGATGGCTCGTACACGCCTAAAGGCTGGCGTACGATCAATATTCCGGGTTATTGGGAAGACCAGGGCCTAAAGGATCTGAACGGCATAGTCTGGTATCGGAAAGAAACTGAGGTGCCCGCTTCAATGATGGGCAAGCCCGCCAACGTTTTCCTGGGACGGATTGTGGATGCCGATGAGCTCTATATCAACGGGAAACAGGTCGGAAAGACTACCTATCAATACCCACAACGTCGGTATAAAGTGCCTGCTGATGTCTTGAAAGCCGGTAAAAATGTGTTTGTGATCCGGGTTACCAATACCTCGGGCAAAGGTGGATTTGTCCCCGACAAACCCTATTGTCTGTTCGCGGGCGCCGACACCCTTGATCTGAAAGGAACCTGGCAGTATAAAGTGGGTACGGCCTACCGGCCATTCTCAGCAGAAGGCTTGGCTGGGGGCAACCCTGCCGGGGGAATCAATGCCCAGAATCAGCCAACGGCGTTGTACAATGCCATGGTAGCCCCGGAAATAAACTATGCCATCAAAGGGGTGTGCTGGTACCAGGGAGAAAGTAATGCGGGTAAACCCCAGGAATATCAAACGCTGCTGCCTGCGCTAATTAACGACTGGCGACGCCTTTGGAAACAGGAATCGCTGCCTTTCCTGTATGTGCAACTGCCCGGATTTATGGAGTACAACTACCAACCGTCAGAAAGTAGTTGGGCCATCTTGCGGGAAGCGCAGCTCAATGCCTTGAAAATACCCAATACGGCTATGGTCGTGGCAATTGACCTGGGCGAATGGAATGATATCCACCCCGACAATAAAAAAGATGTGGGCGAGCGACTGGCCCTGACCGCATTAAAGACGGCTTACCATGAAAACCTCGTTTCGTCGGGGCCGATCGTTCAATCGGTAACCATTGACGGAGGCAAAATTGTGGTCCGATTTACGAACGTCGGTGGTGGGTTGATCACGAATGATGGGGAAGACCTGAGTGAATTTGCCATTGCCGGTAGCGATAAAAAATTCGTTTGGGCAAAGGCGAAGATAGAAGGCGATAACGTGGTGGTGTGGAGCGATGAAGTGCCTACACCCCTCTACGTCCGATACGCCTGGGCCGATAATCCCGTTAACCCGAATCTCTATAATAAGGAGAAACTACCCGCATCGCCATTCCGAACAGATAACTAAGTAAATGAACAATGAACAATGAACAATGAATAATGATAAGTTGTTGATTACCAGTATGATGACTGTGAATTTTACATTATTCATTATCCATTATTAATTGTGCATTTATTTAACTACATTCCTAACCCCCAGCTTATATGCAGAAGTATCTGACGTTTGTGCTGCTCATGTTCCTTTCCTTCGGGGCTGTAGCACAACAAGCCGCCATCGACAGCAGCAAGTATCCTCCGCTTAAAACGTGGACGGCCCAGCAGGATCAGGCTAACATGATGCAGCAACTGGGTATCAAAAAATTAAGGCCCGGCCCAAGTCCCAATGAGTCAGAACCGAACCATGCCAATTACGATGAGGCACTGGCCGATCCCTGCCCACAACTCCCCGATGTACTGACTACCCGAAACGGGAAGAAAGTGACGACGCCCGATCTGTGGTGGAATCAACGCCGTCCTGAACTCATCGAGGATTTTGAAAAAGAAATGTATGGTCGGGTGCCTAAACATGTTCCCAAAGTAAACTGGACCATAAAAGTTACCGATAACGAAATTGTCGGTCGGATTCCGGTGGTGGCGAAGCAGTTGATTGGCCGGGTCGATAACAGCGACTACCCGTTGATAAGCGTGAATATCAACATGGTGCTGGTATTGCCGCAAAATGTAAAAGGCCCGGTGCCGGTTATGGTGATGTTTGGCTTTCTCCCCCCGGCGTTGCCGGCCCCAGCGCAACCTTCGCTCGCCGACATGGAAAAAATCAATACAGTGTTCAAGGAAATGATGATCAAACAAAATCCGGAAATGAAGACCATTTTCGACCGGTATCCGGCTTATTCTCCTATCACAAGGCTGCCTGGTCCCAATTTCTTTGCCCCCGCCCCAAACGGCGATTCACCGCCTACCGAGCAACTGTTGGCAGCAGGATGGGGATATTGCACTTTGGAGACGAGCAGTATTCAGGCCGATAACGGTGCCGGTCTTACCCGAGGTATTATCGGGCTGGTGAACAAAGGACAAGCCCGAAAACCGGACGACTGGGGTGCGTTGAGAGCCTGGGCCTGGGGCGCATCTCGTGCATTAGATTATTTAGAAACAGAACCACAGGTAAACGCCAAACAGGTTGGTATCGAAGGAGTTTCCCGATATGGGAAAGCAGCCCTGGTAACGATGGCCTTCGACCAGCGTTTCGGGATGGCTCTGATTGGTTCATCGGGAAAAGGGGGCACAACGCTGCAACGGCGCGTTTTTGGCGAAGCCGTAGAAAGTCTGGCTAATAGCGGAGGCTATCACTGGATGGCGGGTAATTACTTGAAATATGCTGCCGATGAATCGTCATTTGGCCGCAAAACCGGTTGCGATCTTCCTGTCGATTCGCATGAGTTGCTGGCGCTGTGTGCGCCACGTCCCACGTTCGTCAGCTATGGCATACCGGAAAAAGGCGATGCCAAGTGGCTCGACCAAACGGGGAGTTACAAGGCTACGGTGGCCGCCGGGCCAGTATTCAGGTTGCTGGGAGCCCGCGATCTGGGCGTGAGTGCCGATTACAACACAGAGAAAATGCCACCTGTACTCACAGGGTTGATGGAAGGCGATCTGGCCTGGCGACAGCACAATGGAGGTCATACCGATGCGCCCAATTTCCAATACGTCATACCCTGGGCAAACAAACTGCTGAAGTATGAACGGGTTGCCAAATAACGCTCAGACAAGTTTTTTCTGGACAGGATTACAGGATTAACAGGATTGCGATTGCTAATAATCCTGTTAATCCTGTAATCCTGTCCAGAAATAAGCACAATCTGTGTCCATAATTAACCCAATTAAACTTGTCCTATACACTAAAGTCCCCTATTTAAATAACCCCTGTTTTATGTTTATCTCGACTAAAAGAACCCTTGTTGCCATCGCGTTGGTTGGTGTTGGCATCAACGCTGGTATTTGCCAGACAACAGCCCCAGCTAAGCCCAAACCGCTCGTTACCGATATCTACACGGCTGATCCCTCAGCGCACGTGTTTAACGGGAAGATTTACATTTATCCATCGCACGACATTGAAGCTAATGTGCCGCAGGACGACGAAGGGGGGCATTTCAACATGCGCGACTACCACGTTTTTTCGATGGATAACATCAATGGCAAGGTAACCGATCACGGCGTTGCACTGGATCTTAAGGATGTGCCCTGGGCGGGTCGGCAGATGTGGGCACCCGATGCGGCTTATAAAAATGGAACCTACTATCTCTATTTTCCCGTAAAGGATAAAGAGGACGTGTTCCGCATGGGTGTAGCAACGAGCAAATCGCCGACAGGGCCCTTCAAAGCCGAACCGGCTCCCATTCCCGGCAGCTATAGTATCGATCCTGCCGTTTTTACGGATAGCGATGGCAAAACGTACATGTATTTTGGTGGTATCTGGGGT
This sequence comes from Spirosoma sp. KCTC 42546, assembly GCF_006965485.1. Lineage (NCBI taxonomy): Bacteria > Pseudomonadati > Bacteroidota > Cytophagia > Cytophagales > Cytophagaceae > Spirosoma > Spirosoma sp. KCTC 42546. The sequence continues at coordinate 788,880 of NZ_CP041360.1, forward strand.
GGGCAGCTTCAACGCTGGTATACAGGCAAGTATGACAAAAGCCTGAAGACCGATTTAGGGAAAGACAAGGACAATGAACCCGCGCTGAGCGCTAAGGTTGTGCGGATGAGCAAGGATATGCTCAAATTCGACGAGCCGGTTAAAGATGTAAAAATCATTGACAAGAACGGGAAACCACTGCTGGCGGGCGACCATGACCGGCGTTTCTTTGAAGGGGCCTGGATGCACAAGTACAACGGGAAATATTACTTCTCGTACTCAACCGGCGACACGCACTTTCTGGCCTATGCCACCAGTACGTCACCCTATGGCCCCTTTACTTATCAGGGTACATTCATGAAACCCGTAACGGGCTGGACGACTCACCATTCCATTGTTGAATTTAAGGGGAAATGGTACATCTTTTACCACGACGTCGAGTTATCGGGACAAACGCACTTGCGGAATATTAAAGTACGCGAGCTGAAACGGAAGGCCGATGGATCGATTGAGATGATTACACCCTAACGGCATTTACTTTTGTCATACTGACGAAGGATGCAACTTAAAGCAGACTGATTGCCTAGCTAGGACATGAGTATTTCAATTTAACCGCAGAGAACGCTAAGGCAACTCCGCAAAGAGCGCGAAGAGGTTGCGTGAATTTATTTGAGACCTTTGCGGAGATGCCTTAGCGTTCTTTGCGGTTAAGCTAAAGCTATAAAAAATAAGTTTAAACAGATTCCATATTGAGTTGCTTCCTTCGTCAGCATGACAAAAAATAAACTACTTGAGTTAGGCTCAAATCTACCCCTTACTTCCCCGTAACAAACTGGGCTTTCTCAGCGATCTCAATATCCTTCGCTACCTCAGGGCGAAGTTTCTCCCAGTGAAAGCGGAGTTTATTGTTCTCCGCCCAGGTGTGGCCTTTCTGTTCCGTCAGATGCACCAGCGGCATATCGTTATATAGCGGTCGGGTGATGGTAACCACTTCATCCCAATAGCGGAGAGCAGCTTTCAAGTGCTGAATAGCCGCCTGTTTTTGAGCTTCCTGCCCCGAGGTACGGTACGTTTGCAAGGCTACAGCTGCCTGTAATTTTTCGGCAACATGCAGACCCAGATTTGACCAGACCTTAACATCGGCAACTTCATACTGCAAGGATCGATTCGCTGAGGTGTTTATTGGTTTTACAAGTTGCAGCGCCTTCTGACAATCGCGTTCCAGCATCCTGGCCAGAATGGGTGGCGTAATTTTGTCCGCCCCAAATGAACCCCCAGCCGTTGTCGTTTTGACGTAATCACTGACGGACACATAGGTTGGGTCAAGTGTGGGCTGTGTGATCTGCTGATTGACAGAGATGTAAGAAACGTTCTTTTGCGCATCAAACGCCATCATCCCTTCGCTGTAAAGCGAAAAGTCCCAGGTGAAGTCGATTGCAGACGCCAGCCGTAGCGGGGTTGCAGAGGCCAGGGCGTAAGCTTCCAGTAACGAAGCTGCCGATGCACCGTAACGACGAATAAATTCGGCGTTGAATAGCGCGTTGGGTGTGGCGGGATTATAGAGCAAACGTCCCCATAATTTGTAAAACAGCCATTGCCGTTCAAACGCGTATTTCCAGTTAACGGGAGCGCTGGGCGTGGTAAAATAGTCTTTGGCCGGAATGTAGGTTTCCGAACCCAGAAAATAGCCACCCACATACGACTGGTTGTTGGCGGCAATATGCGCCCGGACAAAATCGGGGACACCCCAGCGCAGGCAAAAGAAATCTTCGTTACGAACTGTCCAGGTAATTTTGTAGGCGGTTGGGTCTGGTTTAAAATACGTATCATACAGTTTCCCGCCATGTACTTTCACTAGTGTGGGCGTCGAGTGCGCGTGCGACCAGTTATACTTTAAATCCGCCCAGATTGGCCCTTCAATGAAGTCTAAATTCCCTTCCCTCTCAATGGATTTTCGGGTTAGTTTTTCGGTCTCAATACTCGTAACGCCTAACGAACCGGTTGTACTGGAAAACGGAATCCGGTGAATGAGCTTGGTTTTCCTACCTGCCTGCCGCATTCCGTCAAGGATCGTTGCCTTCATCCAGTCTTCGCGTTGTTGTGGCGACATACCGCCCATAGCCTCCCCCAATGTCAATCCAAATCCAGTCAGTTCTGGGTATTCCCGAAGCACCTGCGTGACGCATTCCCGTGTGTACTGCTTGACAATGGCCGAGGTGTCGCCGTCGATAAAGTGATGATGATCCAGGTTATTTAGTCTGGGATTTACGTTGTAGGCTTTCGAAAATTCGGGGCTGGTGAAAATATTAAACGGAACCAGATACGTGTCAATAGCCCGCTCGTGCGCCATCCGAAAAATCGCATGGAACAACGTCTGCCATTCCTTCATCTGCTGCTCGTTGAACGGCGTGGCCTTCGGGAAATTCGTTGGCCTGATCATGAATGTATATGGATGCAGATTCCATAAACTCAGCGCATTGAATCGATTGGCGACCATCATATCCAGAAACGCTTTCCAATAGAGGGTGTCCCGACAGGTTTCGTAATGTAGATCGAGGGCGTCACTATGGCGGTATGTATCCCAGGGTAAATCGAACTTAATGGCGCGTAGCGGTAAATGCGGTTGTTCGGTTCGGGAGCTAATCGCGTTCAGCGAAACGCCATTCTGCACATCCTCGGCTACCGAAAGCGCTCCATAAATCAACCCCCGAACATCACCACCGGTAACCGTGATGCGGTCATTTTTCCGTTCGAGCGTGTATGATTCCGGACCTACGTTTACCTTAACGGAAGCTAGCTGAATGGTATATGTAGCTGTGCCCGCATCGTTGGTTATAATGAATTTGCGCGCACGAAAGGCTTTGGTAAGCTGCTCGGCTGCATACCTGCTTTGCGGAGACGGTTCCGTTTGCTGAATGAATACGCGCTGGGCAACACTGTGGAGCGTAACGCTGATTGACAGGAGAAGCATGGTAAGGAGCTTGATTTTCATGGCCAGGGTAGGATAGTACGAACGTAGACGTTTGCGCCATCCTATTTCTGTTTTGATTGATGAGCCTTGGTGTATTGGGCTACGTCCATGAATGGCGCTACCCAGATAGTCGAAGCGTTCTGTTTGAGATACCCTACCAGCTTGTTGTGCTCGGCCAGTGCGACATTCAACGAGTGCCCACCACCCACGCCGTGAAACAGAAAAACAAGCAGCGAATTGCTGGCTTGTGCCTGTTTCACTAACTCAATCATCTGCTCACCGGTCTGGCCATTAATACCGTACGCCCCAATGTCTGCCAAATTGATTTCGGTTATTTTCTTCATCTCGCTTTTGGTCCCTCGGGCGGCCACAAAATCGCCCTCTACGGTTTTGTAGTAATCAACGTCGCCAATTTTGGTGTCGCCACAGGGGTAGGCAAAGGTTCGGGTGCTTTGGCCATCGAGGGTTTTAAGCAGGATGTTGGTCATCCTCATTTCGTCGGTCATTCGCTGAACCGTGTACTTGCTCAAATCATTGGCGGGCTTCACCCACTCGCGGCCAGGGGTATTGCCTATGCACGGATGAAATAGCGTATGATTCGCTAACTCATGACCGTTAACGGCCGCTGCTTTCCAGCGGGCTATGTTGTTGGCAAAGCCGGGGAAATAGCCTGATAAATAGAAGGTTCCTTTCAGTCCTAACGAGTCCAGAACCGGAATGACATTATCCAGGTGCACTTCTAAGGCATCGTCGTAGGTAAGCACTATGGCACATTTTTTACCGTTCCAGACGGCTGAGTTTTGTGCGAATGTTAGCGTGTATGCAAAGATGAAAGAGCAGAGTAAGATTGTTTTTTTCATAGGTCGTAAAGTTTTTTCTGACAGGATTTACAGGATTTCTTCTGTCTCCCGACGTTCCGACGTTCTCGCTTGGCTTTGCCGAGTGAGGGCTATTGGTTCAAGGGCCTCTGGCCGGTCGAGGTAATAAACTAAAACGGGCCAGAGGCCCTTGAACCAATAGCCCTCACTCGGCAAAGCCAAGCGAGAACGGGGGTATGTTTTTGACAGGATATTAAATCCCTCTGTGATGTCAGGTGCTAATACCTGACACCTTAGGTTTCTCAAAACCTACTATTCTCCGACGTTCTCGCTTGGCTTTGCCGAGTGAGGGGTATTTTTTTAACGGCCTCTGGCCGGTCAATGCAATGCACTAAAACGGGCCAGAGGCCCTTGAACCAATAGCCCTCACTCGGCGTAGCCAAGTGAGAACGGGGAACGGGAGCTTGTCGGCTTTAAGAAGCCGACACAACCGAAAAAATCCTGTTAATCCTGTCAAAAAAAATCATTTTCTCCTTGGCAACAGGCATTTATTTAACCGTAATCCCTGCGAGTTGACTACTGTTACAAGTAACATTTCCTTGTTTTTACTCTTCATTAACACCGACGACCGGGCATCTCCCCGAATCAACAGGCCGCTTTCGGCTGGATTTAGGGGTTTGAAATGACCGTGACCGTCGCCCAGCAGCACCGCACCCACCGACGCATCTTCGCGACCCATGTTCACTTCGTTGGGATAGAAATTGCCTGTTAACACGGCATCCAAATGGCCGTCCTGGTTAAAGTCATGCACCACAACGCCAAAAACGGGTGATTCTTGAACGATTTGCGGTAAGGCATGAACGACGAATTTACCATTACCCTGATTCTCAATATAGGCACTTTGCAGATAGGTCGCCTGTGCCTGATAAGCATCCTGCCGATCATCGTCAGACAGCAGTTCATCAAACGTTACGGCTGCGTACTCTGCGAACCGCTGGTATTTTCGTCTGAACTGGATAACCTGCTGATTCAGCGCATCGCGCGGTACGGCTGGATACGAGACTCCATTGATGTAATAACCCATCAGTGGGTCCATGGTCCCGTCTTTATTGAAATCTTTGGCGATGATGTTAACGGGTTCGTCCGCTGAAGCATGATAAAGCGTGTTCAGTCCTTCGTTGCCAGCGATGTAATCCATATCGCCATCGTGGTCAAAATCACCTTGTGCCAGACTGTTCCACCAACCCGCGGTGTTTGGAATTTGGAGGAGCGATGAGGTCGCCTTAAAGCTGCCTTTCGTGTTTTTGTAGATAGTTAGGGGCATCCATTCGCCTGCCAGCATGAGGTCAGCCCAACCGTCGTTGTCGTAATCGGACCAGAGTGCTGAACAAACCAGACCTGCCTGCATTAGCGATGGGCAAAGCTGTTGGGTCACATCGGTAAAGTGAGCGCCTTGTGGAGATGAGTCGTTGCGCAATAAGTAGCTCCGGGCGGGTAGGGGATACTGGCCGGGAATCTGGCGACCGCCTACGAACAGATCGAGATCATTGTCGTGGTCGAAATCATAGGCAACTACACAGGAACCACTGCCGGAAACATCGGGTAACGTAGTTGTGGGGGCCAGGCTAAAATCGCCCTTGCCATTGTTCAGGTATAGCTCATCCTGATAAACTGCTTTCTCAGTGACCGGTCGTTCGTTGCTGCCATATACCACATATAAATCAAGGTCTTTGTCGCCGTCGGCATCGAAAAACAGCGCACTTGTGGCTTCCTGGGTAGCCTGAGCCGGAAACGGTCGTTTAACAAAACCACCGTTCGCAGTTTGCGCGAACAGGCAAGCCGGACTTCCCCGATACGATCCACCTACGAAGCAATCATCCAGCCCATCACCATTGACATCACCAACGGCCAGCGCAAAACCCGAACGCGACAGCATTTTATGCATGGCCGCCGTTTGCTTAAAATCGACGAAGTCCGATTCCCGATGCACAAAGTCGATTGGGTACGAAGCTGTTACGTCCGAAAAAAGCGTTGATTGCGGAGCAGCCGGAGTTGGGTTTGTCGTTGCTGTTGCCTGCTGATAAAAAAATGTAAGTGTCTGATTAGTTGTAAGCTGGCGTCTGGTTTCGGTACGCCCACCCGGCCAGTCAATTTGTAGGGAATCAATCTTGTCCTGCTTACCTAGCCCAAAATGGAGCGCAGGTTCTACTGAAGACAGGTATCCGCGCACCACCGATAATTCCTGGTATTGCATCTGACCCGCTCGCCAAAGGGTAATTTTGGCCCCTATGCCCTGACGATTGGCCGAATTGCCCTGGAGGTTGATGGTCAAATAATGCTGAGAGGGTGACTGCTCACGACTTCGGTTTCGATAGATAAGCGCTTCGGCATCTACGTTGTTGATTACGAGATCCAGGTCGCCATCGTTGTCGAAATCGGCGTAGGCAGCCCCGTTTGCAAATGATTCGGTATTGAGGCCCCACTGCTTAGAGACATCGGCGAACGAGCCATCCCCTTTGTTGCGGAAGGCGTAATGCGCGAGCGGAATCTCGGGTACTTTTTCTAGTAAATCGAGTCGTTTTTTCGTGTTGTATTCGGTGGTGCCGAAGCCGGAGAAGTCTTCGGTAAAGTTGATGAAATCGCGGTCGGTGACGTTTTTGCGATAGCCGTTGGTGATATACATATCGTTCCAGCCATCGTTGTCGTAGTCGGCCAGGAGGGCCGCCCAGCTCCAGTCGGTTTGTGCCACGCCCGCCATCAAGCCAACCTCACTGAACAGGGGTGTGTTAGGACCGGCCAGATTGCCCAAATTGAGTTGGAGGGAATTGCGCATGTACTGCATCTGATTGCCGTAGGGTGCAGAAACGCTCATTTCTTTGCGGTCAAAATCCTGCCCGTTCAGCATCATTTTGAGTCGTTTATTTTCTTTCGGCAGCATGTCCAACTGCATCAGATCGGGTCGGCCGTCGTTGTTAAGATCGGCCGCATCCACGCCCATGCCATACATACTGGTGTGAGCCGTAGCCTGTTTGATAACGTTGGTGAAATGGCCGTTTCCGTCGTTCTGGTACAGAATATCGCTGCTGGTAAAATCGTTGGAGCAGTAAATGTCCGGGTAGCCATCTTTGTTGAAATCGCTGATAACCAGGCCTAATCCAAGTTCGTCGTAGGTGATGCCTGCCTGCTGCGAAACGTCGCGAAAAATGGGATGTCGGGCTGGGCCAATACCTTCGTTCCGATAGAGTTTTCCGGTACTCGGATGTGTTCCGTCTGAAACAACCGGGCGAAGGTGAGCGGGATTTTGATAATCGGGAGCGGTGTTGAGCAGGAAGACGTCTAAATCGCCATCGAGGTCGTAATCGAAAAAAGCCGATTGTGTGGTGAAGGATGGATCGGCCAGGCCGTATTCAGCCGCTAGTTCTTTAAAAACAGGTTTGCCATTCGTAAGCCCCTGATTAACAAATAATAGATTCTTCGTTTGTTTCAGTGCCGGATGGCTTGCCACCGAAATATACAGATCCAGCCAGCCATCCTGATTAATATCCGTAACCACCACGCCCGAACACCACCGATCGGTAGTTAACCCAGCCGATTCGGTAATGTCGGCAAACTCAAAACTGTCTTTAGATTGTTTTCTCTGATTCAGATACAGGCGGGAACTGACCTGATTGCCGGTGAAGAACACATCGGGGAAACCATCGTTATTAAAATCCCCAATGCCAACGCCCCCACCATTGTAGAAATTGGTGAACGTAAAGCCGTTTAGCTGTTCGGTTGGGGTCAGCGAATTTGCAAACGTTATATGCGTCTGGGTACTGGGAAGCTGCTCAAAGAGGGTAGGAGCGGACTGCTGACAGGCCGTGAATACGCTGCTGAGACTGCCAATCCAGATAACCTGTAACCACATCTTTTGCATAAAACGGCTTGTTGGGTTGTGGGGTCAGTTTCTCAAAACCGACACTGCGAGGTTTCTTAAAACCTCATTTATACTAACTAGAGAGGTTTTAAGAAACCTCACAGTGTCAGATGTTAGCATCTGACACCACAGACGCAAAAATGAATAATGGATAATGTACAATGAATAAGTAGCATCGTAGCGTTATCCATTGCACATTATCCATTATTCATTAATTACTTAATAACCAGGATTTTGTCCTTTCAGGCCGATGTTCGGGTTATTGTCAATTTCCTGTTGGGGAATCGGCAGTAACTCGTGTTTGCCCTTCTGGAAATAAGCAATGGGTTCGGTTTTGAGCTTGCCCAGTTTCCGCCAGCGCAAAATGTCCCGGTTCCGGATTTCCTCGCCGTTTAACTCAACCCGGCGTTCGTGCATAACAGCAGCCAATACCTGATCTTTTGTTGTAACCGGGTAGTTCGCTGTTGGGTAAGCGGGCATCGCCACGCTGGGGCGGCTCCGAACCATATTCAGGTACGTAACCGCGCTGGCTGTATTGCCTAACTCGTTTTCACATTCAGCCATCGACAGGAGCGTTTCAGCATACCGCATAATGCGCTGGTTAATGCCCCCGGTTGTTGAAACTCCCGCTTTGTACATCAGCGTAAACTTCCGCCAGCTTATTTTTTGCACTTTGCCATCAACTGTCGAGCTAAAGCCGTTTTGCACATCATCCGTCAATGTACTCTGACCATTGTTGAATTTATCGCCCGTTGTGTACACCGACTTAGCATAACGCGGGTCAGTTTTCGCATCGCCCTTGCTGGTTTTTTCGAACTCAGCCAGCAGGCTATTCGACGGAATGATGTTACGCCAGCCGATACCCGAATACTCCTGGGTCCGAACAGTTTCTTCACCCGCCGAAGCCCCATCGGCGTCGGTGTTCCAGTTGAACGTGCCACCCGACGGCAGGAAGTTGACTTCCCAGATCGACTCTTTGTTGAACTCGGTTTCCTCAATGAAATTATCGTTATACTCATCCACCAGTTGATAGGTGCCCGAGCTGATTATTTTCTGTAGCTCCGTTTTGGCGTTGGCATAATCGCCCTGTTGCATATACACGCGAGCCAGCAACATCGTAGCCGCGCCCTTCGTAGCCCGGCCCTGATTGGCTGCATCATACGTAGCCGGAAGCGCATCCTGAGCTGCTTTCAAATCAGCGATAATAAAGGCGTATACATCAGCCTCTGGCGAACGGGCCGCCGAACCTGACAGTGAGGTAACGTAGTTTTTGTAGAGTGGAACGGCACCCCACAGACTCACCAACTCGAAATAGGACCAGGCGCGTAAAAATTTGGCCTCGCCGGTTGCCTGAGCAGCTACGCTGGCCGTTAGCGTAGACGCCGAAGCCGCGGCCTTATCAACGACCACATTGGCCCGGTGAATAACCCGGTAAGCGCCCGTCCAAACGGAACTCACCAACGAGTTTCCTGTGTCGTGAACACCCGTCAACAACTGGTTCCGGGGCGTTTCGAGTTGGCCACCGCCCGCCGATACATCGTCGGAACGAAGGTCTTCGGTAAAGAACCACTCACGCGCTATCAGATTAGTCGATTGAAGAGCCGCGTAGATACCATTCGTGGCGCTTTTTATCTGCACGTCGGTTTTAAAGTAACTATCGGTAGTAACGGCGTTGGGGTTGAGCTGATCCAAGCTCTTGTCGTTACACCCAACCGTCATACCCAGGAGTAAAGCGCTGATTAAAAAATACTGTCTTTTCATGGAAATAATAAGATTTGAGGTCGTCGAAAAACCAATTAGAACGTGAGCTGAAGACCAGCCAGAAAGGTGCGTGCCTGTGGGTAGTTGGCATAGTCGATGCCGCTCCGTAGCAGCGTTCCATTACGCGAACCAATTTCTGGGTCGTAGCCTGTATACTTGGTCAGTGTCAGCAGGTTCTGGCTAGAAACATACACCCGAACTTTGCTGACGACACCACTGGTTAAGCTGCCCAGCGTTTTGACGGGTATCGTATACCCAATCGTCAGGTTCTTGATCCGCATATACGAACCATCTTCAATGAAGCGGTCCGATGTACGGCTGTTGTTGTTCGGATCTCCGCTTACTGCCCGTGGTACATCAGTATTGGTGTTGGTGGGTGTCCAGGCATTCAGGACAGCCGTGCCCGCATTAAACAAGCGAAGCATGCCTTGCGTAACCACTTTTGTGCCGTTATAAATCTTATTGCCCTGAACGCCTTGCAGATAGAGCGTAAAGTCGAAGTTTTTATAAGAGCCCGTGAAATTAGCGCCGTAGTTGAATTTCGGTAGGTAGCTGCCTAAGTACGTCCGGTCGTTGGCGTCAATTTTACCGTCACCGTTGAGGTCTTTAAACTTGATATCGCCCGGTGCCGCCTTATCCTGGTACAAGGTCTGGTCATTTCCATCGATGCCATTTGCCGCATTGATAGCGGCCTGACTCTGGAAAATACCATCGACCTGCCAGCCATAGAACGACTGAATGGGTTGCCCAACTTCGGTCTTGGTAATATCGAATCCGCCGTAGTCCGCATTCTGGCCTGCGTAAATGGATGCCGTTGGCGTGGCCAGACTCAGCACCCGGTTGCGGGTAATCCCTACGTTGGCCGATACATTCCCCCGGAAATCACCCTTCGCGTAATTATAACCTGCCTGAAATTCGTAGCCCCAGTTTTTCATGCTACCAATATTGGCAACGGGCGCATTGGTGTACCCAATGGAGTTCGGAATTGGAACAGCCAGAATCAAACCATCGGTAAAGCGGTTGTAGATTTCGCCGGTGAACGTAATGCGGTTATTGAACAAGCCCACATCCAGGCCTACATTGACCATGTCGGTAGTTTCCCATTTCAGTTCGGTATTGCCCAGCGAGTTGAAATAGGAGCCTAACCCATTGGCGCTACCAAATGGATAAGCCGTGGCATCGGCCTGTACCAGCGATTGCCAGGCATAGTTGTTTATGCCATTGAAACCGGTCCGGCCGTAGCTGGCCCGCAGTTTTAACTCAGAGAGTTGCGGCATGCCTTTCATGAAGCTCTCCTGATTGATACGCCAGCCTACCGATGCCGATGGGAAGTTCCCCCACTTATTACCGGGGGCAAACAACGAGGACCCGTCCCGGCGAATCGAAGCACTCAGCAGGTACTTACCTTCGTAATCGTAATTGATACGACCTACATACGAAATTAAGTCTGTTTCGGCACGAGTGCTGGTGATGGACGGGTTGCTAACACCTTGAATGACATCGAGATCGTTGTTGGGTCGGGTACCTGAACCGGTCAGACCCGTAGACAGTACCTTCTGCGTTTCGGCCACTGCCAGCACGCTGAGGGAGTGTTTTCCAAACGTTTTATCAAACGAAAGCTGATTCGTAATTGTCTGGGCGATGTTTGTATTGCGTACCTGCTGCACAGTGGCGGACGTACGCTGCACGTAGCCATCGTTGTAAATTGGATTAAACGTGCTACCGTTTGAAAAACCTAAATCGACCCCGTAATTAAAGCGGTATTTCAGAAAGCTGGTAAACCGGACATCGGCGTAGACCGTAGCAAAAGCTTTCAGGAATTTAGTTCGGGTAACGTCCATGGCTGGGGCGCGGAGCGGGTTTTCCGGGTCAGAACCGTCAAGGGCCGTTGGCGCACTATATCCACCTACTTTCGTAGGGTCCATTGTCGGCCAGTAAGGCATCATCCGAATGGCATGCATTAACTGTGACCGATCGCCTGTAGTTTCGTTACGCTGGTTGCTATAGGCAGCGGTCAGTGTCTGGCCAATCGTCAAAAACTTGGCTACCTGGTGATCGGAATTCAGGCGTAAAGAGCCTCGTTCAAAATCGCTCCCCCTCATAATACCGTCCTGTTTGAAGTAACTCCCCGACGCGAAGAAACGGGAAACCGTGTTGCCGCCAGACAGCGAAATCTGATGTTGGGCGATGGGGGCATTCCGGAAAAGCTCGTTCTGCCAGTTCGTTTCGGTTTGGGCAAATGTCTGCGTTGCCCCAGCGTAAATAGGCTGATTCAAATCACTCAAACGACCCGGCGTTGGGATTCCGGCGTTCGAGGTGAGCGCTTTAGCATATTGCACATACTGGTCACGGTTGAGCACATCCACTTTATGCCAGGCACTTTGTGTACCCACGTAGGAGTCGAGGGTAATGCGTACTTTGCTGTCCCGGCCACCTTTTTTGGTTGTAATCAGGATAACACCATTCGATGCCCGTGAGCCGTAAATGGCCGCCGAACTGGCATCTTTAAGTACTTCCAGCGACTCAATGTCGTTGGTATTGAAGCTGTTGAGATCGCCCGTAGGTACGCCGTCGATGACGTAGAGAGGCCCCGATGCGTAGTTAATCGAACCGACTCCCCGAATCTGTACAATAGGCGACGTTCCCGGTCCTCCGTTGTTAACAACCGATACACCCGGCACCCGTCCCTGCAAAGCGGATGACACGTTCGGTACGGGCAAAGCTGTTAACTCTTTAGGTGTTACGGTCGAAACGGCTCCCGTTAGTGACGACCGCCGTTGGGTACCATAACCCACCACAACGACCTCTTCCAGTGAACCCGCATCAGCCTCCAGCGATACATTGATCGTGCTCCGATTGTTAACGGGAACTTCCTGTTTTTTATAGCCAATGTAGCTGAATACCAGGACCGAGCTTCCATTTGGAACATCAATCCGGAAAGCACCACCTGCATCACTGGCAGTGCCCCGCGTAGTGCCTTTAATCTGGATATTTACCCCGGCTAAGGGGCTTCCTTTTTCGTCGAGAACGGTACCCGTAACGAGTTGGTCGGCAGTAAGTGGCTTGTGGGCCCACGCGCTTGGTATAAGTGTCGCTATAAGTACGAATTGGTAGAGTCCGTGACGCAAAAAAATGCGTAATAGACTACGTAACTGTAGTTGATTTGACATAAATTTGAAGGTTTGTCGGTTAAGAAACGGCAAAAAAATCCCTGCATCCGAACCGGATGAATTTTTCGCAGGAGAAATGGGGAAAGTTTGGAAGTCAGTGATGTTGGCCCATCACTGGCTTTTTTTATGCGGTTACGTGTTTTGTCATAGGCTTAGGGAAAGGGTGGTTGGAAGAAATTGGTTTGGTTATGGATGTATAGTGAGTTAATAAGGTTAGCTTATAAGTCCACTTTTATAGGTGAATCGTATGCTACTATTTTTCGGTTTGATCCTTCAAGTCAGAATCAGTTGGCCATAAATTGATGGCTATTGGCACCCGAGTGCTTAAAAGTGTTTTTCGAACACGATCTACTCAATAATACTATTATTACTTACATTAGTACAAATATCATAAATAGTGTTTTGATTTGCAATCGGTTGCATTATTTTCATAATAAATTGTGTGAATATAAATAACGAGCCGAATTTAGCTACCAGAGCAGCCCCTAATATCGATACAGCGTCAGCTTCTGAATCCCAAACTCCCCGGTTGGAATCCGGATATGACGGCCCTGGTGATCCTGATCGCCGTTCAGTCGCCGACCCGGTTTCCACTTCCTGTCGATGTACGTTCCTTCGTCTAGTTGCAAAATTCCCGCATTGGGTGCTTCGGGCTTATCGGACGTACAGGTAATGACTATACCTGTTCCCGACACCGTAAACTCGTCAGGCCCTGTTTGAATAATCAGGCCGCCCGTCATTGGCCATTCTTCTTCCTTTGCTTTCGGCGACCAGCCCAGGGTGTAATCGTGTTTGCAGATAAACGTATAGCCACCTAGCCGGATGGTATCAATAGCCGTCTTTCTGTCAAACAACATTCCGTTCATGACACCTTTACCCTGATTGGCTTGAATAAGGGGAGTGAGTTGAGACAGAATAGTATAGCTTTTTGCAATCGGCTCCTCGGCGGGCTTCTCTGTCGATTCAATCGAGAACGGGGAGAAACCCAGAGCTTCATAATGCCCAATGGCGTAAAAAACTTTAGCGGCATCGGACGGTTCAAAGCGAATCTCCGGAATAAACAGCGGATTGTCTTTACGGGTATACAGATCGTTCCAGTACTTAAAATCGGGATTATAAAAGTCGGGAGAGAGAAAATCAAGTGCGGGTGCGCCTGCTTTCCAGACGTCGATAACGTGGGGTAGGGGCCCACCGCTGGGATAATCGCCGGGCTTGACATTCGGGCGATTCAGGGCCGCATTCACAAACATCGGTAACGGATAAATGGCCTTGCCCGCTTTTGTTACCTGATTGGTGTACACGGCAAAGTACCACGCGATAAACAGTTCGTCGGTGGCCAGACTCTTGCCGAATACCGATTCCCAGGTACCGCTGGTTTTTGATCCGTTGGCTTGCCAGGCGGTTCGGATGGCGGGTGCCAGTGATGCTTTGTTCGTTTGTACATACTGCATCAGTGCTGCCGGGACGGGTTTTTCAAAAGCAGCGTTTGCCAACGGCGAGTGATCCCGGGCTTCGGGCAGCATCCCGATCTCATTTTCAACCTGAATCATGATGACAGTCTGTTGCCGCTCGTCGGTTTCACGAATGTGACGCATGAGCGCACTAAATGCGCTTACATCTGCGTCAAGGGTATTTTTGTCAAATGGCGTCAGAATTTCAACGGCCTTTCCGCTCTTCGTCTGAACTCTGGGGAACCGTTTCGTATTGGTTTTGACCCAGGCTGGCGCATAGCAGGACATACTGTTTTTCCAGGCTCCGAACCACAGAAAGACCAGCTTGATCTGATGTTGCCGAGCCTCTTTAATCAACTCATCGACCAGCGTAAAGTCAAACTTTCCTTCCTGAGGCTCCAGCAATTCCCAATAGATGGGTGCCAGTACCGTGTTGACGTGCATTTGCTGCATCTTCGGCCAGATCGGTTGCATATACGCCATATCCGATGCGCTCGAATTACCGAGTTCACCACCCAGTATCAGGAAGGGTTTTCCCGAAACGATTAGTTGCGTTGCCGTTCCCTGTTTTTGCAGATGGGGAGGCTGGGCAAAAGCCGATAGTGTCAGGAAAAGGAAGATGAATTGGAAACAACGGTGGATCATCGGTGGGGGAGAGAACGGATTGACTTTGAAACGGCTTATATTTTTCTATTTCGGTCAAAAATGAGCATTTTTTTGTCATTCCGACGTCAGGAGGAATCTCAAGCTTGACTATTAATCCACTTGAGATTCCTCCTTCGTCGGAATGACAAAACACCATCAAAATAATTAAGTTAATATGCTTAATTCGCTTGCCCTTTCAATCCCTGCAACACACCCGAATAGGCTGGTTTCTTTGTGTAATCGGCATTGAACAAAAGGGGGGTGTCGATCTTTTTCTGCTGAAGAACAATCCAGCTATCCGCATCCGTGACGCCCCAGATCGTGATACCCGCCCGCTGAGCTGCCGGAACATAGCGTAGGTAGGAGTCGATCACATACTTGTACATAGCGGCCTGATACGCAAAAGCCTGTGGGTTTCGCTTTGGATCGAAATCTGCCTTGTCCAGCGGATTTGCGCGAACGTCCAGTTCCGAAACCCGAACCTTCAGTCCGGTAGCCGCCAGTTTCTGAAACGCATTGTCAATGCCCGCATAGGATGTATTGGTACTGATGTGCATCTGGGTACCAATGCCCGAGATTTTAGCGCCTTTGCCTTTCAACTCGTTTACATAGGCAATCAGCGAATCGAGTTTGGTACCGCTCGCTTCGAGATTGTATTCATTGATATACAACTCCGCTGCTGGATCGGCTGCGGCTGCGTACTGGAACGCTTTCAACGCCCAGTTGCGCCCCAGGTACTGCGACCAGAAAAAGTAATCGGTGGCACCGTTGGGTAGAGTAGTATTGGTGTTGGTCCGCAAGGCACCGGAACCATCGATCATCGGTTCATTGACCACGTCCCAGGCTTTTACTTTGCCTTTGTAATGGGTTACGGTTTTGGTAATGAAGTCGTTCAGCGCATTATCGACCCGCGTTGCAATCTCAGCACCTGTTGCCGGGACAGAAACGCTCGGATCAGTGATGGTTATATCGTCAATGTAATACGTGTTGGCTGTGCTGCCGACATCCAGGACCAGTTGGGTAGCAGGTGCATTCGCCGTAATTGTCCAGCTATACTGCGCCCAATCTGTACCAATACCGGTATAATCAGCACTGTACTGCGCGTTGGGTGCTGTTGACAGACGCATCTTTCCACCGGCAGCCTGCGCCTTGATCCAGAACGAAATTTTATAGGAACTACCTACGGTAGACGTGAATGCGGTACTAGCCAGTTGAACGCTATAGGGTTGCCCGCTCGCCGTAACCGTTGCCTTGAACGACCGGGTCCCACCGTGCACCTCAGCCCCCGAACCCGCCGACATGGACGATCCACCATTGTAGGCCGACCAGCCCGTGAAACTGCTGCCACTTCCCTGCTCAAAATCGCCATTGGTTAACAGGTTAGGCGCACCCGCCGAACTGGCACCCGCCGTGAGCGTCTTCAGATAAGTGGCATTTTGGTTCGTATGCCAACCCAGTGTATGACCAAATACCTCAAGCCCGGAAGCCGTTGCCAGATCGTAGAGTTGATCGGCTTGGCTGAAGTTTATCGTCCCGTTGTTCTGCACCAGCGCACCGTGTTTCATCTGGTAGCCGAAAGTGACAGTTTTGGCCTCGCGGGCTATGGTGCCCCGATACTTGGCATCGTTCACAAAGGGTGTATAATCAATAGCGATACCAATGGGGACACTGGTCGCGCTTTTTAAGGTCCCGCTGGTATCGGAAAAGCTACCCAGATTCAGGGTGCCTACGGCATCGGGTTTGCTACAGGAAATCAGTCCCGCACTCAATCCAAGTGCCAGTATATGAAGGAGATATGTCTTTTGCATGAATATTTAAAATTGAATGAATAATGGATAATGAATAATGTAAAATGGATGACATACCGATTATGAGCATGTTAATTATTGTGCATTTTACATTATTCATTATCCATTAATTTAATACCCCGGATTCTGATATTGTGCTTTGTTGGCGTCCTGCAAGGCGTCGAGCTGACTTTGGGGGATGGGCCGGAGCATGTGGAACGGCTGTACTTTGGGAGCGGCATCTGGGTTGCGGGTTTTCAGCCGATCCACCAGAATACCCCGTACCGCCAGATCAGGCCAGCGCAGACTTTCGCCACAGAGTTCGCGGGTGCGTTCGTCCATGATGTAGTCGAGCGTTATCTGCGAGGCTGAGTTTACTTTGATCTGAGCATAGCGTGCATCCACCTGCGCTGTCGTAAGGCCCGGTCGGTAAGCCGCGCGTTTTTTCAATACGTTAATCAGATCCACGGCCTCGGTCGATTTTCCCGTTTGCATAGCCGCTTCTGCCGCCAGCAAATACGTTTCCGATAACTTGCTCACCGGGAAGGGACGGCCCGATGCGTCCTGGAAGTTGGCGCGCTGTTTGGAATCATACTTTTTCAGATTCGGATACACGTTCAGCGTCCGGTTCGAAGGCAGGAAAAACTGCGAGGGGCCAACGACGAAATACTTCTTTTGCTGGGCACCCGCTAAGGCTTTCAGCGAATCCGCTTTTTTATCTGTGTTAGTTAGATAAATCGCGGTATCGCCAATGGCCAGACCATAGCTGTTGATGGTCGATACGTACGATTTATACGCATCGGTACCGGCGGCATCGTAGGTATCAGCTTTCCAGACCATGCGGAATGAGTTGTCGAAACGGCTATCGTTCCCCCGATCAGCAAAGGCGGTTTCGAGCAGCCATTTGGTGGGCGCGAAGTGGCGCAATGGCCGACCGTATTGCAGTACGCGACTGGTGAAAATAGTCTTTCCGGCAAGCGGTACATACGGGTAATTGCCGGGGACTGCCTGTTGGTAGTTCATGTTGAACAGATTGTTGGCCAGGTTTACTTTGTTGGCAAAATCAGTACTCGGGCTGGGCGATTCATTGGCTGCGTTGTTGAGTGGCATCCGTTCTACCGAAAACATGATTTCGGAATTATAATCATTACCTTCTTCCATCACCTTGCCAAAATCCTGCTGCAAGGCTGTTCCATAGGTCGACTGTCCATTGATCAGTTTTTTCGCCGTGTCATACGCATTCTGAAAATCACTGCCCTGTTTTACCGTCGAATAGCCCCGAAACAGATAGACTTTCGCCAGCATATGGAGCGCAGCCGCCTGTGATAGTTTGAAAGCGCCCGAAGGTCGGGTAATGGGCAGGTTGGCACTGGCATAAATCAAATCATCGATCATCGCCTGGTAATCTTTCACCAGCACATCATTCAGCGGTAACCGATAGAATGCCGTTGTGGGGGTTGTGTTGAATTTCAGATCGCCCGACCCCAGATTGACCGGAACGGCCCCGAATTGTTGCACCAGTAACAGGTAGAATTGGGCTCGTAAATACCGGGCTTCGGCAATCAGGACTGTTTTGGCTGCGGCATCCATTTGGACTTCTGGCGCAAAATCGACTACTGCATTGCACAGATTGATGTGCCAGTAATTTCGGTTCCAGGGCGTTTGAATCGCCCCATCATTGGAATTCAGCCCGTAGGTTCCTTCCTGAAACGCATCGCCCGTTAGACTTTGGTCGCCCATGGTCCACTCATCGGTGCCCATATTCGAAATGTCTAAGGCACCGATAGGGCCGAAATCATAGCGAAGGCCCGCATAGGCTGCCGTAACGGCACTTTGAAGGCCAGTGGCCGATTTAAAATAATCCGTTGTAAATACGGTATAGGGTTGT
Organism: Spirosoma sp. KCTC 42546; assembly: GCF_006965485.1. Classification (NCBI taxonomy): domain Bacteria; kingdom Pseudomonadati; phylum Bacteroidota; class Cytophagia; order Cytophagales; family Cytophagaceae; genus Spirosoma; species Spirosoma sp. KCTC 42546. The sequence goes on from NZ_CP041360.1 coordinate 807,266, forward strand.
TCTTCCAGAATATCGTCTTTACAACCGAATGGCAAGCCGAGTAAGGCAAGGGTCAGCAACCGAACGACAGCTAATTTATACTTCGTTTTCATAGTCAGGATTTGTTGTTCAGGAATTAGAAACCAAGATTGACACCCACGATGAAGGAGCGGGTTGGCGGGGTATTCAGCGAAATGGTGAGCGCCCGGTTCGGGATGTTTCCGCCACTCTGCACAAACCCATTGGTACCCGTGCCGGTCGGCTCTGGATCAACGCCACCCGCTTTGACGTAGGGCGAGAACAGCAAAAATGGATTCTGCGCCTGCACATAAACCCGAACAGAGCGTGCGCCTAACCGACTCAGTACGTTCGTGTTGACCGTATAGCCCAGATTGATGCTTCTGATTTTGACGAATGATGCATCATAATACCCCAGCGTTGACCAGGCATTGCTGGCGTTAGGTGGTGTTATTTGCGACGAGGGCATCGGGAACGCATTCGTTGGATTCGTTGGTGTCCAGTAATCGACAGCTAGCTGATTCCGACGGCCATCCAGAATAGCCAGGTAACCCGCATAAGGCTGGTGAACACCGCTGACAAGCGTGCCTCCGATACGGGCGTAGGCAACGAATGAAAAGTCGAAACCTTTGTAGGTGAATCGGTTGGTGAGACCTCCCTGTAGTTTAGCCTGGCCACTCCCGATGATGGTCCGGTCGTTGTCGGCATCGATCTTGCCATCGGGTTTGCCATCGGGTCCGCTGATATCCCGTACTTTAATCTGACCCGGTACCTGACCAAATGTAGCGGCCTGGGCGGCTTCGTTGATCTGCCAGATCCCCAGTTTATCGTAATCATAAATCGCCGAGAGTGGTTGCCCTACGTGCAGACCATTGGGTATGTTTCGTACAAACCCATCGTTCAGACTCAGTAACTTATTCCGGTTGAAGAACAGGTTCAGATCCGTCGACCAGGTAAAGCCGCTTTGAGTTCGAACGTTAACACTGCTCAACGTTATTTCCAGCCCCTTGTTCTCCATCTTCCCGATGTTGGTCACGAAATTGCCCGGAATTCCCGACGACGACGGCAGGGCCAGACCATAAAGAATGTTGTACGTTTGGGCATTGTAGTAGTCAACCGAACCCGTCAGGCGATTGCCAAAGAGACCAAAATCCAGACCGATGTTCGTTGTGCGGGTGTATTCCCAATCCAGGGCAGTGTTGGGAGCTGCGTTTACATAATAGCCACTCTGGATGCTGGTGCCGTAGTTGTACAGAATTGGCACGTTCACGTTGCCGTTCGCAATGGTATTCGTCACCCCACCCAACGAGGAATACGGGGCAACGGCCTGATTCGAGGTTTCGCCCCAGCCAGCCCGTAGTTTCAGGTTGGTAATTACTTTAATGGGATTCATGAAGGCTTCGTTGGCAATATTCCAACCCAGCGAAACCGCCGGGTAGTTGTGCCATTTATTAGCCAGCCGCGAAGACCCATCCCGACGTCCCGTTATGGTAAGCAGGTACTTATCATTGTAGGCATAATTGACCCGCAGCATGTAGGAGATAAGCCCCCAGGTTGATTCGCTCCCGCTTAGTGTTGGCCGATTTGTTGCCGATTGTTTCGCCTGACCCAGGTTATAGAACTGGATGAAGTCCTGGTCAATCGAGTCGACTTTTGCGTAGCTGTTGTACGTGCGGTCAACCTGCCGACTGTATAGGCCCGTTAAGCTGATCCGGTGTTTTTTAGCAATGGTTTTATCATAGGTCAGCAGGTTTTCAATGGTATAGCCGAAGCCTTCGATGTTATTGACACTGGCTGTATTGCCCATTTTCACCCGGAAATAGCTGTCGGCTCCCTGAAACTGAGCCTGTTGCTCCTGCCGATAATCCAGACCCAGATTCAACCGGTATTTTAATCCATCAATGATCTGAAATTCAGCATACAGGCTGTTGAAGGTACGGAGACGACGTTTCCGGTCAACCCAGTTATTGTTGTTGTTGAATAGCAACAACGGGCTGTAGGTGTTAGCCTGATCATCCACGTTACCCGCCGGGGCTTTCACGATACCGCCATTGGCGTCATAAGCGGGCATTAGTGGGCTCAGCGACAGGATGTTGAACATGGGGTTTACGAACTGATCGCCGTTGGTAATGCCCAGGGTGTTCAGCGTATTCAGGCCCAGTTTAAAGCGTTTACCGATTCGGGAGTCGATGGTGGCGCGCAGGGAGTAGCGGGTAAAGTCCTGTCCGGGCAACACCGTTGTTTGCTTAAAATAACCACCCGCGAGCGAGAACTGCGTGTCTTGCGTGCCGCCCGACAAACCCAGACTATTATCGCTGATAAAGCCGTTTTTGTACATCAAATCCTGCCAGTCTGTGGTGCGTCCGGTCTTGATTGACTCCAGTTCTTCGAGCATGTAGCCACCGTTGAAGACCGAAATGTCCCGCAGTGCACGGTACTGATCGGCATTATAAACGGGGTATCGCCGGACTACGGTGCTAACGCCATAATAAGAGTTAACCGTCAGTTTGGCGGGGCCAGCCTTCCCGCGTTTGGTCGTAACGAGAATAATCCCGTTGGCTCCGCGCGAACCATAAATGGCAGTCGCTGAGGCATCCTTCAGCACTTCAACCGATTCGACTTCATTGGGGTTAATGTCATTCAGGTTGCCGCCTTCAAAAGGAATTCCGTCCAGTACGATCAGTGGATCGTTGGAGCCGTTGATGGAGCGTTCACCCCGGATACGAATCTGTGCACCCGCACCCGGTTTGGTGCCAATCTGCTGAATTTCAAGCCCCGCAGCCCGCCCCTGAAGGGCTTGTTGCAGGTTGGCAACGGGCACTTCACGCAGGGCTTCTGAGCTAACCGACGCTACCGAACCCGTAATATCACTCTTCCGCTGTGTACCGTAGCCGACCACCACCACCTCATTCAGTGACTTAATATCTGTCACTAATTTGATATCTATAGCTGACCGATTACCAATCAACACTTCCTGCGACACGTAACCAATGAAGGAAAAAATCAGCGTGCCGCCACTATTGGGCACATTTACTGAGTACCGGCCATTAATATCCGTTACACTGCCGGTCTGCGTTCCCTTCAGCAAAACGCTCACACCGGGTAGCCCTTCACCTTTCTCATCCGTTACTACGCCGGTTACAGCCCGATCGACCCGTTCGGGTTCCAGAACAGTCTGGGGCTGTTCGGTGGGCGTGGGGAGAGTGAGCCCTACAGAAGGGTCATTCGGGACACGGGTCAGGATAATCTGCTGACCCGATACATTGTAGCTCACCCGTAACGGAGATAGCAGGTTTTCCAGTACCTCCCGCAGGGTTGTGTTCTGCATCGAGAACGACACCAGGCGTTTAGCCGGTACGATCTGCGGGCTATACGAAAATTTGACGTCCGCCATTTTTTCAATATCCCGCAAAACGGCTTTAATATTCTCGTTTCGAACAGTCAGGCTGAGCCGTCGATCCAGTAGCTCCTGGGCCGTTACGTCGGTGGCCCAGGATGCACTCATGAACAGCACCGCCAACAAGGCTTGTACACAGGTAATTTTCATACACCTTACTATAAAAGGAGTAGGTTTTTTCATAGTTTTGATTTGTCAGTTCGGTTTGCAAAAAAATCGGGCAAAACAATCCCCGTCAGCCTGAATCGGGCCGTATCACCTAAGGGGAAGAATCCAGCCAATGGTGCTTGTCCCACCATTGGCTTTTCACGAAAAATTGGGGAGCAGTAGCGAGTAATTACAGATTCATAGCATACAGGTTAAGGTTAGCTTTAGGGTTAGTAAGATTTTTTACTGGCAATTTCCTCCGTTCACAATCACCTGACCATCCAGAATTTCGTAGGTGGCCCCAACTGTTTTGCAAATAATATCCAGCTTCTGTTCGAATGACTCGGCTTCCAGCGATGCACTTAACTGGCAATGGACCAGTGCTTCCTGATTGAAGCGAATGTCGATTCCGTAGGCGTCTTTTAAATCCTGAAACACCCGAGCAATAGGCGTTTCGTCGTACGAAAAGTGAACCGACTGCTTCTTTACCGTAGCCAGGATATGGGGTGAATCGACGAGGGTCTTATTAAATTGCTCGGTTTGCCGGGAGAACACAACCTGCTGGTTGGGCAGCAGCAAAACGCCTTTGGTATCAGCGGATGCAGTTGTCGTTTGGGGTGCTTGAGCCAGATCGCGGTAAACGGATACCTGCCCGGATTGAACGTCAACACGTACTTCGGTTTCTTTCTCGAATGCCCGAACGATGAACTTCGTTCCCAGCACTTTCGTCACCACTTCGTTTGCGTAGACCAAAAAGGGCTTGTGTGGATTTTTAGTGACCTCAAACGTAGCCTCGCCTGACAAATAGACGGTTCGGGTTTGCTTCCCAAAATCAGCTGCGAAACTCAATCGACTTCCGGGAGCCAGAGAAACGTCGGAGCCATCGGCCAGATGAATCGACTGAGGTTGCGTTGTCGTATTTATCGTTTCAGTGAATGCATGTTTAAGTACGGTGAGGTGTTTTTCGTAAGGAGACTCTACCGCATTCGTCAGTTGGAACCAGAAACCAACTCCCAGCGCGAGAAGCACACAGGCTGCGGCAACCCATCCCATCCTGGCCCAGCGACGATTCGGTACCTCAACGATCAGGGTTTCCTGCTGTGCATTCGTCTGTTTAATTCGACTGAGTAGCGCATGGATGGCCTCCTCCGACAACTGCGTTTGGGCATAGTCGTCGAGACCCAGGCGAACGGCCTTTAGTAAATCAACGGCCTGTTGCCAGTGTGCGTACCGATGCGGATGTTGATCAAGCCAGTTCGCCCAGAAGACCGTCGATTGGGGCGTGGGCGTAAGCTGATGCGTAACGAACGAGTCGTCAGTTAGAAAATCAGCGGATGAAAAGGTCTCGTAAGCGGGTCGCACAATCTACCGGGTTTGTCAGTAGATGACGATTTTTGAAAAACGTACTCACTTAATCCTAAAAAAAATGGAAAAAAGTTAAAAAGGGGAGAACAATCCAGCCACGAAGCTTCTCAACGGCTCGAAAAACCAGATTTTTAGCCGATTGCTGATTGACTGATAATACTTCCCCGATCTGGTTGTAATCCATATTTTCGACAAAGCGCAATTTGAGGGCTTCCTGTTGGCGCGGGGGCAACTGGGCAATGAGTCGCTGGAGACGTTGCTGGCGGGAGGTGGCCGCTTCCAGTTCTTCCAGAATTTCCAGATCGTTTGGTTCATCCCAGAGCGTATCGAAGTCGGTTTCGGTTAACGACTGGAAAGGGCGCTCTTTGCGCTCGAGCTGATGGATAATTCGGGTTTTGAGGGATTTGAGTAAGTAAGACCGAACGTTGTCGGGGGTAGTCAGACGCGAGCGTTTTACCCAGATTTCCGTAAATACATCATGGATAGAATCCAGCACGAAGGCTTCGGATGCCGACACCAGACTCATGCCATAGCGGTACATAGCCCGAATATGCAACTGGTAAAGTTGCGTATAGGCGTCCTCATCACCCGTCTGAAACGATTTCCAAAGTTGTTGTTCGTCCACCTCGGTATCAACTAATCAATTCACGTAGTACAAATGCGAATTGTATCAATAAATCTAACAAAAATAAGACATAAATCAGCTAGTAGGCAGGTTGGGATATTGCCAGATGTGCCGTGATGGGTTCACTTTCTGTGCCTCTGTGGTTAACAATTTTGCGTGTTTACTGCTAAAAGGTCAGCTAAAAAAAACGCGTAGATGACTAACGATAATGACAGGATATAATCTTTTACCTGCACACGCAACAGGCAACGCTCTGGATAAATGGTATTCAACAGTTTTAGGGGGATAAGTCCAGTTGCCGGGCAATTTCCTGATTGGATAACTACTGATAACGACTTAAAAAGAAAACCTTCTGGGCCGTCTCGGGTAATGGACAAATCAAACCGGGGCACACGACTTAACAAACAGATCTAAGTATAAACACTCAACACGATCTGTTCATCCTCCTTACGTATTTATTTTTTTGATAAGGACACATGTCGTCACAAATACCTGCCTGCTTATGTGGGTAAGCCAACTATAAAGTAATATTTTAAAAAATTTTATTTTATGATGTGGGGTTAAAGAAATTTATTAATATTGTATAAAATTTCTCTAACTTAAGCTTAATCAGATTATTGTATGGCAAAAGATTTACTGAGGCTTGTTATCCTACTGTTGATAATAAGCACGCCCGCATTGGCTCAGTCGATTTCGGGTAGGGTTACTGCAAGCAATGATGGTCAGCCGTTACCAGGTGTCTCTATTGTGGTAAAAGGCAGCACGTCGGGTACCATTACAGATACGGACGGAAAATACACGATTGCCGCTGCCAAAAACAGAGTATTAGTCTTCTCGTTCATTGGCTACAAAACCAAGGAAGTTGCAGTCGAAAACAGAGCTACTGTTGACATCGTGCTGGACGAAGATGCTTCCTCAATTGATGAAGTTGTTGTAACGGCTCTGGGTATTAAACGGGAAGAGCGCGCATTAGGCTACGCTACGGCTGTTGTTAAGAATGATGCCCTGATTAAAACGGCATCACCAAACTTTGCCACGGCACTTTATGGTAAAGCTCCTGGTGTAACCATCAATGCTACGCCGGGTGGCGCAACCAGTGCTGTAAGTATCAGCATCCGGGGCCTGGCTTCCATTACTGGTAATACACAGCCACTGATCGTCATGGATGGTATCCCCATTCGGAATGGTGAAGTACGGAACAATGATTATTGGGGTGACCAGCGTATTCGTGGGAATGGCCTGCTTGACCTAAACCCGGCCGATATTGAAAACATCTCAATTCTCAAAGGTGCTTCGGCAGCTGCGCTTTACGGCTCCGAAGCGGTGAACGGCGTGGTCCTGGTGACTACCAAAACGGGTAAAGGCAAAAAAGGCCTGGGTGTAGATTTCAGCGCGAGCTATAGCGAAGATAAAATTGCCTATCTGCCACGTTATCAGAACGTAAGAGGTCCCGGCTACTTTAAAAATTATGCGGATGGTGGGCAGGATGCCAACGGATTCATCTCCTACGATACCGATGGTGACGGAAAAGGCGACACACGTGGATTGCTCGGGGCTACGGTCAACTTCGGCCCCAAGTTTGATGGCCAGCCGGTTATGGCCTTTGATGGAGTAGTTCGACCTTATTTACCCTCCAACAACAGTTACGCTAATTTATTCCAGGCTGCCCACAGTGCAAACATTAACCTGGCAATCTCGAAAGCAACGGAGAATTCAAACCTGCGCTTTTCGTACACACGCCAGGATAACGGAATGATTAGCTATGGCGCGAAAAACGAAAAGAACATCATGAACCTGAATGCCAGCTTTAATATCAACCCAAAGCTGAAAACGGATCTGATGGTTAACTACGTCAACCAGTATACGCATAACCGCCCCTACAAAGTGGATCGCATGATCAACAACTTTACGGGGATGATGAACCGGTTTGAATCGGCCGACTGGTATTTCAATAAATATCAGACGAGCCAGGGCTATAAGTACGTGACTGGAACGAACCAGAGCTTAACACCTGCCGAGAACATCATTCGGAATGGTTTCAAAACGGATATTGGTGATTACGTATGGAGCACCCGCGCCAACACTTACGATGAGTACAGCAACCGGGTAATCGCCAGCGTTACGCAGACCTGGAATATTCTGGACAACCTCTCGCTTCGTGGCCGGGTTGGAACGGACTTTACCTCGGAGCGGCTGGAAGATAAGCAACGTAGTGATAAGCCGTTGGCTTTTGGTTATTCCGGTTCCTTCTCGATGAGCAACAACTTCTACAGTAATGTCTATACAGACGTTCTGCTTAACTATACCAAGAAGTTGAACGAAGATATGACCGTTTCGGCCAGAGGTGGTTACACGGCCAACAAGACGCTGAATACATTACTACAACGGTCAACCAACGGTGGATTGAGTACCGAAAATTTCTTTGATGTCTCGGCTTCTGTCAACACCGCAAACGGTAGTAACACTCGTGACCGCTACGTTCGGGATGCCTTTTTGGGTACGGTAAACTTTGATTATAAAAACTTCTTCTTTGTTGAAGGGACGATCCGTCGTGACCGCACATCAACGCTGGCACCGGGTAATAATGCGTTCGTTTATCCGTCCGTAAACTCGAGCCTGGTGTTCAGTGATTTATTTAGACTGCCTAACGCTATCAGCTACGCTAAACTGCGGGCTTCGTGGGGTATTGTGGGTAACTATCCAGCTATCTACAGCGCCAACAATGCCTACAATCAGGGAAGCCTGAGCTTACAGCAGGCGGGTGGTAGCTCAGTTCTGTATACCAACATCAGCAGTGACTACGGCAATGACAAAATCCGCCCTGAGCAGAAACATGAGTTTGAATTCGGTTTGGAAGCCCGGCTTTTCAGAAATCGCCTGGGCGTCGATTTGTCTTATTACAATGCACAAATCGTCGATCAGATTCTGCCTTTAACCATTGCCGCCAGTTCGGGTGCCAAGTCGGTTCTGGCCAATATCGGTACGCTTAGAAACCAGGGTCTGGAACTGGCGTTGAACATCTCACCGATACGGAGCACAGGCACGAATGGGTTGAACTGGGATTTGACGTTGAACCTGGCTAAAAACAGCAACAAGGTAGAAAAACTGACCAACAATTCGACTGAACTGTTACACGCCGACTACGACGGTAATGCTGCTCAGTTACGCTCTACAGTTGGGCAGCCAATGGGTGATATTTACGTCCATGGTATCCTGAAAAATGCCGATGGCAAGAACGTAGTTGGCCCCAACGGTATCTATCAACTGGATGGAAACAACTGGATCAAGGCGGGCAATGCCATGCCGAAATTGACGGGTGGTTTGCTGAATAACTTTAGCTATAAAGGCTTTAATCTGGACGTAGTTGTTGACTTCCGCTACGGTGGCTCTATTATGCCAACAGGTATTAACTGGCTGACATCAAGGGGTCTGACGGAAGAAAGCCTTACGGCTATGGATGCTGAACACGGTGGTCTGAGCTATTATATCGATGCAAATGGCAAAGGTGTTCAGACGACGGCTTCTGCCGGACCAGGCGGCCAGGTAGTATACCACGATGGTATGTTGATGGACGGCGTACTGCCAACTGGCGAAGCCAATACCAACGTTGTTTCGCAGGCTGTTTATTACAACAGTACGTACAACTGGGGTGGTCCTCAGTACAGCAGTTCGCGCTATGAATTGTATGTGAAGGAAAACACCTACGTCAAAATGAGGGAGATCTCGTTAGGCTATCGGATTCCGGCCAGCATCACCCGTAAAATTGGCACGCAGAACCTGACCCTGTCCGTATTTGGTCGTAACCTGTTCTTTATCTACAGAACCATCAAAGACCTGGATGCTGAGCAAACCAACGTGGGTACGAAATGGTCGGATAACATCAATAACGCTGGTAACAACCCATCTTTCCGTACAATGGGTGTCATGTTACGTGCCAGCTTCTAACCTTACTTCAGTCATGAAAATGAAAAAAATATCTTTCCTGTTTTTAGGTGGGCTTCTCCTGGCAAATGTGTCCTGTAAGGAGTCTGATTTTTCGGAAGCCTATCCAAACCCTGCCAAGATTGCTGAGACAACCGTTGAAAAGCAGTTTACGGGCGTCCTGTATGCTAACAAAGATTATGTGCTTCCGGGCTATCGGTATTACTTTGTTACCCTGAGAACCTCCCTAAACCATTACAATCAGGCAACGGGCTGGGTTAATTCATCAGGCCAGTACATTCCGGGGTCGTCGGGCGTGGAAGACGTATGGTACAACTATTATAACATGCTGGCGCAGTATCGGGAACTGCAAAAAGTGTACGCATCGAAAACGGCAGAACAGCAGAACGACCGGAAAATATTCATGCTGGCAGCCGCGGTTTACGTGTATGATTACACAGCCAAGATGGTCGACTTGCTAGGCTCCATTCCGTTCAGTGCAGCTGGTTTATTAAGCACCAATGGGGGAGATTACCTGGCTTCCAGCGCCAAATTCGATACCGCCGAAAGTATCTATACATTCTTGCTGGATGATCTGAAGCGTATCTCGACCGAGTTGAACGGGATTACGTTGAACGCCGGTTACCAGAAATCGTTTCAGACGCAGGATTTCCTGAACAAAGGGGATGTAACAGCCTGGAAACGGTATACAAATTCGCTTCGTTTGCGGTTGTTGAACCGTGTTTCGGATGTGGACAGCTTCAAGTCGCGGTCGAATACCGAAATGGCTGAGATTCTGGGGAATGCAACAACTTACCCCATAGTTGAAACCAACGCGCAGAATATTCAGATCAACGTGTATGATATCAACACAGATATCAATTCGAAAGGATTCCAGGATGGTTTAGAGTCAGCGGGCTGGTTTGGTAATACAGCGGGTAAAGCGATGATCGACAATATGAATGCGAATAACGACCCCCGTTTACCTATCCTGTTTGAGCCAGGGGCTAGTGCAGGTGGAAAGTACGTTGGTATTGATCCTACAGCTACGGAAGCGTCTCAGACGGCCCTGTTTAATGCTGGCCAGGTTGCGATCTATAACCGCTTCACGTTAAGCCGTAATCAGTTCTTCCCAGGTGTGCTGATCAATGCTGCGCAAATGAACCTGATCAAAGCGGAGTATTATTTGAGAACGGGTAATGATGCTGCGGCAAAAACGGCTTACGAAACGGGAATTACGCAATCGGTTCAATTCTATAACGGAATTCTGGCACTGACCAACGCTACGGGTATTACAGGCTCTACGATCCCAACAGCGGCAACTACGGCTTCCATTTCGGCCTACATTGCTGGGCCGGGTGTAAGCTGGAGCAGCGCAACTACCAGTGCCGACAAGCTAAAGTTGATTGCTACCCAGAAATGGCTGCACTACAACCTTGTTCAGCCCTACGAAAACTGGTCAGACCTCCGCCGGCTGGATTATCCAACGTTGAGTTTCCAGGTTGATAACGCGAACAACCAAACATTACCTCCTGTTCGTTGGACGATTCCGGGTAATGAAATCACGTACAATGCAACCAATTATGCCGCTGTGAAAGCAACGGACAATCTGAAAACCAAGATTTTCTGGGATGTGAAATAAGACGTCCCGGTTCGGTAAGACAAATTAGTGTTTAAGTTAAATGGGCAGGCCGCTTGGTTTGCCCATTTTTGTTGTTTGGGCGTTCCCCTCACCCAAAACGGGAGAGGGGAACGCCCAAAGTCCCGCTCTGTTCTCGCTTGGCTTTCCGACCGGGCTGGCGTACCAGTGAGGATTAGTATTTTAACGGCCTCTGGCCGGTATCATGAAGAATAATTCTAATATGGGCCAGAGGCCCTTAAAAAGATAGCTCTCACTCGGCGTAGCCAAGCGTGAACGTGGAGGATAAACAGCTCTCTGTTTAACTCCGTTTATCCTCCGTTCCTCTGTGTTTAAAAAATCCTGCTCTATTTCCCCTTATTCTCCAGCACCAGCAATTGCGGAAAAGACGTAATGCCTTTAAAGAGCAATTGGGTCATTTCGCCAACGGTGTGAAAATAGGAGCCCAACACAATGTCGATATCTCCATCCTGATCGAAGTCGGCGGCTTCCATGGTCAACCATTTTCCATAGGCGGCTTCTGGTGTGCTGAAGGGCTTGAAGGTGAGTTTTCCTTCGTTGGCCAGGTAAATAAATCCCTGTTCGGGTTGGGCCAGATTGGTGTAAAAAGATGTGGCGGCAATGTCGAGATCGCCATCGTTATCAAAATCCCGGGCAACGGCTTTGCTAGCCCCGTACATCGGATAAAACCAGGCTTCTTTAAAGTTGTCTTTTCTGTCGTTTAGGTAGATACGCACCCCGTGGTAATTTTTGTTAATGGCCGAGTAATCCCAATTGTCGCCGTTTGCCAGCAGAATATCCTGAAAACCATCCTTATTGAAATCAACCAGTTCGAAATAACTGGACCCGAATAGGGGGGAGAAACGTAGCACGGTTTTTTCTTTAAACTTGCCGTTTCCCTGATTATAAAATATAGATATCTCTTCCCGAGCCTGGGCCATCAGGACCATGATGTCGGGCTTTTTATCGCCGTTGAAGTCGGCAATTTCCACTTTCCGGGCACCGGGAAACGCTTTCAGAATATGCTCTTTGGTTGGCTCAAAATCATCGTACCAGAACAGCTTTCCGGCGTTGTTGCCAAACCCACAGATAACCACATCTTCGTTGCCATCGGCATTCAGGTCGCCTGCTGCAAACTGAACGGGTCTGGGCAATCCTTTGATATTGATCGGAACAGAACCTGCTTTTGCGGATCGCTCCAGTGTCATGAGTCGGCCCAGTTGCTGGTCGGATGGGCTAAAAATGCCAACGGTGAGTACCCTCGGAGCGGCATTCTTGGGAAAATCTATATCGGTCGGTGGGGTATCAACCAACCAGGTATCTTTCAGCAATGTGCCGTCTGGCTGCAATTTCCCATCGAGCACATAAACGACGTTCTGCGCATCACCCACGTAAAGCTGAGCCGTATTCTTATCGTATTTCAGCATCGTTGTCTGCGGTACCGGCTTGTTGCTAAGCACGAGTTCCTTTACCTTGAATAAGGGAAGCTGATTCGTAACGTCCGGATGCGATTTTTGTGGGAGTGGTTCTTCAGGCGCGGTACGTTCGTAGTAGCGTACAATTTTGTCCCAGTCTTGCCTTGGTAACGCGGGCGTTTCGGGATAAATGTTCAACTGGCTGATGGCTTTTTCTTCCTCGGGCGAGAGGGCTCTCAGCGTATCCTGACCGGGTTGTTTGATGCCAAGCCGCATCCCCATGTTCGGCAGTACGCCCGTAACCCAGGTCTTTTTGTCTAATAGTTCAGGCTCGGGAAACAGATGGCAGCTACTACAGTAACGGACTGCCAGTTGCCTGCCTGCATTAAGTGAATCAGTCAGCACGGCTTCTTTTTTGTCCCCGTTATTCGTAGAGTTGTTCGTTTCGATGTCAGAAAAAGAAACTACACCGAGAGAAATAAAAAGTAGCAACCCGATTTTAATAGAAGCCATCAGGTGATTCGTAAAAGTTAAAGTGCAATCCCACGTTGCACCCCTCTCTGTAACGGGAGAGGGGCTAAAAATTTACACGTCCATAAACAGACTTTCTATAACATACGCGTGCGTACCGAGCCACTTAGCCGCTCCCTGGAGCTGCGTCACCTCAACCATCAGGTTGTTCCGGAATCCGCTCAGACAATGTTTGTTGATCGCCTGCCGGATGGAGTTGGTGATGAATAGGGAGTCTTCTGCCAGTACGCCATCAACGATAATAATCTCCGGATTGAACAGCGTAACGGCAATGGCCAACCCTTTACCTAATTGATAACCAGTCTCATGCAATTGATCGATAGCGAAGGTGTCGCCCTGATTGGCAGCCTGGATAACCTCGCTGATCGTAATATGGGAAGGGTTGTCGCGGTAGCTAGCTAATTTGGTTGCCTGACCCGCGAGTACTTCCCGTTGCACCCGCTTCACCAGGGCCGATGCGGAGGTGATCGTATCCAGGCACCCTATTTTGCCACAATAGCATAATTCGCCCTGTGGGTCTACCTGAATATGACCTAACTCACCCGCAAATCCCGAGGCACCGTGAAAAACCTCTCCATTGCTAATAATTGCCAATCCTACGCCCCAGTCAATGTTGATCGTCAGGGCGTGTTGCTTGCCCTGGCTACTACCAAACCGGTGTTCCCCCAGCGCGGTAGCTTTCGTGTCGTTGATCATAAAAACAGGCAAACCCCATTGCTGCTCCAGCCAGACCTTAATGGATTGCTCGGGTAAGCCAAGGTCAGGATAGCTCAAATTAAGGCCCTGTCGCGAATCAATTAGCCCCGGCATCGACAACCCGACCCCAATAACATCTGTTTTGGCAATGCCTGATTCGGCCAGTGCTTCGTTCACGAACGATACCAGAAAATCCGAAAAACTGGCTTTGTTCTCCAATATGGTATCGGCGCTATGCTGGAACACAATCTGTCGTAGCAGATTAACCAGCATTAGCTTCGTTTCGTGGGTGTTGCTATCTAGAATAAGGGCATAATGGCCCACCGGATTCAGGCTAAACAGAACGGGCCTTCGCCCATTGTTGCCGGAAACCGTTCCCAGGGTGCTTACCCAGCCTTCGTCGATTAACTGTTCGATTATGAGTGTAACAGAAGGAACACTGGTATTGAGCATTTCGGCCAGTTTGGCCAGTGTGCAGGAGCCTTCCTGATACAGGTATGAAAGTGCCCTCTTGACTTGCTGGTTTTTTTTAAAAGCAACAATAGACTTTTTGGTAATACTGGGGCCTTCGGCGGGGATAGATGTGAGCATAGGTAATAACGACTACTCGGCTAAAAGCCGTCGCTTAAGTAGAAGCGTATAAGTCTGTACGGGTAGAAAGGCGTACTAGACCTATTTCTATTTAATAATCCAGAAAACTTATATACATACTACTAGTATGCAGCTTTTATGCCATTTATCAGCATAGTTAATAAATATTTTTTTAAATAAGGTCATATTATTAAAAAAATTTAAAATATAGGTATCTTTGTCTCGTACTCCTTTTTACCAAAGAATAGTGAAGCCACGTATATTATTGCCAGCTTTTTTATTGGCCGTTTCCTTGTTCGGCCTATTGCTACCCTATTCCTATACGGTAGCTGCTCAAACGCCCCCAAAACGGTACGTACTCATTGGTTACGTGAGTGGAAACGGGTGGACGAAAGATCAGATCGAAGCCCGTAAACTCACGCACATTAACTACGCATTTACCGTGCCCGCCGAAAACGGTGAATTTGCGCCCATTACGCCCAAAGATTCGGCTAACCTGGCCGCGTTAACCTCGCTTCGGTCGGTTAATAAAGACCTGAAAATACTGATCTCGGTCGGTGGTTGGGGTGGTTGCAAGTATTTCTCAGATGCTGCCCTGACGGATGCTTCACGGCGGAAATTTGCCAACAGTGCCGTGGCGTTCCTGAAAAAACATAAGCTCGATGGCGTTGACATCGACTGGGAATACCCGGCTCAGATTGGCGCAGGCAATATCTTTCGGCCCGAAGACAAGGGGAATTTTACCCTGTTCCTGAAAGCCATTCGGGATCGGCTCGATGAGCAGGGGAAGGTAGACAAACGCACAGGCACAAATCATTACCTGCTAACGGCTGCCACCGGGGGCGATACCGCTTTTGTGAGCCATACTAATCTGGGTGAAGCGCAACGCTACCTGGATTACGTCAACATCATGACGTATGACCTTTACCACGGCAACGATAAAGTAACGGGGCATCATAGTCCACTGGCGCAATCTAAAAAAGGTGATCAATCACGCAACAGTTCTATTTCGGCCGTAGAGGGACACATTAAGGCGGGCGTTCCTGTTCATAAAATTGTACTGGGTATTCCGTTTTACGGGCGTGGCTGGGCCGACACTCGTCCGGTTGACAATGGTTTGTACCAGCCTTCAACGGGTAAGCACTCATTCATCAGCCACGATGAACTGGTGGACAAATACATCAACAAAAACGGATTTGTCCGCTACTGGGACGCCGACGCCAAAGCGCCTTATCTGTGGAATGCGACCTCACATACCTTTATTTCTTATGGCGATGCCGAATCATTCGGACCGAAGATCGACTATGTGAAGAAAAAAGGACTGGGCGGCATTATGTTCTGGGAATACATCTACGACCTGAAGCATAAAGCGCTTCTTGATCCGGTGGTCAACGGCCTGAAATAACCCTATACTGACAGTTCCTACCCATGAAGAATACCTATTTTAATTCATTGTACTACGGCTGGCTTCTATCCCTTTTGCTGGTATCAAGTACCGGTTTCGCTCAGCAACATTCCGAACAAAACCACGCGCACTACGTACCACCCAAAGACAGTCTGGTGAGCCGAAAACTGGCCCAATGGCAGGACATCAAGTTCGGGCTGCTCATGCACTGGGGCACTTACAGCAAGTGGGGCATTGTGGAGTCCTGGTCGCTGTGCCCGGAAGATGAAGGCTGGTGCGAGCGCCGGGGGCCCTACGCAGGCAACTGGTACGAGTACAAAAAGGCGTATGAGGATATCCGGACAACCTTCAACCCTACGGAGTTCAATCCTGAACGATGGGCTTCGGCGGCTAAAGATGCGGGTATGAAATATGTGGTGTTCACCACGAAACACCACGACGGATTCTGCATGTTCGACACCAAGCAGACAGACTACAAAATCACCGATCCGAAAACGGCGTTCTCGTCGAATCCACGGAGTAACATCGCCAAAGAAGTGTTCAGTGCATTTCGTGACAAGAACTTCATGGTAGGAGCTTATTTCTCAAAGCCGGACTGGCATATACCTTATTACTGGGACCCCTATTTCCCGCCCAAAGATCGGAACGTATCGTATGCGCCCAAAAAATACCCCCAGAAATGGCAGCAGTTCAAAGACTTTACCTACAACCAGATTCAGGAACTGATGACGGATTACGGTAAAATCGATATTCTGTGGCTCGATGGTGGCTGGGTCCGTCCGGCGTCTACGATTGATTCTACCATTAGCTGGCAACGCACCATTCCCTACGATCAGGATATCGACATGGCGCGTATTGCCAGCATGGGCCGTAGTAAACAGCCGGGATTGCTGGTCGTAGATCGTACCGTAACGGGTGAGTTTGAAAACTACGTTACGCCTGAGCAGTCCATTCCCGATGCGTACATGCCCATTCCCTGGGAGTCGTGCATGACAATGGGCGATTCGTGGTCGTATATCCCGAAAGAGAACTTTAAGTCGGCCCGCAAATTGATTCACACACTGGTGGACATTGTCGCTAAGAACGGCAACCTGCTCCTGAACATAGCGCCTAGTCCCAACGGCGACTGGCACCCCGAAGCTTACCAGCGGTTACAGGAAATTGGGGCCTGGCTGCGCGTCAACGGTGAGTCGATTTACGGCACAAAACCCGTAGCGCCTTACCGGCAGAAGCAGTGGGCTTATACCGGTAACGGTAAAACGAAGTACCAAACGTACCTGCCCGCCGAGAAAGAAACCGTACCTGCAACCATTACACTTAACAACGTTACTCAAAGCAAACCAACGGTAAAACTGCTCGGATACGCCAAATCGCTGAAAGCCAGTAAAACAGCAGAAGGTTTGGTTGTTGTCCTGCCCGAAGCCGCACGACAATTATTGGCCGCACAACCGGCCTGGGTTTTCAAACTGGAAGAAAAATAATTCTCATGTTCACGCTTGGCTTCGCCGAGTGTGTGCTATTATTTCAAGGGCCTCCGGCCCGTTTGGGATATTAGTTTGCGTCACACCGGCCAGAGGCCGTAAAATAATAACACACACTCGGCGAAGCCAAGCGTGAACGTGAGTAAACAATCGGGACCAGTGCGCATAGTTTTCAACTTCTCCGAACAATCGCCGGAAAGGCTAACTAAAGGCCTTGTTACATTATTCTGATTACCTGTTTTTATTCAATGCAAATACGACTCATTGCCCTTTTTGTCATCCTGTCACGACTAACCCTGGCCCAAACGCCAGCGCCTTTCGGAGCTGTGCCATCTGCCCGCCAGTTGCAGTGGCATAAGTTGAAGTACTACGCCTTCGTGCACTTCAACATGAACACCTTCACCAACGAAGAGTGGGGCCACGGTACCGAAACCGCCGACATGTTCAACCCGACCCAACTTGATTGTCGGCAGTGGGCGCGGGTGGCTAAAGAAGCGGGCATGGAAGGGATTGTGATCACGGCCAAACACCACGATGGTTTCTGTTTGTGGCCCAGCAAATTCACCGAACACTCGGTCAAGAACAGCAAATGGCGCGATGGCAAAGGCGATGTCCTGAAAGACCTCTCGGCTGCCTGTAAAGAATATGGCTTGAAATTCGGGGTCTACCTCTCGCCCTGGGATCGTAACCACCCCGCCTACGGAACCCCCGAATACAACGAAATCTTTAAGAATACCCTCAAGGAAGTGCTGACCCAGTACGGCGACGTGTTTGAAGTGTGGTTCGATGGAGCTAACGGCGAAGGGCCGAACGGTAAGAAACAAGTCTACGACTGGCCGGGCTTTATTGCTACGGTTCGGCAATATCAACCCAATGCAGTCATTTTTAGCGATGGGGGGCCTGATATTCGTTGGGTAGGTAACGAAGATGGCTATGCGGGTGAAACCAACTGGGCAACCTTAAACCGGGATAAAGTTTATCCGGGTTATCCGAATTACTGGGAGCTGACGCCGGGCCATGAAGATGGTACGCATTGGGTACCCACCGAAGTGAACTGTTCGATTCGGCCGGGTTGGTACTACCACGCCAGTGAAGACAGTAAAGTGAAATCGCTGGAGCATCTGGTCGATATTTATTACAGCTCAATTGGGCGCAATGGCAACTGGCTGCTCAATCTGCCCGTTGATCGCCGGGGGCTTGTTCACGAAAACGACGTGGCCCGGCTTATGGAACTGAAAGCCTATACCGATAAGGCGTCGGTCAATCTGGCTGGTGGGAAGAAAATCGTCGCCAGTAGCGTCTTCAGTAAAGTGCCAACCTTTGCCGCGAGCAATATATTGGACAAAAGCCGAGATACGTATTGGGCAGCTGCCGAAGGGGCCAAACAATCCACCCTCGACATCGACTTGGGCAAATCCATTACCCTCAACCGACTGCTCATTGAAGAATACATCGCACTGGGCCAACGGGTGAAGAAGTTTTCAGTATCAGCCTGGAAGGATGGCAACTACCAACCTGTTGCACAGGGAACAACCATCGGCAATCGGCGTATTCTGCGCTTCCCGACTGTAACAACAAGCAAAATCCGGGTAAACATTGAGGAGTCCAAAGCCAGCCCGCTTATCCGCCATATCGAAATCTATAACGCGCCTGAGCTGATCGTAACCCCGGTTATCAGTCGCAGTAAAGACGGCCTGGTAACCATCGCCTGCCCTCGCACGACCGATCCGGTTATTACCTATACTACTGATGGGTCGGAGCCAACGGCTAGTAGCCCGCGTTTCAGTCAGCCATTTTCAATGCTTCAGAGTGGTACCGTGAAAGCCCGCGCGTTCATCAACAACATGAAAAAAGCCAGCAGCCCCGTTTCCACTGACTTCGACATTAGCTCGGCAAAATGGACGGTCGTATCGGCTGGTAGCTCGGCATCCGGTAAGGGAATTGACCGGCTAATTGACGGGAATACGAATAGCTTCTGGCAGCAGCGTAAAGCGGGCGAAGGGACTGTGTCTGTTGTTCTTGACCTGGGCGAAACATTGTCATTGAAAGGCTTTACCTATATGCCCCGCCAGGATGGTAAAAAAGACGGCATCGTGTACCGATATGCCGTGTCGGTGAGTCAGGATGGAAAAACCTGGGCAGCACCGGTTAGCCAGGGCGCTTTCAGCAATATCAATAACAACCCGGTTGGGCAATCGGTCCGGTTCGACCAGCCGCAGTCGGCGCGTTACCTGAAATTCGATGCGCTCGAAACCACCGGTGAAAAAGACGCCACTGTTTCCATTGCCGAACTGGGCGTTTTGACGCGCTAATAGTCAATTGTTTATCAACTATTTTTAACCACAGAGGCACAGAGAACACGGAGATAAAATATTTATTATCAATCCATGAAAGCTCTGTGTTCTGTGTGCCTCTGTGGTTAAAAACGTTACCTCCATCAACTATGTTAAAACGATTCCTTCATCTCGCTCTCTCGCTCCTGTCAATAAGCCATCTTCAGGCACAGACGAAGCCTGAATCAACAACCTATTCGTTTACCAAAGGCCTGGTTGCGCTGACCGGTAGCCGATACGGACGCGAAGCAATTTATGCCGATCCGCTGGCCTATCAGCTCTACTCCGGCACGCTCAAACAACCAGCCGAAGGTGCTGTTTTCGGTACCGATGATCAAGGAAAGGAAATCAAATGGATGCCCGTTACAGCCGATAGCCTGAACCGGTTGCGGTTTCGGGGAGGTTTTCGGGGGAATGGTGGAGCACCAGCGGGTCCCGGTGTCGTAGCAGGTAGCCTTCGGGGTGGCATCGGTGGAGGAGGTGGCTATATTTACCTGACGTACTCATCGACCCGCGAACAGATTGCCCTGCTCAATATAAAAGGCAACAGCAACGTCTACGTAAATGGCGAACAGCACATGGGCGATGCCTACAGCATGGGCTATCTGCACATACCCGTAAAACTCAAAAAAGGGCTTAATGAGTTTTACGTGCGGGGCGTCATGATCACGGCCAACCTGAATTTCCCGGACAAAGCTGCTTTATTGCGTACCGATGATCCCACCTTACCCAGCATCCGGTTGGGACAATCGAACGGATCGCTTCAGGGCGCTGTGGTTGTGGTCAACACCTCGGCAACACCATTAGCTGGGTTGCAACTAACCAGTAAAGTGGCGGGTAAATCGCAGACAACCAGTTTGCCCGTTATCCCGGCTTTATCGAGTCGGAAAGTAGCGTTTACCTTCGATGGTAGTGGCGTTAGTGCGAAAGGTCCGCAGCCCTGCGAATTGACCCTTGTTCAGAAAGGAAAGTCGCTGGACGCAGGTACGATTTCGGTGGAGGCCGTTCCTGCTGGTGCCTCCTATAGCCAGACGTTCGTTAGCCACATCGACGGCAGTTTGCAGTATTATGCCGTAACTCCACAGTCATCGGCCACGGCGGCTCCCTCCGCACTGTTTCTGTCGGTACACGGCGCGGGTGTAGAAGCCAGCGGACAGGCTCGGGCCTACAAAGCCAAAGACTGGGGAAATCTGGTGGCGGCTACCAACCGTCGGCCACGCGGTTTCAACTGGGAAGACTGGGGTCGGATAGACGCCCTGGAAGTACTGGCGATTGCTAAAAACCAGTTCAAACCCGATCCACAACACATTTACCTGACTGGCCATTCGATGGGCGGACACGGCACATGGTTTCTGGGTGCTACTTATCCCGATAAATGGGCGGCCATTGCCCCCTGCGCGGGTTACCCAACCCTGAAAGAATACGGTTCTGCCGATGGGGTAATTCCAGATAGTAGTAGCAACCCCCTGGAACAGATGTTGTTACGGTCTGGCAATCAGAGCGATGTGCTGAAACTGACGAGTAATTACAAACCACTGGGAATCTATGTCCTTCACGGCGATGCCGACCGAACCGTTCCGGTTACCTACGCTCGTCAGATGCGCAAAATCCTGGGTGAATCTCAACCCGACATGAGCTACTACGAATATCCCGGCGGTAGTCACTGGTTTGGTGATGAGAGTGTTGACTGGAAACCCTTGTTCGATTTCTTCAAATGGCACAAGATTGCCGTTGATTCGACGGTGAATACCATCGATTTTATGACAGCCAATCCCGGTATTTCATCGGCGTATCGTTGGGCAGCTATTGAACAGCAAACCCAACCGCTACTTTATAGCCGGATACAACTCGGACGGAAAGGTCAGGCTATTACGGGGACAACGACAAACGTAGCCCTTTTGAAGCTGGCACTGGATGGATTTGCGGCAAAAACACCCGTGACGATTACGCTGGACGGAACCCCGGCGCTTACCTACACCACTACGAGTGCCCAGGATACCTTGTTTCTGCGTCGCGAAAACGGTCAATGGAAGCAGTCGCAACGACCCGATGCGGCTCAGAAAGGCCCGCATCGGAATGGTACCTTCAAAGATGCCTTCAACAACCGAATGGTGTTTGTGTACGGAACGAAGGGTACGAAAGAAGAAAACGGCTGGAACTGGCAGAAGGCTCGCTACGACGCTGAAACCTGGTATTACCGGGGCAATGGTGCTATCGACATCGTAGCCGATACTGATTTTTCGCTGGCGAACTATGCCGATCGGGGTGTTGTCCTGTTCGGAAATGCAACCAATAATGCCGCCTGGAAACAACTACTGGCCGACTGCCCAATCCAACTGGAACGCAATCGTGTGCTGGCAGGTGCTCAGCAGTGGCAGGGCGATGACCTGGCAGCCTATTTCGTTTGGCCGATCAAAGGTTCGAAAACGGCTTCGGTAGCGGTCATTGGTGGCACAGGGCTCAAAGGCATGCGGGCGGCTTCGGCCAACCAGTACTTTGCCGGAGCCAGTGGTTTCCCCGACTTCATGATTTTCGGACTGGACATGGTTCGGGATGGGAGCAAAGGCGTTCGCATGGCGGGCTTCTTTGATAACAACTGGAAACTGATGCCGAACCAGTACGTTGTCAATGGCCAGAAGAGCGGGGCTGAGTAAGCTATTTTAACCACAGAGGCACAGAGGACACAGATTTATAACCTGATTAATATCGCACATTTACCTCTCTGTGTTCTCTGTGCCTCTGTGCCTCTGTGGTTAAAATTTTGTCTTAAACCCAATAGAATAGCCAAGCGAGAACGTAGGAACAGCGATTCTAATAAATTACCCATATTCTAATGATTCGATTACATTACCTGTTACTGGCCTTATTCGTCACCTTGTCTATTCAGGCGCAGGATGTGGCTCAGCGGTACCCGCTTATCCCGTATCCAACATCGCTAACACCTGCATCGGGACAATTTGTCGTAACGGCTCAAACGGCGCTGATCGTTCAGGACAGTCGGTTTGAGAATGAAGCCAGGCAGTTGCAGGCACTGTTAGAACCAGGTCTGGGCAAACGACTCTCCAGCAAAGGGAATAGCTCCAAAATCGTGCTTCAATACGATGCGTCGATTACGAATCCTGAAGGGTATGATCTCACGATTACACCCCAGCAAGTGACGTTGAAAGCCAGTCAGCCCGTCGGGATGTTTCGCGCTGTTCAAACGATTCGTCAACTGCTGCCGGTGGCTATTGAGAAAGCAACGAAACCGCTGTCGTCGATAACGATTCCGGCCGTTCAGATTCGTGACCAACCGGCCTATGCCTGGCGGGGTATGCACCTCGATGTATCGCGGCATTTTTATTCGATGGACTACTTACACACGTTCATTGACCGGCTGGCACTCTATAAATTCAATAAATTTCACCTGCACCTGACCGATGATCAGGGCTGGCGGCTGGAAATAAAAGCCTATCCTAAACTAACGAGCGAAGGGGCGTGGCGAACCTATAATAATCAGGATTCGGTCGTCTTGAAACGGGCGGTCACTAATCCCGACTTTGACCTGCCCAAACAGTTTATCCGGCAACAGAATGGGCAAACGCAGTACGGGGGTTTCTACACCCAGGCACAAATGCGCGACCTGATTGCCTACGCAGCCGCCCGACACGTTGAGATCATTCCCGAAATCGACATGCCCGGCCATCTAACGGCGGCTATTAAGGCGTATCCGTTTCTAAGTTGCACCGGTCAGGAAGGTTGGGGGAAAACGTTTTCAGTACCCATTTGTCCTTGCAACGAGCCAACCTACACGTTCATGGAAACGGTGCTGAGCGAAGTCATCGCACTGTTCCCGAGTCCGTACGTTCATATTGGTGCCGATGAGGTCGAGAAATCGACCTGGGCACAATCGGCGGGTTGCCAGGAGTTGATGAAACGGGAGAACATTAAAAACGTGGAGGAGTTGCAGAGCTATTTCGTGCACCGGATTGAGAAGTTTGTGCAGTCGAAAGGTAAGAAGCTGATGGTTTGGGACGATGCCCTCGAAGGTGGACTTAAGCCGTCTACGGCAGTCATGTACTGGCGCAGTTGGGTAAAAGATGCTCCCCATAAAGCCGCTCAGAACGGGAATGATGTCGTCATGACGCCCGTGAGTAACCTGTATTTTGATAGCCCTCCGGGAATTCAATCCGTCGAAAATATATATAATCTTAACGTCGTGCCTGAACGGATAACCGCTGGGCAAACAAAGCAGTTTCTGGGTGCACAGGCTAACATCTGGACCGAATACATCCCAACCGAAAACCGCGTGGACTACATGAGTATGCCCCGCATGACGGCGCTGGCGGAAGTAGTCTGGACGGCAAAAAAGGATTATTCATCATACCAGAAGCGGCTTCTCCAGCACTTCCTGCGCATGGAGCAACTGGGCATTCATTACCGCCTGCCCGACCTCACGGGTTTTGCCGAGGAGAACGTCTTTGTCGATCAGGCTACGTTACGCATCAAAAAGCCGTTGGACAGCTATTCTCTCCGCTATACAACTGACGGGTCGAACCCTCAGTCAAATTCACCCGAATTACCAGGCGGGTTATCCATTACAAAACCACAAACGGTTAAGGTAGCGGCCTTCACGCCATCGGGTGTGCGGGGCGATGTGTATTCGCTCCGTTACCAGCAGCAAGCCTATGCAACGCCGGTTACCATTGCCAATCCACAAGCCGGTTTAACGAGCAGTTATTTCAAAAAGTACTTCAAGGAAACCAAGCTGATGAAGCAGCAAACCCCCGATAGCACGTATACGATCAACAACGTTGTGGTACCAAAATCCGTAAACGCGCCTAGCTTTGGTATCCAGTTTCGGGGGTATCTGACCGTACCCGAAACGGGTGTTTATAGCTTCTTCTATACCTGCGACGACGGCGGCATTCTCCGTATCGCCGACCGGATGGTGGTCGATAATGATGGCAACCATTTTCCTATCGAAAAAAGTGGTCAGGTGGCTTTACAAAAAGGCGCACACCCCTTCGAAGCCGATTTTATTGAAGGCGGTGGTGGCTTCACGCTCAAACTGAAATACAGCCTGAACGGCTCCGAACCAATGGACATACCGGATAGCTGGTTTGGGCATTGAGGGTGTGAGAAAGCTACATTATCTTAAGCTATCCTGATTGATTTTGTCATGCTGACGAAGGAAGCATTTTAAGATTTCCTTACTTACTCATTAGGATAGTTTAAGATGCTTCCTTCGTCAGCATGACAAAAAATCATCGAATGTTCCTTCATCGAACTAACTACATGAACTATATCAAACACCCGCCGTTCTCGCTTGGCTATCCGACCGGGCTGGCGTACCAGCGTGAGCTATTATTTTGACGGCCTCTAGCCGGAGAAAAATACCAGTACAGCCAATACGGGCCAGAGGCCATTGAAGGAATAGTCCTCACTGGTACGCCAGCCCGGTCGGCGGAGCCAAGCGAGAACGGCAGCGCTAATACATACAACCTGAAAATATCATCAATGAACTATATCAAATACCCACTACTGGCACTGCTACTAGCGCTCCCGTTCTGGACGCAGGCGCAGAAGCAGTATGAATTGAATTCAGGCTGGCAGTGTAGCCCAATTGCAAAAACAAAGGATACTGGCTTAATCATTTCAGCACCGACCTATTCGCTCGCGGGCTGGTTGCCAGCTGTTGTTCCCGGCACCGTGCTAACAACCCTACTGGCCAATAAGCAGGTGCCGGACCCATTCTATGGGATGAACAACAATAAAATCCCGGATATCTATGCCACTGGACGGGACTATTACACCTATTGGTTCGTGAAGGAGTTTCAGGAAACGCCGAAGTCGGGTGAACAGGTATGGCTCAACTTTCGAGGAATAAACTACAGTTGCGATGTGTTTCTGAACGGCCAGAAAGTGAATAGTCGCCCGTTTGTGGGCATGTTTCTGCGGCAGTCGTTTAACATTACATCGCTACTTCGGAAGGATGGTAAAAATCGGCTGGCCGTTATCGTGCATCCACCCGACCCGGTTGGAAACGCCAATGGAGGTCAAGGGGGCGATGGCACTATTGCTAAAAACGTGGCGCACCAGTACGTAGCGGGTTGGGACTGGATTCAACCCATTCGTGATCGGAATACCGGAATCTGGGACAAAGTAACCATCGAAAAAACGGGCGCTGTCAACCTGAAAAATCCACATGTTATTACGAATGTGCCGGGTAAACGCCTTCCCGACGGGCCTCAACAACCAGCAATGATGCGTGTATCCGCCGAGCTGGAAAATACCTCTGCTATGCGGCAGTCGGGGGTGCTTCGGTACACATTGAATGGTCAGGTCGTAACGAAGGCCGTGAGTCTTGCCCCCCGTACGACAACAACCGTCGATTTGCCCGCGCTGACGCTGACGAATCCGAAATTATGGTGGCCTGCCGGATACGGGGAGCAGCACCTGTATCCGATGAATGTGCAGTTCCTGACGGGCGATAAAGCCGTTTCGGATGAGGAAAGCCTGCTGGTGGGTGTCCGCGAAATTCAATCCGAGTGGAACAGCTTTACCCGAAGCCGTCAGGTTTTGGTGAACGGGCAGAAAGTGTTCATTAAAGGGGCCAACTGGATTGTTTCGGATGCGATGCTTCGGTTTACGCCCGAGCGGTACAACGCCGAGATTCGGTTCCACCGCGATATGAACCTGAACCTAATTCGGATCTGGGGTGGTGCGCTGTCGGAGCGTCCGGAGTTTTATCAGGCATGCGATAAATACGGGTTGCTTGTGATGCAGGATTTCTGGGGATCAGGCGACTGCAACGGTCGATGGGTCGATCCGATGAAAAAAGAAGACCAGTGGACGCGCCGAAATTACCCCGACGATCATGACTTATTTCTAACCTCAGCGGCCGATCAGATCAAGATGATTCGCAACCACGCGTCGCTGGCCATCTGGTGCGGAGGGAATGAAATTACGTTGCCGCAGGATATCATGACGCCCCTTCGCGACACAATATTGCCCAAACTGGATGGGACGCGCTGGTTCATCGACTACTCGAACTCAGATGAAATGTCGTTCAACTTTCTGGGTGGAAACGGCGATGGCCCGTATGGTATTCAGCCGATCCGTCATTTCTGGGAACATAGAACCTGGCCGTTTAACTCCGAAGTAGGTTCGGTTGGTGTGGGCGACTATGCATCGCTGGAGCGGTTTATTCCCAAAGAGAATCTGGTGGCCCCAGTGTACGCGAAAAATGGAAAAAGCCAGGTCGATTCGGTTTGGGATTACCACAAATATATTGGCTACGATGCCTCCATTGATCCGTACGGAAAAGCGACCGACGTGCGTGATTTTGCCAAAAAAGCACAGCTCGTAAATTACGACCAATATCGGGCGTTGATGGAAGGATTCAGTTCGCACATGTGGGACTGGTACACCGGAACAATCATCTGGAAAACGCAAAACCCCTGGACAGCCATGCGCGGGCAGATGTACGATTATTACCTCGACCCGAATGCCTGTCTCTACGGTCTGCATAACGGTAGCGAACCCCTGCACATCATGTACAATCCTGTCGATAG
Organism: Spirosoma sp. KCTC 42546; assembly: GCF_006965485.1. NCBI lineage: Bacteria > Pseudomonadati > Bacteroidota > Cytophagia > Cytophagales > Cytophagaceae > Spirosoma > Spirosoma sp. KCTC 42546. The sequence goes on from NZ_CP041360.1 coordinate 834,365, forward strand.
CATGGTAATGGTGGTGAACAATACGTTCCGCTACTACCGCGACATGATGATGGTGATCAAGGTCTACGACATGGCGGGTAAAGAAACGACCATAACGCAGGTGTTTTCTGAAATCGGCCCGACGCTGGTTCGTCCATACGTACCCATTGGCCGAACATTGCAGGCGCTGACCAAAGACAAAGGGGCGTTCCTGATGCTGCAACTCCTCGATCTGAATAAGAAACCCATAAGCGAAAATATGTACTGGCTTCCCGACGCAACCGGTGAGTACTCCGGCTTGCAGCAGCTGGCCAAAGCGCCCGTTCAGGTGAAGGCCCGGCAAATTTCCAGCGGAAAAGTAGAGGTAACCCTAACGAACCCCGCCAGAAACCCGGTTGCGTTTTTCAATCGGCTATCGCTGGTCGATGCGGCAACGAAAGCTCGCTTGCTACCCGTTTTCTATAGTGACAACTACGTTTCGGTCCCGCCCGGTCAGCAGAAAACCGTAACCATCGATTTTACGCCTTCTGCCAGTACGCCAATGGTTTCGCTGGAAGGCTGGAACGTGACTGAGCAGTATATTCCAATAGCTAAGCCTTGAGTATAAGTCCGGATCATACCTGATATACGTTTGTACAGCCTGCATGTTTCTCCAGTACAAAGGCCTTCGGTCGGATTTTAGTCTCCCGGAGAATAGAGATTCAGATATGATTTCACGCTGTTCAGACAACGAATCAATCAGTTGAAATAATGAAGCCTGTGATCGCGTAACCAGTCGCCTTACCTTGTTGTGGAATTTCTTAACTGGCTTCATCACAATTGCTTATGCTTCATATCTACTGGCTATTTACGGCTATTCTATGGATAGGCTCCACCCAGACGAATCCACGTTCTGCCCAGACCGATTACGAAAATTTAATTGCAGCCGAACGAGCTTTTGCTCAACTGGCGCTGGATCAGGGTGTAAAGAAGGCTTTTGTCGAAAACCTTGATGAACAATCTGTTGTCTTTCAGAATAATCGCTTTTTGCCCGGTAAGACAACGTACCAGCAACTCCCGGATGGATCGGGTAAATTAACCTGGCGACCTGCTTACGCAGAAATCTCGGCTTCGGGCACACTTGGCTATACAACCGGCCCCTTTGAATTTCGGCCCCGCTCGCTGGACGAAGAACCGGTTAGTTATGGGCAGTTTACCAGCGTTTGGCACAAAACAGCAACAGGCCAATGGAAAGTGCTGATTGACTTTGGCTGTACGCTTTCCAAGCCCAATCAGCCAGACTTTATCTTACAGATACCTACTCAGGTTTCATCCAAATCGACGCTACTCCTGGATACATCGGTAGTTAGCCGAGCGTTACGGAAAACAGAACTTGCCTTTATTCAGACAGCCCAAACCAAAAGCCTGCGGGAAGCCTACCAGTCTGTACTGCCTACCAGCGACTCGATTCGCCTGTTGCGGGAAGGCAGTAGTAGCTCTGTAGGACTAACAGCCAAAAAGATAGCCGTTGCTTCCGATCAAAAAGTCGACTATCAGCTTGTTCGTATAATTTCGTCTCCTGCGGGCGATCTAGGTTATAGTTATGGCTATGCCACCTTCGGCAATTCTCGGCAAGGTTACCTGCGTATTTGGCGAAAGCGACATAATCGCTGGCAATTGGCGCATGAAGTTCTTGGCGTCAAGCTCACCTGACCAGAACAATAAAAATTAGTAACCACACAGGCACGCAGAAAAGGTATTTACAATAACTCTTTATTCTCTGTGCCTGCGTGGTTACTAATTTTGCCTAATTGCTTTATTACAAACGACTATTGGTTGAAGAAATAGCTGTCCAGTAGTTTTTACTGACTCTGTATTCTTGATATACTAAGCCTTACCGTTTACGTTTATTGCCCTTTTGCCAGCGACCGACTATGACGCGAATCGACAAACTTCTGCAACGGGCCAACTTGCTGATTACGTACCGGCAGTTCTGGCGTTATGCCTTTATTTTCTGGGGCATCTTAGCCATCATTTCCTATATTCAGAGTACGCTGGTCTGGTTGTTGAGTAATGCCCAAACTATGTACGTTTCAGAGTCGATCCAATGGTTGATTAACTACCTGCTGTGGCTGGGGTCTTCTCCTCTGATTTTATACGCAGCCTACCGGTTCCCATTCCGGCTGACTGGCAGTAACTATTCGTGGCCCAGAACGATCATCATTCACGTACTGATTGCCTCTGCCCTTGGACTGCTAATTACCGTTATATCCTACGCATTGGTCCGGCCCTTACACGCCCATGAAACGGGGCATTGGATGAATCCAAAAACTATTTTACTTTGGTTTTTCTATGGCTATTCCCTTTCTGTAATCACTTACTTATTGGTTGTGGTAGGCTATAGCATCATTTCTTACACAACTCACTATCAAGCCCTAAAAGAACAGAATCTCAAGTACGAACTGAATAATGAGCAGTTGAAAACCCAATTGACGAGTGCGCAGCTCCAATCGTTAAAGATGCAGCTGAATCCTCATTTTTTGTTCAACACCCACCATGCTATTGTTAGCCTGATGTTGCAGAATGACACCCGTAAAGCCATTGATATGGTTACCGCTCTGAGTGATTTATTACGGGGTGTTCTTGCTCATCAGACCGAGAACTTCCTGACTCTGCGCGACGAGCTGAACTTAACTCAGCAATATTTAGCCATTCAGCAAATTCGCTTTCAGGATCGACTGCGCATCGAATACGATATTGATCCGGCCACAGAGCACTGTCTGGTACCGCAGCTTATCCTTCAGCCACTGGTTGAGAATGCCATTACGCACGGAATTTCTTCCCTGACCAACGATGCGCTCATTCGGATCACCACCCGGAAACAGGAGGATTCGATTCAACTAACTGTTTTCGATAATGGCGTTGGCAAAAGTAGCTCTGATACGTATCGGAGCGGCCGTAATGGCTCTGGTTTGGGACTTAACAATACCCGCCTACGGCTAGCGCAGGCATTTGGGAAGGCCGCTCAGTTTACGTTCGACCAACCTTCGGGCGGAAATACAAGGGTTATCATTACGTTTCCCTACCAACCCAGTCTGCTAACGAATTCCACTCATGACAACCTATCGTTCGCTCATTATTGATGATGAAGTGCTGGCCCGAGGGGTCATTCGTACGTTTCTAAAAGCCGACCCATCCATCGTTGTGGTGGACGAAGCGGGCAATGGAACAGAAGCCGTCATTAAAATTCTACAGTATCGGCCTGATCTGATTTTTCTGGATATTCAGATGCCCGAACTGGATGGGTTCGAGGTTCTTAAAGAGATCTGGCCGCATCATCAGCCATTTGTGGTATTCACGACTGCCTACGATCAATACGCCCTGAAAGCCTTTGAGGTCAATGCCATTGATTACCTGCTTAAACCGTTTAACGAAATGCGCTTCCATCAGGCGCTAGGGCGTGTGCAGGAGCGACTTGCTCAACAAACTCAGCCACGTATCGAAGCCTTAGTTAACCAACTGATGGCCGATCAGACTACCCAACCCAAAAGTGCCTATCTGCGCCGGATTCTGGTTAAAGAAACGGGACGCATGTACTTCGTGAAAACCAATGACATCATGTACCTCGATGCTGATGGTAATTATATTACGCTGCATACCGCTACCAGTAGCGACGGGTATGTGGGCGTGGAACGGCACGTTATCTATGACAGCCTGACCAGCCTCGAAACCAAACTTGACCCGACTGATTTTGTCAGAATTCATCGCTCCTATATTGTCAACCTTAACTACATCGACGAAGTTGAAACCTACTTTAATGGCGACTACATGGTTAAGCTGAAAAACGGTCAGCAACTTAAGTGGACCCGCAATTATCGGGATAACCTGAAAGCATTTTATTCGAAATCTGCCTAAGCAACCGGGTTTAGTTGATCAGGCAGAATTAAGTTGCCCGTTATTGAGTTACTGGCTATTTATTCCAGATTGACACATTAAAAAAACACTGGTGTTCAACTGAACAGGGCGATAAAGGGAGTCAGGTGTTTTTTCATGACAAACATTACTAAAAAAACATGTAAAAGTAGTTACTGCCTGGTATAACTGCCCAATTGATCACTGGTAATAGCTACTACCCCTTTTGTCCGCAAATAGACTGCTTATTGAACCGAGTACTGGGAGAATTCCTTTAAATCTGTTGTTGCCTCGAGAGCGATTACCCGCCGGTAAACTTCCAGGGTTTGATTAACCATTTGGTCTGTGGAGAACGCTTCCTGCCGCCGATAACCTTTCTGACGTAAAGACTGACGCAACCCAGGATCGATAAGAATGGATTCAATCTGTTGACGAATGGAGCGGCCAGACTCAGGATCAAAATAAAGGGCCGCATCCTGGGCTACGTCTGGAAAACACGATCTATTACTTAACACAACGGGACAGCCAGCCGCAAAGGCTTCCAGAATCGGAATTCCAAATCCTTCGTAAAGTGAAGGATAAATAAACGCCAGGGCATGTTGGTATAACCGATACAAAATCAGGTCATTGATCGCGTAATGAACTACCTGGCCGGTTAATCCCAGTTGCTCAATAAGTCGAATTTCATCGACCGAAAACGTACCACCACCCCCACAAAGTAGTTTCAACGTTGAATCGTTCTTGAGCAGTGGAGCAAGAGCCTGCAGAAACGGACCGAAGTTTTTGTAACTGTCCCGGCTGCCTACGTAGAGCAGGTAAGAGCTGGGTATCTGGATTTGAAACGTATCGGGTACTGCTAGATTTCGGAAATGAGTCGCGTGATGAATAACTGTAATTTTATCGGCCTGAATCTGGAATAGCTCAATTAAATCATTCTTGGTGTTCTCTGATACCGCAATGATATGAGCTGCCCGGTTGAATAAAACCTGTTTTTGGGCCTTCGACGCATTATCAACGTGCCCGTATCTATCGCCGAATTTATCTTTTATGGCATCGTGATAAGTTAAGACAAAGGGTTTATTCCCAATAAATTTCAGGAAGTAGGGATGGAAAAAGGTGGGATGAAACAGGTCATACTGCCCACGCCGTACTTGCACCGAACTCCACAGCCGATTAATCAATGAAAAGAGCCGGTTCGTATGCCTGTAGCCCAGGAAGTATTGAAAGGATGTAGTACGCGACCATTGATTTTGGTTTAAATACTCATTATTGGAAAATCGGATTGCTACGCTGGTCTCGATGCCTTGTCGGCGAAGGGCACTCATCAGTTGATAAAAATAGCGGGAAATGCCCCCAAATCTATTGGCAGTAAAGGTTTGGTGATCGTACAGGATTTTCATTCTGGGTGTATTTTTATGGATATGGGGATAGAATAGCAGGCATAGGGACCGGACCTATTGGCCGGAAAAAGTCGCTTGAAACGACTACAAATCCACGCAGCTTAGGGGTGGCTCCGTTGGTGCCTTTGCAAAGGCCATAGGGAGAACTGCCTTAACCGTGTATCATTTCGGCTAACGGCTTCACAGGAAGCGACGGAATCTAATAAGATTGGTAACCGCTTCGTTTAGAGTTGGTTGGGAGAGTAGGTGAACGGGGTGGTGGTCAATTAGGAGTTTCATTCTGTTTTTGGCTAGAGGTGTGTTTTCGTCAAGACCCCAAAAGAGAATGAGTGGTTGGATTTCCCGTTCTGTCTTTTTTATAATTTTAGGCTGACAGACAGTACCGGTTCTCAGTGGGAAGCCGAAATTAAACGCATTCTCTCTCACCTACAATAGAAGATATACAACTACTTTGCGCCCTGAAAGCCGAAGGCAAGCAGAGATCGTCTATAGTAAAATTACTTTTCAGAGTTAGAGTGCTCTGGAATTCGGTTTCTAATCAAATCGTGCCATAGGTATAAAAGGATGACTAACTACTGACCGATAAGCAACCTGTTGAGCAGACTACTCATTCGCCTTTAGTCTCAATAGGTATGGGCGTTGTTAGAGCGGCCTGTTCATAGTTGTACTGGGTGCCTACCCTGACTTTTCTGGTATAGCACTGCTTCAGCGTCTGGTGTCGATCAGAAAGCTATACATTATTTTTTACTCTGAGAAGGGGTAAATTACCCTTTTTTGAGGGGCGATTTACCGGAAATTAGATGGGTGACTGACAAGAGTCAAGCATTATAAGAAAGAAGGATAGATAGTGGTCAGTTAGGAAGTGGGTACTACATATCTAACTATTTGTTTCTATTATTTATTTTTAATTAATAAATAGTGACCGATATGGTATCTGTAGTCTAAAATATGAACTGTAACTTAATCGTTTATTAATTATGGATACTCAAAATCGTCATTCAATTATTCTGGACTATGTTATCCTGGCACTAGGTTTCCTATCGAGTCTTGTCATCGGATTGATTACCTTCCTATAATACCCTGAAGACGTCAAGTTGATAACCTGCTCGGCTGAAGTGGTGAGGGCGGTAAAATATCTTTTTTCTATTTCCTTTTTAAGAGTAGCCTGTCTCAGGGGTACTTTCGCTAGGTAAGCCCACTTTTAAACGTGGAAGTCTAACACCTTGCTGGGCTTTTTGCTTGCCTGAGAAGAAGCACTTGGCTTTACCTCGTCAGCCGCCCGTCTCTATGCTATACTGATTCCCTCCCAAATTGCTTCAGGCTAACTATACGAGTAGAGTTAAAATCAAGCTCGATAGTGGCTATACTGTTAACGTAGTATTGATGGAGCAGGTTAAGAATGTGGCTGATGGCACTTCAGCTTAAACACTGTTGAACACACAGACTTTTTACCTTTTCCCGGCTCCTCTTGAGCCGCATCTTGACCGCACTAGGCTTGAGATCATACAACTGAGCAAGTTCTTCAATACTCATACCATCCTCGTACTTCAGGCGCAGGAACGTCCGTTCTTCAACCGATAAGGTTGTCATCGCCTGCTGGACGACTTGAAGGGTTTCCTCATGCAACTGAGTTTCCTCCTCATCAGCAGTATTGTGGTCAATGCCGGCTTCTTCCCAGGTAGTGGTCGGCAATCGCTTGGCCATACGGAGTTGATCAGCACAGTAATTATACGAAATTGAATAGAGCCAGGTCGAAAAACTAGACCGTTCTTGAAAGGCATCCAGTTTGTTGAATACTTTCAGGAAAATATCCTGTGTAAAATCCTCCGCCTGCTCAGCATCTTTAGTCATTGATAGGCACCGCTGATAGACCTTTTTTACATATCGGGAATAGAGGGCTTCGAAGCATTGATTGGGTTGACTAGGCAATAACTGACGAATAGTTTCTTCGTCGGATAAGGAAGCGTACATGAATAAATGAAATGTTAAAATTTAAAAATATCATATATGGTTAACTAAAGAGGTATTTGTAATATACTTTAGATGTAAATCGAGTAATTAAGACACAATTAATCTACTAGACGGTATATAAATGTAGGGTTGCCTTTTTTTAGGGTATTTAGTGTGCTGAGTAGATTTACTCAGCAAGCTGCGGATAGATTAAACGGTTTTGTTGATGGGATATATTGTTTATATAGGTTATGAAAATATGACCTGCCGACCCGATCGATTAAAAAAAGCTCCGTAATTGGTGACCTTATATTCCTGGCCTACTTAAACGTACTTCGAAGCCAACAGGATAATTGAGCCGTTCTACCCTTTTGTTACCAATATAGAAGCCCGATGGGAGCACCACGGATTATAGCTAAGGAGTGAACGTGGCGTATTTGAACCGTGACCTTTCGGGCTAGTGCCAGTCTAATGATCAGTAGTTTTAATAAATCTGTAAATAAACTAAAAGTCTGGCTACTAGGTCCAAATCACATCTTATACTCGTTGAGGAAGAGTCAAAACACGAACAAACATTGACTATTAGTATGTGTTGTAGGGTCTGATAGCTCTGTCAACGCAACCTTGCTCAGAAGCCTTTGTATCCGTACTAAAGATTGTGATTGGCCAAACGCTTTTCATTGCGAAAACGCTGAACCCCTGGCTTGCCTGTTAAGGGCCCCCTTCATTACCCATAAATGAATACTAGATCTTTGAGGAGTCAACGACTCCACCCGAATCAGTTGGAAAGCAGCAATGTTGTCGCATCCTGGTCAGAGTCGCTCGCTCTGTTTCATGCCTACTATTACAAAGTAATGGCCTGTCTTCAAGAAAATAAACGCAGACCAAGATCTGATCAGAACCAGTTCATTAGCAGGTGCTCACAGGATAGACTAGTAGCTCTGCTGATGAGAATGCAGGCGGAGCTGCAAATGCTCTTTCAGGATATTGATGGCTTAGTACTCCTAACTCCTGGCATCGACAACGGATTAACTAAAAAGCTAGCCATTCACGCAAAGTACCTAACCCAATTAAATCAGCAAGCCCGCTTACTGCTTACGGATCAGTTTCCAAACCAGGTAGTTTAATTTAGCTGTAGCCATTGGATCTCCTGTTGCCAGATTTAATCCAAATTTTGTTGCTCAAACACGGCTTTTCTAGCTAGAAAAGGCACGCAAACAGGACCAGAAAAGACTACAAGCATTGGAGCAAAAGCAGACCGAACTGGAGCACTTGTTAAAGCAGATTATAAGCCGGAAGTAGGTATATAATTGGGGTTCTTGGCAGTTTATTTGTGTCGGAAGTGTGGAGAATGCAGGCTATAAAACGTCTTTTCTGTCTGTGACCTTTTGTCCGCTTTCTGGCCCAATGGGCCGTTTGCAAACTATAAATATTAAGCCTGGCTTATATCGCCGGGCTTTTTTCGTGTAGAACTCAGCAGAATAAATGGAGATAATTTCGCGTTAACTAACTAACCTGTTCGTAGCAAGCACCCAGAAATGTATCCTTAGTTATTTGTGGAATCACAGACATCCCAGTGTGTTTACCAGTGTAGATAGCATCGAAAGCCCACTTTCCTAGTCCAGGCTTTTTTGTAGCATAAAATGCCAGATTTGGATATTTTATGTTATAAAAAATGATTATTTGGTGTATATTCGCGACCTTAACTACCCGAAAAGGGAAATTTTATCAACACTAATCTATAGCTGTGGTATATCATTGCCATGCGGCTTATAATTATTTGTAAAAATTAATATATGATCAACTTTTGTAATTACCTTTGAAGTATAGTTGTTCTGGTGGGTAAGCTCCAGGAGCTATTTTGAGGTATTACTAATCAACAACCACAGTTTACTTTTTAAACAGTTTCGCAGGACTGCCTGTGCGGTAAAAAACTGCCGGGCTGCGGGAGCGGATGAGTTTACAGGTTATTGTAGACTCAGTCATTTTTCTACGATAAATCAATCGAAGACTCAATGATAAGACCGCTTCTACTTTACACATTATGATTCATACAATTTATCGGGCTTTTTTTTTGTGTGCACTGCCCTATCTGCTCCAGGCGCAGTTTATCATTAACTCTCCTAAGACCCGTTCAGTCATTCAACGCGATGGCGCCAATCGTGCCCAACTCATTATCGCCGGTACTGCTCCCAATTCATCCTCTACTATCGAAGCGCGCCTGATACCAATGGTGGTAGGGCAAGGTACTCCTAGCGACTGGACGACCGTAGCCACCGTCACTGGTGATCACACATTTAGAGGCACACTGGCCGCCCTGGGCGGCTGGTATCGGGTTGAGATACGCGCCAAAGCAGCAACTGCGATTATTGCCGATACGGCTGTCAATCGTATCGGTGTAGGCGAGGTATTTGTCATTGCGGGCCAATCTAATGCCCAGGGCGGTATCGAGAAAAATGTCCCACCGGCCATTGATGACCGGGTATCCTGCATCGACTTATTTCAATATAACTCGATTGACACCCAGGCCTTCCCCTTCATGTTCAGTCATGTCAGTGCAGGAGCCAGCATTGGCCCATCGAATTCGCCCTACCTCTGGGGTATTTTGGGCGATAGTCTGACCAAACGGCTCAATGTACCGATTCTGTTTCTGGGGGCCGCTCAGGGCGGCAGTAATAGTACTGAGTGGGCAATCAGTGCTGCGGCAACGCCAGCTACTCTCCCCTATCAGCGCATCAGTGCCACGCTCTTATCCTACATTAATCGACTGGGTATGAGGGCCATCTTGTGGCATCAGGGTGAAAGCGACGGCGGGGTGGCTGAACAGGCGTACGTCAACAACCTCAACTCGATCATCAGTAAAAGTCGTCAGCAACTGAATCATAGTCGCCTGGCCTGGCTGATATCACGGGCTAGTTACATATCGGGCCAAACAAATAGCCAGGTAATTGCTGCCCAGAACCGCTTAAGTAGGGAGGTATCAGATGTATACGCTGGTCCAGCAACTGATGGGCTGATTGGTCCCGATAACCGCGTCGATGACATCCATTTTGGTGGAAATGGTCTTTGGCGCGTGGCCAATTTATGGAATCAGAGTCTGACAGATCTGTTTTTTAGTCAGTCAATTCCGTTCATCCCTACAACCTCTACCATCGGGACCGATGCGGGCTGGCAACCTGTTACAACAGGCAGTCCGTTTAGCAGTCTCCAGCGGGTAGGTTATCGCTATGAGTCGTCGTCGCGCGGTTTTTTTCTGTTAGTCGGCTCAAGCGGACCAGTTGAGGGGCGGTTAGAACGGCTGGATAGTGGTGAGTTCACGGACACATCCTGGTCTACGCTTACCCCCACGGCTAGTTCAAGCTCTAACAATCCGGGTTTCAGTGATTATGCGTCTTTACGTGGTTATCCGTCCAGTATATCGCCGGGCCGCTATAGGCTATCAGTACGCCAGGTTGGGGATACGGGCCCAGGTTATCAACTCGAGACGGTCTTACACGATTATCGTAATACTCTATTCATCGGTAATGAGCCCGTTATCCAACAGACTGGCCCAGTAGTCAGCTCCGATTTAACCATCAATCTGGACTTACCGCAGGCTAACTTCGCAACCGCAGGCAATGTGGATAATTTCGTGGTGAATGTCTTTGAGGTAGCTGGCCTACCCACTTCTTCGGGCAATGTCCGGGTCAACATTACCGTCCCTGTTGGTTATAGCCTCTCTTTTGCCTCCAGTCTGACCAATATCAACGTATCCGGCGGAGCATATAACCCGGTAGCGGTGGATAATTCACAGTGGACAGCAACACCTTTGGTGGCGGATCGGCAGTTAACCCTGACGATGAACGCAGGAACCTTTATCCCTGGTAATGGCAAGTCGAGTTTAGGTTTTAGCATCATCCGGACAACGGCTAACCCTGGCAGTGCGGCTAACATCACGGTCAACGTAGCGGATGACCCGACCAAGAGTTATGATAGCAACCTGTCCAACAATGTGTATGTCCGCGTCATCAGTGGATTATAACGGAGGGATAATGTTGTCTTTGTGAGTTGTTTTAGTCATTAATGTTCAGGGCTCTGACTTGGGACTGTCGTTTTTTAGTGACCTATTTTGGGGATTGTCTTCTAAGCTGTGCGATTGCGCCAATATAGCAGCAATACATACGGTAGATTTTAACGCTGGCTTCTCTTGAGGCCAGCGTTTTTTTATAGCAAAACAGTACCATCGTGATTTATAGGATTGATATTGGAAGCAGCCTAGTTGCCATTCCCTAAGTTCCAATCACCGTTAAATCAAAGGACGAGCCTTTGTATTGGACAGAGGTTTAATTTACTGTGCTCTTTTAAGCTGCTCAACCCCATGAACCAATCTATTTTTATCCTCATTAGCCTGCTCATACGAGTTTCAGCAACTCAGGCACAACCGACTGTTGGATTAAATACGGTCAACCGTTCCGTCGAATCCACAGTAGCGGAGAAAGCTCCCTACACCAGTAAGGCCACCGAGGCCCCCTTTTACATAAAGGCTTATGGGTTTTACAGCCTGCTGACACCAGGGACAGAAATCAATTATAGTGGGTCACAAAGCCAAATCAGTTCACCCACCACCTACAAGCCAATCAATACGCATCTGGGGGCTGGCCCGCGCGCTGGTATCGGAGTTGGAGTCATCGTCAGTGACTTCATTAACGTTGGAATTGATGCCGATGTTCTGATTGGAACAGCGCTGAAGGTTGACAACAATGTTTTCGTTGGCAGTGGCAGTACCTATAGCTTCTATGCCATTTCCACCAATACAACACTAAGGGTCTTGTCTATTATACCCAACATCACCTTTAAGGCCCTCTCGCGGCCAGCCTATTACATTTACAATCGACTCGGTCTGGTGGGAGGGCTCGTACTGGATTACAAGACGACTAGTAATGTTCTTGAAACGCCTACTAAAGGAGCAGTCACTACGTCTGTAGGCAACACTACGTACACAAAAAATTCCCTGGCGTTGGGGTATCAGGCCGCCCTGGGGATTCAGTTTCGGTTGAGTCAATCTATCCGGGGGTTTGCCGAAGTGGTGGCGTACAATCAATCGTTCAAACCCAGGGAGGTTCAAAATACCACGACCAGTACAAAGAGTGGAGTCGCGACCCTACAGAATTCCACTACCGAATTCAAAGATCAGGGCGACTATAATAAATCCAACCCCTACGAACAACCAAGCTATAATGTAGCAATCAATAGTGTGGGCATAGGGGCAGGTCTGGTAGTCCGGTTTTAGTTGCAGACCAATTAGTCATGCCAACATAATCTCAAAGCTCGTAATAGACTGTAAATCTCAGATAAACCGTCAACGCTTCTACTCATGAATCGATTCGTCATGCTCCTCATCGGCTTGCTCATGTGCACTGCAATGGTGCAAGCCCAGTCTACCCTTGCATCAAATACCCTACACCCGGTGGACAAAACGGCTGCACCAGAAACTGCTCCACGCAAGACTAAAGCCAGCGAGTCTCCCTTTTATGTTAAGCTGTATGGATCGTATGGCTTATTAACGCCGGGAGTACAGATCAACTACAGCGAGACACAAAGTGCGACTGGTATTGCTTTTCCATTCAAAACAACGAATAAAGGATTGGGCGCTGGTCCACGCGCCGGTATCGGAGTTGGCCTGATCGCGAGCGAATTCATCAATGTGGGCGTTGATGCCGATATCCTGTTTGGAACAGCAGTAACAATTACGAATAGTTATAACGATGGTTCTTTTACGTACACAAACTCGTCGAGCACAACGCTGAAGGTTTTATCCATTACGCCCAACATCACCTTCAAAGCTCTCTCGCGGCCAGCCTATTACATCTATAACCGACTTGGCCTGGTGGGAGGGCTCGTGCTCGATTATAAGACGGTCGACAACGCGCTTAACCAGCCAAACAGAGGAGTTGCTAGTTCATTTGAAACCACTGCAACGTACACAAAAAACTCCCTGGCATTGGGGTATCAGGCCGCCCTGGGGATTCAGTTTCGGCTGAGTCAGGCCATCCGGGGGTTTGCCGAAGTAGTGGCGTACAATCAATCATTCAAGCCAAAAAGACTTGAAGTTGTCAGTTCCAACGTAATTGCGGGAAAACCCACTAACGGTGTTGTCGTTACGGAATACACGGATGAGGGCAGCATAGTAAATTCGACCACTTCCCAACCGAATCAAGCCTTGAGCTTTAACGTAGCCATGAACAGTGTGGGTGTCGGGGTAGGTCTGGTAGTCCGGTTTTAATTGCTCCTTACGCTGCCCTGCAACCTAGGTTGAACCTTACCAAACGGTTATCCTTGCCGTTTCTGGTTTATATAGTTTATCACCCGGTTGCACATTAAATGCTTTGTAAAAAGGCGTGAAGTTCATCAGCGGTCCGTTTACGCGCCACTTGGCCGGTGAATGCGGATTGGTGTTTACGTACATGCGCATAAACTCATCCTTTGTTTTTACGCGCCATATTCTTGCTATTGAGATGAAAAAACGCTGATCAGGTGTAAAGCCATCCAGTTTTGTCGTGTCTTTACCTTGGTCCGTCAATTTAAAGGCATCATAAGCAATAGCGACACCAGCAATGTCGGCGGTGTTTTCACCCACCGTTAAGGCCCCTTTTACATGCATCGAATCGAGTACGGTAAACGAGTTGTACTGGTCAATTACCTGTTGGGTCTTCGCTTTAAATTTATCATAATCCGATTTTTTCCACCAGTTGGTCACATTGCCGACTTTATCATACTGGGCTCCCTGATCGTCGAACGAGTGCGTTATTTCGTGACCAATCACCATACCGATGCCCCCATAATTAAGTGCATCATCGGCATATAAGTTAAAATAAGGGGATTGTAAGATGCCAGCCGGGAAAACAATCTCATTGAGCGGAGGATTGTTGTACGCTGTTACCGTTGGTGGCGTCGTGAACCATTCCGTTCTGTCGACCGGCTTTCCTACTTTAGCCAGGCTGTAGAGGTAGTCATTTTTATTCGCCGACAACCGGTTTTCAAAATAAGCATCTCGTTTCACGTCCACTTTTGAGTAATCTCGCCATCTATCCGGATAACCGATTTTTTCCGTGAAGGCGAACAGTTTTTCTTTAGCCTTTGCTTTGGTGGAATCGCTCATCCAATCCAGCTTGTTGATGCGGGCTTCAAAGGCTTTTTCCAGGTTGTCGACCAGAACGGCCATGCGCTTCTTGGCATCTTCCGGAAAATATTTTTTCACATACAACTGGGCCAGTGCCTGTCCGAGCGAGCCATCGACAGCTTGCGTCATTTCTTCGGCACGTGTTTTCTTAACCGCTTGTCCGGTCAGAATTTTTGTGTAGGCAAACGACGCATCAACAAACGGTTGGCTTAAGAATTTCGAATAGTTGGTCAGCGCATTGGCTTTTAAATAGACTTTCCAATCGTTGATGGGGACCGATTTTACGAGTGTATTCAGCTTGTCATAATAAGCAGGTTGGCCGACGTTAACTGAATCGGCCTTTACGCCCAAGTCGTTCAACAACGTTGTCCAGCGTAGGTTAGCATGTTTCTTTGACAGCGCAGCAACCGCCAGTTTGTTGTAGTTCGCCTTTACATTTCGGAGTTCGATATTTGTTCGATGTGCGTTGGCTAACTGTTTTTCAATATCATAGGTCACTGTGGCGTTTTTCTGGGCGGCAGCGGCATCGGTGCCGGTCAATTCAAACAAGCGGGTGAGGTATGTTTTGTAGGCTTTTTGAATAGCGAGTGTCGACGAATCGGTCTTGAAATAATAATCTCGTTCCGGCAAGCCAATACCCGCCTGATAAAACTGCGCAATATTGACCGTACTGTGTTTGTCATCGGGACCTACCGAAAAACCAATGATGGAACCATCACCTGATTTTTGTTCGTCAGCCACCAGCTTCAGCAGTAAAGCTATATCGGTCACAGCATCGATTCGGGCGAGCACGGGCTTGATGGGTTCATAACCGCGTTTGTTAATTGCGGTTGTGTCCATTCCTGACGCATAAAAATCGCCTACCTTTTGTTCGATGCTTCCCGCCGGATGAGTGCTTCCCGAAATGCTGTCCAGAATCGCCTGTAGCCGTATCCGCTGCGGGAAATTCATAAAGGAGTATGAACCCACACCTGTTTGACTAGGTGGTATCTGGGCAGTATCGTACCAAATTCCGTTGGCGTACATAAAAAAGTCATCGCCGGGTTTTTTGGTCGTGTCGATTCCCGTTAGAACTACGCGGTTTGTATCCGTATCAGAAACATGCTTACAAGCGCCTGCCAGCAACAGCGCCAGAGCGAAAAATAGTAGTCTTTTCATGGTTTACAGTTTATTGGTATTAGGCAATGTACACCAATATTCTTGTCAAGATTAAAAAAGCATCGATCTAAATTGAGTAGCAAGGGTTGAGCAGTAAAACTAGTTTCAAGATCATTTTTGACTAGTGAGCTTCAACTGGCTTATATATGACTTTATTCCTGGACTAGTCAGATATATAGCGTTTAGGCTTTTGGGAAATTTTGAGCAAGCTTTGGAGCAGCTATTCTGTCGTGATAGCCAAACCCATTTACATTATTTAAGTACAAAATATACACACATATATTTTTGTACTTAAATAACACGGTTTTAAATAAAGTTAGTTATGTCTAATTCGACAGCTTCAATATCTTTTAAATATGATTTACAAGATTTTAGTTGAGAAGTTAAAATGCCTACGACTTTGTTTACTTCCGAATCTATCTCATGCTTTACATTTTGACTTATCCAGTCAAAACTTAAATTTGAATCTTTATTGTCATACACATGGGAAATTAAAGGCATTGTATCAACTTTTCGAATACTACTAAACTCTTGAGTTGGAATTACTTTTTCACTCTTTAGTATTGCGAATAAATTCCCTATAAACTCTTCAATAAGCATATAATATTTGAAGGGTGGATGTACATAGCCAATAACTTCCCACTCGTCATTATCTATTATCTCTTTACTGTTACTTACAACTAAGCCAGAAGTAAAAATATTTAACACCGCTTTTAGTTGTGCATTTACACCTCTTCTTTTTAATTTAGATATTAAATCTTTGATTATAGGGATTTCTATATATTTTACATAATTATATTTGTCTAACTCTTTGCATAAAGACATGAAATTTTGAATATCCGATCCGTATGTATGAGCTGTGCTATTTTTCTTGTACTCTAACCTAACACGTATTTTAGCATAAATGGCCTCTTTGTTGGAACTTGTACTTTCAATGCAAGATGCTGCAAAATATTCTTGCATTGATCTATGAGCGAACGAAAGTATACCACTATCCTCGACCCATATTCCTATGGCAGTTTTTAAATCATCAACTACCTTATTCAGATCAAAATTTGGGAAATTTTTATTTTTATCTATGGCGATCTTTTTGGCAATACCTAATTTTTGCTTTGCATAACCTCTGTCAAATGAATATTGGCTATCAAAAAAAGTTATTAAGGAGAAAGCCTTAAGAAGTTCTTCAAATTGCTCTTGATGTAAAGTTGAAGAAAATTCCCTTTCGAAGCCGATTTTACTAGCTGAATCATGCTCTCTATATAATACCTCAAAAACTCGTCTATAGAATATAGATTTGCTATCGGGAACACTTGAATTAGTTGAATAAGTTACAATATATAATGTTAGTAATAAGGGATTAGTTAAGTAAGAGTTTATATAATTATTTTTTGCTATTGCTAGAGATTGTTTTATTTTATCTGCAAGATTTTGCTTAATCTTTTGCAAATCAATAAATTTTCCAATATCATCCTCAGATAAGTCTTGCATATAATAATTATGAAATTTGGGTAGCATTTCTAGATTACTATATGGCCTTGTAGTGATTAAATATCTATTCTTGTCATATTTTTCTACAAAGCTGTTTATTGAGGTGATTACTTTATTCTTATGTTTAGCTTGCACTTCGTCATACCCATCAAGTAGAAATACAAAATTTCCAGCATTTAACAGCCTATTTAGAATTTCATTGTTTTGAGCTAGTTTTAAATTTATAATTTTCTCCTTAATGAAATGTTGTAAATCATTAGAACATTCATTTAAGTCTCTAAGTTGAATTAGTATTGGAATACCAAACTTCTCTTTTATGCAGTTTAAAAATAAATGCTTTATTAAAGTACTTTTACCGCTACCAGCATCGCCTGTTACTGTTACAAATCGAGTATTCCAAAAGACGCGATTTACAGATTGGGTATCTACTATAGCTTCATGCGATTTGTTATGTTCTCTTTTTTTGAGTTTTGCAGGAAAATAAATTTCATAGAAAGGCACAGGCTCATGTCTATGTAGAATAGTCTTTATGAGTCTAAAATCAACTTCATATTTATAAAGATATTCTGATAGAGCATCACTAAACAATTGCTTTGCTTCATCTTTAATGCCTCCTAGAAAGCTACTGGAAGTTTGGTATACCTCTTTAATTATCGCTGGGGCGGCAGACTTTAAAAGCGTTGCTTCCATTTCTTATTTATTATATTTTTATTTAAATCTAAGCTCTAATATTGAATATCCTACAGCGATTTTAATTGGATCAAGGTCAAAAGTTGTGGAGCATCTTAGATTAAGCATATAACTGAGTGAGCCGATATAAGAAGAACTCCACATTGCTAACCCCTCTAAACTGAGCCCGAAACGCCTTGATCTTGGCATTAAAGGACTCCGCTGAGGCATTGGTGCTGCGGTTATCAAAGTAGTTCAGGATGGTTTCATAGTGGTTCTGGATCGAACGAGCCACCGTGTTGAAGGCCTTGAAACCCGCTTGGCGTACTTTTTCGTGCCATTTGGCCAACCGCCCTAAGCCGTAGAGTTTGTCGGTGGTGGCCTCAAAGATGTGACTCAGGGCCTGACTTAACTCATAAGCAGCCTTCAACTCTGGATAACGCTCAAACAGCAAAGCAGCCCGCTCTCGCTGGCTTTCTGTCCAGTCAGGCGCCTTTTTATAAAGCACATAGCGGCTGCGAGCCAGCAATTGTTTCACTGTATCCCCATTGGTAAGTAACTCTGGTTGATAGTCGATCTGGTTAAACGTAGCCTGCTCAAGAGCCTCATTTTCAGCCTCCAAGGCTTGCCAGCGGTACTCAACTCGCATAGTCTGGACGGCCTCCAGAGCCAGTTGTTGCACATGGAAACGGTCGGTCACTTGGATAGCCTTAGGGAAACATTTTTTAGCGATTAGGGCCATATTGCCTGCCATATCCAGGGTAATTTCCTTTACCTTTTTGCGCTGGTTTTCAGATAACTTACGCAATATCTCAATCACCGTCTCGGCTTTAGTACCCGCCACAATGGCTACGATACTGCCCTTGCCTCCTCTAGCGGCTTTATTGGTCAGAATCGTATAGAGTTCCCCTTGTGAAAGACTCGTTTCATCTAGCGACAAATGCGTACCCAGGTTTTGGGGATAAAGCAACCAGTCTTTGGCATGTTGCTTTTGTTGCCAATTGGCAAATCCACTCTGATAATCACGGTATTGGCGTAATAGAATTTTGCCACCAACCCCATAAAAGCCGCCAATGGAGTTGATATTAGTCGGGTTAGTATCGACTGATTTGTTTTAAAAAAGCGGGAAACTCACCGGTCATCCGCGTTCCATCTGCTACCTGAGTCCAGTCTCGATAGACGACTTTGCCGGTTTGGGTATTGAGCCAGCGACGGCGTTTGATATGCAGGAATACCTGGTGGCCCCGGATGGGAAAGTCCTGGACGGTGATAGTGGGGAAAAAGCCTTTGGAGAGCAGATTCTTCCGTTGAGGGTCCGTCTCATCGGCATTTTTCTCTTCGATATGAACATGAAAGACTCCCTCAGGGTGGTCGATGGAGGTCAATTCAAAATTTTGTAGGATGAACTCAGGCAACAGAAACTGAACGATGGGCAAGAAACTCTCCAAAACAACTAGATTTGATTAATTCACAAACCTAAAAAAATACAATGCCCTCCACAACTTTTGGAACTGATCCTTTTAATTGAATTAAAATTAACTTACAGTATAACCAACAATAAAAAAGCAAAAACCCCTCAGAAATCATTTCTGAGGGGTTTTTGTGATTTGTGTGGGAGTTGACGGGTTCGAACCGCCGACCCTCTGCTTGTAAGGCAGAGGTAATTATATTTCGAATAGTTCTGGCTTTACACTTTAAAGCCTATATATCAGAATTTTAAGACTCTTTTTTTCTGGTTAGTATTGGTTATTTCTGGTTGTTATGGTAGATTTGTTTCAACCAACGTTTCAACTAACTCGTTGGTTGAAACAAAAATGGCAGGCACTCGAACAACAGACCATAAAGAAGGGAAAGCTACTGTCAAAGTAGTTTATTATACACATAAAACACTCGCTGATGGATCTCATCCATTTGTGGTCCGTATTACTAAGAACAGAAAGAATCGTTGGATTTCAACCGGACTGAGTTTGCAGCCCAAATATTGGAACGAGCAGAAAAAGGAGATACGTCGTAGTTATCCTGAACCAGATCGATCGAAGCTGCTAAAAAAGCTAGCAGAGTGGCAGGATAAATATGAGAAGGTTGTTGAAATAGTGGCTGATACGGATGAGCAATACGATGTTAAATCGATAGCTGCGAAAGCTGTGGAAAGTCGCAAACAAACACGTAAGGTAACCTTGTTAGCTTATATTGATTCGATCGTTGAGGGTATGGTAAAAGCTAACCAAACTGGAAACGGCATCGTTTATCGGGATCTACGCAATCAGTTATATAAATTCATTGTAGACGAATATGATGCCTCTGATGTGTCCTTCGATAAGATTACAGTGAAATTCTGTTATGAATGGGAAAACACCTTACGCATTACAGGGTCGACAGAAAATACATTAAGTAATCGCTTTAGGACACTGCGTGCTGTATTAAACCGGGCTATAGCCAATGGCTATGCAAAGGCGGATAATTATCCTTTTGCGCGTAATGTGGCAGAAAAACATAAGTTTAGTGTAGGCAAGTTTGATACGTCAACGCAGAAACGGGCTATTAGTCGAGACCATATACGTAAAATTGAAGCTTATCAACCAGTTGGAAGCGCTACTGGTCCATACGCTCAGCTGAAAAATGCTGCTGAGATTGAACGGCTCCAACGGGCTAAAGATATTTTCCTATTCTCGTTTTACTTAGCTGGGATAAATTTTGTTGACTTAGCGAAGCTCCGCTGGCGAGATATTCAGATTGATGATACTGAAAACCAACGCATTAATTACGTTCGACAAAAAACCGGAGGGAAATTTTCTCTGAAGCTTTTAGAACCAGCAATAGCTATAATTGAGTGTTACAGAGCAGAAACGTATAGTGGAGCAGATAGCTATATTTTCCCTATCCTCAATGATCAAATACATACTACGGTTGTTAAAATCAACAACCGTATTCACAAGGTATTGGGGCAAACGAATACAGACTTAAAAACTATTGGCAAGACTATTGGGTTGGGAATCCCATTGACGACTTATGTAGCCCGTCATTCATTTGCCATGGCTCTTATTCGAGCTGGGGCTGGCAAATCAGTCGTTGGGCAAGCTTTTCAACATGGAGCTGAGTCAACTACGAATGTGTATGTGAATAGTTTTGAAAATAGCGATGTTGATAGGGCTATGGATTCGTTGCTATAAAGAATATTACCAACCTATTGTTTTCTAATTGATCTTGATACTTTTCATTCAAAATGGCTATCTGTTTGGCCACATGATTTAGTAATGACTCTGGAGAAAGTAATTGTGTGCTACTACCCAGCCGTATAATTTCGGCTATGAATTCATAGTTGAGGGTAAGTTTATATTGAAGCGTTACATCAGTTTTATTGACCAAGTGTATTTGCTTTGTTTGATGAATCTGGAGTCTATTAGTGCTGGAGATGACTTCCTCCCAGTAAACTGGCTCTTACGCACTTTGTGTGGTTCAGGACCGATAAAGAGCTCGTTGTCGTAATAAGTCCAGCTTGGCCCGCCTATACATTTGCCGCTTAATAAGCTTGATGCGGGTCACTTGTCCCTCGGTTTGGTCATTGCTCCATTCCATTGCCAAGGCCGCTCGTACAGCAGCATAGTCCTGTTGAAGTAGCAACCCAAACTGTCGCAACAACGCAGCCGAAGAGTTCTGATAACGAACCAACCAATCGTCTAATGCCTTCACTTGATGCCTACGAACCATAACGGCAAACTCCTTAGCTAATTCATAAACTTGGTTAATAGTAGGACCTTGATAGACATGAATCAGAAGTTGGTGATCAATCTCTTCTAAAAGGGAGCCAGGGCGCACCATCAGCCAAGCAAGCTGTTGAGTGGAAGGAAGTTCAGCTGTCGGCCTGGGTGCAGTCACAAGCTATTGATTAGATAAAGAGTAGTCTGTTACTACCTGATTTTCAGCCAAGGGTGCATCTTCGGTCAGGCGTCGACTGAGCCACTTAGTGGGTTGACTATCTGAACCTGAGTAGCCTTGTTGACAAATCTCCCGCCATAACTGTTGAGCATTATGACACCCCTCTTGGTAACGCTGTTCCAGGTAAGACAAGTAAGGTGTTAACATGCTACGACCTGTGGGACGCTGAATCCGCTCAGGAAACGATTCGGCGAAGACATACCGGCGCACCGTAGTCCGATTCAAATTAACTTCTCGACTGATTTGCCGAATGAACCAGCCCGCCTGATACAAGTGCTGTACCTTGTGGTAACAAGCCAGCTGCCTTTCTCGACTATTATAACGAGTTGCTAGTTCATTTTGCGAATAATCTCGCAAAAGGTAAATCAGTCGCTCAGTAGATTGTTTTACTGATAAGTTCCTTCCAGAAGTGGGTAGATTACGAAGCCGTTGATAGCTACCGGTCAGTATTCGTTCTACTACTTGCTCAAGATTTTGTAATAAATGCCATCGATCAGCTACTTGCTGGGCCTGCGGAGCGCCTTCTCGTGCACCCCGAGCATACTCTCCAGAGCGATCTCTTGTAATAACTTCTACGTCAGGATGCATTTGTAGCCAGTCCGTAACCCTTCGGCAGTACGGCCTTCGAGTAAATCGCTAGGTTGATGGCGCTCAAGATCGACAAGGATTGTGCCGTATGTCTTCGCTTTGCGTATGGCCCAATCGTCAACTCCTAAAGCATGGGGTATGGGCGAGGCCGTCGGCTGCCATTTTCGAATAAGCCGTAATAAAGTATCATGACTGGTGGGCATATGTAAGTGAGCCAGTAAGCGGCTACCGGCTTTCCCGTCTAGCATCATGGCCACATTCCGTTGGGCCTGTGTTAATCGGCTGGTATGACGCGCATAAGCAGGCAACCAATCGGGACAAGGCTGGCTAAACGTACGCCTAGGACAAGCCGGATTCAGACACAGAAATCGTCGCAGCCGAAGTTTCAGTTGGACAGATCTGTCACTAATAGGTAAATCGGTAGGCTTACGGTAATAGAATCCATTCGATCGGTTTGAAACTTGTTGACAGAGAAGGCAGTAAGCCCGGTTATTGATTGAGTAGGCTGTTAAGACATAGCCCTTTTCAAGGGACTGACAGTTTATAATTTGGCAGTTTGGCAAATAAACTGGAAATGGAAGCTGAGTGCTCATTTAGTCAGAACACTAGAAGCTGAAAATCAGATCATTCAAGCAGAGCAGCCATACAAACTGCGTAAGAGCCAGTATTTGTAGGCCCTCACTGCTTTGATACGTATAACATGTACTAGCCACAAAAAAAACGGGATATTTCCCGTAATATTACATTACGTGGGTTAGTACCTTACGCGCTGATATTTAATACACTAATATCAATTACCTGTTATCACGCTGTGAGACTATTATCAATCCTCTTTCTAACAGTTGCAATTGCCCGGCAAGTTTGCCATGCTCAAACAGCCGGAACAGATTCATCATCGGTCGCTGAAATCAGCTATTCGATTAGCACGAAGCTACTCCTAAGTCAGGAGTATTTTGAAAAGCAAGGGAATAAAAGTATAAGCAATAAACTAGAAAAGGTTAGTAATACATTTTCTCAAATTAGTGAAGGGTTATCTAATGTGAGGCCTAGCATTGAATATATCGCTGCCTTTAAAGGTTATGATAAGGTGATTGCTTCTCTGCAAACGATCCCTCAAGCTTCTGCTTTACAATTACTGGATGACATCTAAGAGGACATGGAAGTGAAGTTACAGCGAGACAATAGTATGAAACTAGACGACAAGTTTACCCGGCCCGTTAAAGTAAAAATTGTAACACGTAGAATAGTGGATGGTAAGGAAGTGGATGTGCCTGGATATATTATCAAATACAAACTTTGGTTTTTGAAAGACGAGAAAACCCCATTGTTCAATTTTACCAACCCCACCCTTTCAGCAGAGAAGTCCATTACACCTGGCAACTACGATATATGGGCAGAATTACCCAGTTCTAGTAAGCAATACCCACAAAAGCGAACAAGAATGCGTATCCCCGACGTAGACGGTAGTGATGCAATAACTATTGTGCTACTCCTTAACTAACTGGATATTAGCATGAAAGCCTTTTTCGAAAAGCTACAATCATATTGGGTTATACTAACACAGGCAACTATCTGGATTGGTTCAGCATTTAGCAGCTTTTTGCTCCCCCCCCCCCTTAGACTATATGGGTAGCGATCAAGGTACTTACAATCCGTTTATTCAATTTCTGACTACTCTATTAATTGGATTTGTCTTCTTACCAATCCAAGTTCGGTCAGCATCCCGTTATTCTTGGTTTTGGTGGAAGATAGCATTGGCGTTCGTCATTGTTGGCATAATTGCCTTTTTAGGATATCAAAGTTTCAAGGTAAATCATTCTATAGAGTATCCTAAGCGTAGCAATAATTATAAAATCAATGGTAATACATTGACACCTCTGGCGCAGAAAAAAATGGACCAGGGAGAAGCTGAATCCATTGAAGTATTACTCGAAGATGCAGCAGGGGATGCCCGTTTACTTTGGCCTATGCAAGAAATAAGGTCTAACACGATTATACTTCTGCTTTTATACGGATTTTGTCAATTTTCATTTACTATAGGCATTATCACACTCCTACAAGCTATCGACTGCCATCTAAAAAAAGAGCCCACTGAAGATAGTAGCCCAACAGAAACCCTTCCAACACTACCTCCATGAGACAGTTTTTATTTGTACACCAACTTCGTACATCCCGCATTATCGTACTTTTTTATCTGCTTAGTAATGGCTATTCAGCGTTTGGCCAGCAGACTAGTAATTCTGGCGCATTAGGTAATGTTCGGGAACTAGGCACTTCTGATGCGCTCGAACAGATGATCGCTGAGGAAGCAGCTCGACTAGACCGTACAACTGGCTTTTCCACCCCTGTACGCATAACAGATGGACCTATCGAGGCAAATCCACAGTATGGCATTTTAATCAATAAAAGGCGTTTACAAAGCTTTCTGAGTCAATCGGAGATGCACTCTATGCGCGATTTGGTTCAGGCTGTTTTAGCTCATGAAAAAGCTCACTGGATACAATACCGCGATAATCGTTACGGGTTTCAAATACTTAACTGGGGTTTTGAACAAAAGAGAATAATTGAATGCCAGGCAGATATTCTCGCTGGCAAATATTTTACAGAAACATTTGGTACCGCTAAAGCCAAACGACTTGAAAACCCTTTGCCACTTACAGCAACAGATAGAACCCCGGCGAACGTTAAAGACATCCTTCAATTAGCCTTTGATCTAGGAAGTTACGAATCTACATCAAATAGAGGCAGCGATGTACACCCTAGTCGACAAGCACGGCGAATTGCTTTCCGGTTTGGTATGTCAGTTGGTGGGTTAGATTTTGCAAAACGTGAAATAGCACGACTTTCTCGATCCTCTGAACCTGGCAGTTCTCAACTCATCCAAGACTATAGGAACATGATAGACGTAGTTTCTTATAAAACATCATTCAATCCTCAACAAACAGATGTGTTAGACTGGAGTTTCTGGCAGGCAAGCCGAATTACTCATTATAACACAGCCGCTAGTAAGGATATAAGTTTTGTAATTAATAACGAACAGTGGAGTCGAAATCCCAATAATCCAACTGTTACTTACTCGGTCACCGTTCAAAATAATGGAGAACGTTCAATCAGAAGCGACTTCGCTATTCAATGTGATTGGTTTCCTAAAGAAGATATACGTAATACAAAGGAATCCTTACTTATTAGCATCAAATCATATCGTTTTACGCTTAAACCAGGAGAGAAACGAACACTTGAGGCTAGTTTACCCACTTCTCAAATAGGAATACCCAATGCCGAAGACTATGTAATGATATTAACGGTACCTCCTATGCCAACATCGCTGATGCGGTTTGAATACGTAGATGAGCAACCTAATGATCAAAGCCCCACCAGCACTCATGCTTTTGGTGTAAAGTCGACAAGGCCAATACGAGATGATTTACTGAGAATTCTGCCAGCATACGCCAAAGCTGTTCGTAATAACTACAAGGATCTAATTGCTGGTCCCAGCCTTCGCTATGGTTATGAAGTAGATACCGATAAAGTGATTCAGTATGGTTTCACACCCTATGAAAACATTGTAGAAACGAAAATTATTAGTAGTGCTTCAGACCGTTATCCACCTATGCTGGCGGTCACCTTATTTCAAACGCTAGATTCTGATGAACAAGATGATGTTTTCTCCGACATAGCTGAGAAGTTGACTACAATTGATGGTATCAATCGATATCAGCTTAATGATGGGACAGATCCCAATAAAGTTCTTGTCTTTACCTACAATTTAACGCCTAACCATTTTTTAGCACTCGCAAAAATAAAAGCTCCTAACTCAAGGTACGAAGTGCAATTAATATTTAAAAAAATGAGTAGTTAAAAGCTCAATCGTATACTTTGCCTGGCTTTACCTTAACCATTTCAACTATGAAAATTAACAGTTTACATATCATTTCTTTTGCATTGTTATTGCTGCCAACGCATCGTTTAGAAAGTTCATCCAATCAAATTGACAACGTCATTATTAGGCGAAGTATAGACGAAAGCTCCCGTATGGTAATAGCTCAAAAAATCATTGATAATCTAGCAAAAGAAAAGTTTGAAGCTGTAAGAGCAGATTTCGCAGGAGTGCTAAAACAACAACTTTCACCCCAGAACATTAAGGATGTTTGGTTAAGCACCACTGCACAGCTTGGTCGATTTGAGAAAGTAGTTGCTACAAGAACAGCTGTCATACAAGGTTATAATCAAGTCATTAGCCGTTGTAAGTTTGAAAGTGATGTTATAAACATCGAAGTTACCTTTAATGAAGATGATAAAGTTTTCGGGCTATTTCTGAAACCATAAGTAGTTAAATACATTTCAGAAACTGTCTACAATTCTCAATGAAATTAATTTCGGCTTTTGTTGGGAATTGTAGACAGCTTTTGATATAATTGAAACAAATTGACCAAGCCATACCTTTTACCATGACCTTTTCATTAATTGCCAATTCAGGTATCCAATTTCATAGATTTGAAATAACTATAGATCCTAATGCAGAAGTTATAGGCACAATGGGTTTCCATGAATACGAGGATTTGCTAAATGCTCGTATTTCTATTGAAAATGCATTCTTTTTACCCGATCAGGACTTTTGGGTTCCAAAGCAAGTACTTCAACATCATGGTTACCTTGATGGAGACGGTAACTTACATACTGATATTGTAAATTTAAACGAAATAAAAGGCTTCCGTCTTAAAGAAGATAAAGATTATTTCACTGTAGGTGACATTCAGACTTGCCTCGAGTACTTTTTATCGAAAGACGACGAAGTTATTTGGCTACCTGTACCTTTTTTTAAGCGTACTAATAATGCTGCCCAAACGTTTGGTCCAATTGCTTGGGCGAGGATGATGATTAAGGAAATTCCTGCCGAGAATGCAGGAGGAAGAAAAAATATTAACCAAAGGTCCAAAATCGCAAAGTATCATATAGTGTTGGCATTTGATACTAAATTAGCCGAGGGTAATGCCTCTTACTATGCTCCAACGATAGCTGATACAAAGGAGCAAGGCAATCAGTTTTTACTCTGTAATAATGAAGATTTATTGCTCAACTTCTGTAACACTAAGTACCACTGCGGTTGGGTAAATCGCTATATAAAAGATCTTGTCCAAACTAGCGAACCCCAACAATTTCCTCGGCAACAATATATTGGATATTATATATACTTTGTCAAATATTTAGCATCTCTTTTTACCAAGACAGATGATGCGCAGATTCAGCCTTCCTTTCCTGAAGTTGTTCTTTACTCCGATCAAAACATTCCAGTTGAAGTCGATTTAGTATTGGATATTGGTAATTCTAATACCTGTGGTATCCTATTTGAGCACCCTAGCCCTCACCGGCCTTTTAATTTGACTAGTGCCAAAAAACTGAAAATTAATGATCTGACTCAGCCTGAAAAAGAATATACCGATCCTTTCTCAATGCGGCTTGTTTTTGCAGAAGCCCGATTTGGAAAAATATATTCTGACTATAACAATTTTAGATGGCCTAGTCTGCTTCGGCTGGGCTCAGAGGCAAGTCGACTGATTAGTAAGTATACAGTTAATAAAGACCGTGGCTTCGAAACTGCAACTCATCATTCCAGCCCTAAACGCTATCTCTGGGATAACAAAAGGACGGATGTGCCTTGGGAGTTTATTAACTTTTCCGGGCAAAATGTCAGCGACGCCGTATATTATGAAGGAATATCTGAACAGTTTAAAGAGAATGGTGAATTCGCCCACGATGGTGCATTCGCTAGTTTACCTTTCTACTCCCGGAAATCGCTAATGATTTTCGTATTTATCGAAGTCCTTTTGCATGCTATTGCCCAAGCTAATTCCCACGAATTCAGAACAACTCATGGGAGCTCTGAGATACCACGTAAAATAAAACGATTGACTATTACTTGTCCCACATCAATTATTCAGAAAGAACAGTTCATACTTCGCGAGTGTGCAGAAATTGCTGTACGAGTATTGGGCCGTTTTTTCTCGGATACATTTCTGGGTACTTACGATGAAGATGATGCAGCAAGACCTGACTTGGAGATCGTACCAAGCCCTAAAGACCTTTTAAAAAAACGTGATCAGTCTGCCTTCCGTAAAGATTGGATTTATGACGAGGCAACTTGTGGACAATTGGTATTCATTTACGGAGAAGTTAGTAGAAGGTACTTGAACAATGCCGACTTGTTTTTTCGGCTTTATGGCAAATACCGCGATGACGTCAGCAATACAGATACTAAAGCGTTAACAATTGGTACCATTGATATAGGAGGGGGCACTACTGACCTAATGATTTGTGCTTACCAACACGAATCTGATCAAAACTTAGCAGTTATCAAGCCTCACCCACTCTATTGGGAAAGTTTCAATTTTGCGGGTGACGATCTACTAAAAGAGATTGTTCAACAAGTTCTATTAGAAGGGAACCCCAAAGGCGAAGCCGAAATCGGCTGTGTTGGGGTTTTATCTTATGCAGCAAAAAAAGCAGGTGTGACACAGGTATCGGAGAAGATGTTACGATTCTTCGGTCCTGATAGTAATAAGCAGGGATATACGGTTCGGACCAATCGTAAGAACTTCGTCGTACAAATTGCTGTGCCAATAGCCTTGCACTATCTCCAGCATGCAATTGATGACAAACCAGACGAGGAAATAAAATTTATTGATTTCTTCCCAGATGTAACTCCGAATCATGAGCTTGTACAGTTCTTTAATCAAACATTTTTCCCGCTCAGATTGGAGGATGTAACGTTTAAGCTTTCCAAAAAACGAGTGTTTGACATTGTTGAATTGACTTTTGACCCACTATTACGGCAACTTTCCGGAATGATATCTGCTTATGGCTGTGATTTTCTGTTGCTTGCTGGAAAACCGACGACAATACCAAAAATCCGGGAAATGCTCGTTCGCTATTACCCTGTGTCACCAGATCGGATTATTACGCTAAACAACCAATACCGAGTAGGGCGATGGTATCCATTTGCCGATGATTTGGGCTATATCGAAGATCCCAAAACAGTAGTAGCTGTAGGTGCACTGATTGCGTTAATGGGCGGAAAATTAGATGGACTTGATGGCTTCAGGATAAACACGCAATTATTACGTCAGCGACTTGAATCAACTGCTGATTATATTGGAACCTTGAATTTTCACACACAATTAATTGACGCAATTTTGATTAGCCCTGGTGAAAATAACAACGAAATTATTGTACACTCGCTTCCGCTAACCCTTGGCTACAAACAACTACCGAACAAACATTATAGGGGGAAGCCAATTTATAAGTTAGAGTGGAATAATGAAGAAATCATGAAACGAGTTATTGAGCAAAATCCTATATTATCTGATAATGAGCAAGATGTGGAGAACGCGATGCAGCATTATAAAGTAACCCTTAAAAATAGTATGCCATTTCGGGTAAAGTTGCAGCGCAATTGGTCTGAGAGCAAAGAAACACTAACCATTTCACGCGTTTTGGATGCAAATAAGAATGAGCGCTCAAGGCAAATGTTATCCCTTTCTATTATGACACTAGCCGATGAATACAGTTATTGGCTCGATACTGGCGAATTTATACTCAATCTACGCTAATAGTAAGTCTTACTTAACAACTGACTTGGCAGCTATTTTTAAATTTACCACACTATGACAAATTTACCTGAGAACAAACTGAAAGAGTTAGCTGAATCTGTTGAGAAATTAGTGGGTGTTATTAATGACGGAATTAAGTGTTCTACAACATTTCATCACCTAGATACTTCATTCAAATTAAAGAAGAATCGTCGTTTACTAAATAAGGTTCGATTGGCTATTGTCCAAAAACCTACGATAGCACTGTTCGGGGCTAGTCAGGCCGGAAAATCATATCTAGTAAAAAATATACTTTCAGATAAAAATAATCAATTATTTATTGCTGATCCTCGTTCTGAAGAAAATACTATAAACTTTATTAAAGAAGCTAACCCAGAAGGAGGTGGAAGTGAGGCAACGAGTTTAGTAACTCGATTTACTTTTAACGAGCATTCAGGCAAAAGCTTACCTCCTGTCAAAATAAGGCTTCTCCAAGCTAGAGACATCATTACAATAATTTTAGATAGCTATTTTTCTGATTTCAAAAAACGTAAAAATACTCCTGACATCAATAAAATACAAATTGAATTGTTTTTAAGTAATTTGTCAGAATTGTACGATGTACATATACAACATTATCTTACTGAAGATGATGTATATGATATAGAAGATTATATAACAAACGCTTTTGGCTCCGCGTATAAAAATAAGCTTGCTTCTTTAAAAGATGCTGACTATTGGCGAATCATAGGTGAAAATATACATAAGATTTCTCCTAACAATTGGACTAAATTATTCTCAATCATTTGGGGGCAAACAAAGGAATTAGATCGACTTTTTAATTTACTGATTGGCGAATTACAAAAGCTAAAATTTTCAACAGAATTATACGCAGAGTTTGATTCTGTTCTTCGAGATAAAGGAGCAATTTTAAATGTAGTTAGATTACAGCAATTATTTTGGGGTTCTGGACAATCCCTAAGGCTTGTTGATGAGTCTGGGAATAATTTTAGTGCCGATGCCAGTGTATTATGTGCTTTGGGAGCAGAGGTCATTTTCAATATTTCTGAAAATTCTATTGAAAAAAATCCATTTATCAAAAATGTTGATATTTTAGACTTTCCTGGTGCTCGGTCCAGGTTAGAACAAGATGAAAATGATCCGCTTACAGAAGATCACCTTACAAACATGTTGTTACGAGGTAAAGTAGCTTATTTGTTTAACTCTTACTCATTACGATATGAATTGAACAATCTGTTCATCTGCACAAATAACCGACAGTCTAATGTGAATGGGCTTTCTGAGCTGATTGACAGTTGGATTAATTATAATGTTGGTAATACTCCACAGGAAAGAACACAAACATTAAAAAATGTCAAGACTCCTCCATTATTTATTGTTTTCACATTCTGGAATACACAATTAGAGTATGATCAAGATAATGATGAAAAGGATTTGGAGCATAAGTGGGAGCTAAGATTTAATAAACTTTTTCGAGGTGAAATTAAAGGAACGTTTAATTGGCCAACCGAATGGACACAGAATGGACCTTTCAATAATTACTTTTTACTGCGTGACCTTAAATATTCAAAAGATCTTTATTCAGGTTTCGAGGCTTTAGGATACGAGAAAGAATTGCATTCCTTTAGAAAAGGCCATTACGATAATTTGAAAACTTCATTTGAACGATCAATCCTGGTACGTGAGTTTTTTCCTAAGCCAGAAACAGTTTGGGAACAAACCTCTACATTGAATAACGATGGGAGTAAGTATATTATACAACATATCGATGATATTGCAAATAACCAAATACGTACAAATCGGTTCATCCAATTAATTGAAGGCTCTCAAGCAGAAATCAGAAGCTTACTTAGTGAACGGTATCATGATGAAGCTGCTGATAATAAAATTGTAGAGGCTGCTGCCAAGGCATCAGAGATTCACGCTGTTATGAACAGCATATTTGGTGAAGATGCATATCGTTTTGGACAGTTCATTGAGAAATTCACCGTTCAGGAAAAGGAAATCTTTGAACTCTATCATGAAGAGTTACGCAAACTTGCTATTATAAAAGCTCCCGATCTAAAACGGTATCAATTTTACCGAGAATCTAGCCCTCGCTTAAATAGCAATAAGACTTACGAAGAGAACTTAGTTATTCTAATGCAAGATTATTTTCGGTCTTCGCCAGAGGCAACAGAGACATACTTCACAGAGGAACTCAAGATAGATCTTAAAGAGCTTTTTTATGGGAATTTGTTCAATATAAAAAATAAGTCAGAGGTGCTGGCTGAACAGGCACGTCAGTACTGGATTGAAAAGCGGTTGAACGTTGAGCATTTCGGCGATATTATTCAGCAGGGACTTAACAAAACATTGTTAGAGCGGCTTTTGGAAAATATGAAAGTATCTTTCGACAAATGCGGCATTACTTTACTGATTGCGAAAGAGATACGTATGTTTGTCGATACTGTGAATCGTGTCGACACTGCGGAAGACATGATTGCTGACGCTACAGTTGCTATTATCAATGAATTTGTAACCAGCTTCGGTTGGACTTTCTATTCTCCTCAGGAAAAACAGAAAATTAAGGAGGCTAATGATATCGCTAAACTTAATCTCTCACTACCTTCTGATGAAGAACTGTTTCTATCATTAGATAGATTAGATGAAGAAATCGAAGGGCGTATGTCTCTAGAACGCTTGCTAGAATATATGGTGCATCTGAACGAACATCTGAATAAAGTTCCCTTAGATATGGAGGTGGTAAAAACCGTTCCAATGATTAAGAACTATCGATTATGGCGGGAGAAAATGAAAGCCTGTTTCATTGCTAATTGCGATATTCCTACTTATAATATTGAAGAGAACAGACAATTAGGCATTTTACTTGACCGAATTAAGCTATTTAATTTTTCTCTGTCCTGACTACAGCGATAGATCGTATGTCCACACCTTACACGTATGTTATTGATGCAAGAAAGCTTAAGCCAGTTATCTGGCTAAGTTCTCCCGTATACCGTAGCTACGATAAGCTAAAAAGCCATTTACGTCTACAGTTAGGTGATGAATCCGCTCTACTTTTTGCCAAACCGTTTATTCAAGAAAAATCCACAGGTGAGTTAGAGAGAACCAATTGGTATTGTGAAGGCTTTTCACACAGCCCAACTCCTCTGAATCTACTTCCACAAGGACTTCAGGAAACATACAAGAATTTACTTCAACAAAAACTCACGGTCTTACTGGAATATTCGCAGCGAATGCTGGAGTCGGACGACGCAGAATCAGTACGCTGGGGTCAGCTCATTAATAAGTCACTTGATATTCCTGGGGAGGACCAGATTTTATGTGGTGATGGTAATGTTGTGTTAGTTGCATGGGGATTTACGGCTAATACAGACAACACGATTACCTACAGCTTACGTAAAAATTTTCAACCTATTTTCCCTGCTCCCTCAATAAGTACTGATTTATTAGTAAAACCAACTTCTCAAATTAAGTATGAAGAACAGAATACTGAAACACCTTTAGGAACTATTCAGGAAAACCCTTCAAGTGCCCAGTTGTCCAATAGGGATAGCGATCTTACTTCTACAAATCCGGTCTCTACGGCCAATGCCAATAAGCCAACAAGAGATGCTGATATAGCTAATTCGGTTGATAAAGAGACGCTAGGCCATTACCAAGTTATTGCAGGTTCGTCTGGTTTAGAGTCTTCCTCAAAAAAGGCCTCAACAAACGATCCCCATAAACCGTCGTTCTGGGCGAAATGGAAGCGCTTATGGTGGGCATTACCTCTGTTACTAATTCTAATATTTCTGGCAGCGCGCCAATGCGGACCTATTTCATATTTACCGAAACAACCAGGGGTAATAATACCAATTGATACAACTAAAATCGTACTTGATCCTGCTAAAGTACGATATATCGTTACTGACCGACTTAATATTGTTTTAACGGGTTCTAATAAAGATGTAGAAGCGTTTGCTAAGGCTTTTAAGAATGCTTACCCTAACGACGATTATAGAGTCATTTATTATGATCCAAAGACTTATCGCCTACAACTCGAAATACCGCCAACAGACCGGGAGCAGGTTAAGAAAAACTTATCCTCACAACTATCCGGTTTTAAAATGTGGATTTTTTATGAAGGAGTTATTCGAGGTCAGCAAATAGCCAATGACCCAGGTTTTACTAATCAACTCCGCAGTTGGTATCATACAGCTGTACAGGTTCCGGCCGCCTGGCAATATACCCAAGGCGATAACCGACTTGTTGTGGCAGTGGTTGATCAGGGCTTTGATTTGACTCATCCCGAAATTTCAAACCATATCGTACATCCGTATAATGTTCTTAATCATTCGCCTAATCTATCTCGCAGTCCCATGCTGGGTATGCACGGAACACACGTTGCGGGGATTGCTATAGGCACAGTAAACAACGGTATAGGCTTAGCTGGTATTGCCCCGAACTGCCGATTGATGCCGGTTCAAGTAGGCGATCCGATCGGGCAGATGGGAACAACATCGGTGATCGATGGCTTTCTCTATGCCATCGATAATGGGGCTAGCGTTGTTAATATGTCGCTAGGGATGCGGGCGGCTGCTGGCATTAAACTATTCTCCCCCGAAGAACAGCAGGAATTAGCTAATATTTTATTTAAAGATGAAGAGCTGTTCTGGAATAGCTTATTTGACCGTGCTGAGGAGAAGAATGTTTCAGTGGTTTTAGCTGCTGGCAATGATGATGTCATTATCGGACTTGACCCCATGCAGCGTTCAGAAAAGACATTTATTATATCAGCGACTGATCAAGCAAATAATAAAGCAGATTTCAGTAACTACGGGAATGGCTCTACACTAAGTGCACCCGGAGTAAGGATTTTCAGTAGTGTACCCGACAGACGCTTTGCCTTTTTCGATGGTACAAGTATGGCAGCTCCGATTGTAGCAGGCGGAGTTGCTCTACTGAAAAGTGTAAACCCTACGCTGACTTTTCGCCAACTGAAATCAATTCTACAGCAAACAGGGCTACCCATTTATTCGTTGGGTGCCTATGTAGGCAACCTTATTCAATTAGGGAAAGCCCTGGAAATAGCTGCTCGTGGTCATCAGAGTGGCGGAGTGGCTAACTGCTCCGATGTTCAGCGACAGATTGACAGTTTGCTGTTAATGGTTGAGCAACTCAAACAATCATGTGATGAAAATAACGCAGGCGACACTTTAAAACTTCCGCCCATTAACACAGGGTTAGATTTTGCAGTTGGACGATGGAAAAGTACGTCAGATATTGTGAATAATAAGGGAGAATTTGTCGAACTTTACTTTGATTTTCAGAAGACTGGCACCGGGACAATTACCCTGCGTGAAGCAAACGGTACCCAATGCTCTGCACCTTTAGCGTTCGGCCTAACAACCAACGAGTTCCATATAACTCAACGTTCGGCGGCAATTTGCTCGCCCCCTCCACAACAGTATGCTTCCTATAGCTTCGGATGCCAATCCGATGCAAATGGTCATGCTTTGTGCACTGGACAGAATCAGCAAAATGTTGGCAATAATCTACGATTCAACCTTGTAAAAATTCAATAACCAGACCATAACTATGCCAAATCTTCTACCTTCAGAGTCTATACTGGGTAATATCTTGCATGGAGTAGGGCTCATATTCTGTCTTCTCCTTCTCCTTTTTGGCCTACTTTACACCTTTAACGGTGAGATAATTATTAGCGCTTTTCTAACCATTCTGGCTGGTGCCATTCTAATAGCAATCACTCGAGTGCTTGTACGCTTAAAAAGCCGAAAAGATGCATATAAGCCGTTAGCACCTGAATATGCCCTAATGGGAATATACTTACTGGTTTTCCTAATATTATTTCCATTGTCCTACCACGTATTAGCTATAGACCTGATTCGCAAGACCGAAATCAAAAAGGTTTGTCTAGATAAATTAAAGTTGCTCGATGTTCTTAAAGACGAGTATAGCAAACAAATTACTGACAAGCAGAATTCGCTCGGTACCAACGCACATATATTATTCAATAAATATAAACAGTCTGGAGGCAAGGATACTAAATCGATGATAGAGTTGAATAATCTGCTGGGAAGTACGCCAGGGAGCGAGCCGTTCGATGTGAAAACGGGAGATGGATTAGATAAGGCTATTGAAGTAGCTCAGGATGGAATTAAACAGAAATATAATCTAAAAGAAAAAGGGGGGAAGGATCCTGAAAAGGATTTAAATGACTTTAAAGCCAAAGCCCAGGATGTATTTACAGATTGGCAAATTCGGGAAGTTGGCTACTATTATCAGAATATTGACAGAGTATTTGAGAACTACAAGACAGCCGCCCAAGCACCAGCGAAAATGCCAGACTTTGTTCCGACAATTGCCCCTACCAACGAAATAGACCTACAGAATTCTACGAAAATGTTAAGAAATGGTTCAGAAACATCCTGGGTATTTTCTCTGCTGGGTCTATTATTGATTCATTGGTGTATCCTGGCTCCTTACTTTCTGACAACTCGACCAGACATGACACTTAAACGCAGTGATTCAGCAGATAATAGTATTTATATGTAAATAATGAGACTCCTAACTTCAACCTTAACTAAATAATACTATTTATTATGGCCATACCAAGCTTTTACCGTCCGGAACATTTTGACAAGATGTCAAAAGAAGACATAAAGGAAGCCGCCCGAAGGAATAGCTTCACTCTTGAAGATTTGCTCGTGGAGAGATATATTGATATGCAACGATATCAAGAGCTAAATCAGATATCCGAGGATGAGCATTATTATAATATGGCCAATAGGTCTTCACGGCCAGAGCTTGCAGATAAATATACAACACAGTACATTAAGGAATTGCTGAAAGGCGGGCAGATTAGCGAGCAGGGGTTACGTAACCACAGCATTTTTTCAGAGCTTGAACTGGCTGAACTTACTGACGATCATTACTATCTCATTCGTGCTGCCAATAGTAACGAGCGTCCAGAGTTGAAAAGGCGATACACTGATGAATTCATTAGACAATTGATTAATACCAACCAGATCAGTGAGGTGTTATTAAGGGATCGCAGCATATTTCCTCAAGTAAGGCTCGACGAAATTATGTTGAGACCCGTCAAGCCATTAGAATATTGGCTTGCAGATGCTCCAGCTCTTCTGGAAAATCGGGTGGACGTTTTTATTCTTGGGGTTGCAGGTTCAGGTAAATCAAGCTTTTTGGCAGGAGTACTCAAAGCGGCTCGCGACAGAGGTATTCTTGATATTCAGGTTATACAAGACGAATCAGGCAATGTTGTTACTAAACATGGCTATGGATACGGTAACCTTCTGATAAACTCTCTGGAACGAAATCTTCCTATTGCAGCAACTTCGTACGATTTCCTGACTTATGTACCCGTTAATTTTCAGGACGAAAAAGGTGAAGACCGGCCGCTTTCATTCATGGAAATGAGTGGAGAGTTGTTTCAGGAGTGCTATATGAAGGATAAGAACCAACTCAGTCCTAAACTACAAGACTATTTATTCGGCGAAAACCAAAAAATGATAACGTGCGTCATCGATTATAGTGTACATAATTCCCAACGAATTCTGGATACACAACAATGGCAGCATTTCGACTGGTTCCTAAAGCTTCTGGAAATAAACAAAACCCTTTCAAGGTGCGTCTCTATCTCAATTCTCATCACAAAATGGGATTTTGCAGGAAATCTTACTGATAGTGAGTCTATAGATGCAGCTCAAAAGTTTGTGGAGAAAGAATACCTAAATCTTTATAAAATTTGTGAGCGATTAAAACAGAAATACAACCTTCGATTTAAAGTAATAACGTTCAGTCTAGGCACGTTTGACGGTCGTAACGCCGTCACCTATAAACCAAAAGATTCCGAGAAAATCCTTGATTGGTTTATCGCCAATTCCCCTCGTATTGTACAGAGAAAGCGCTGGTATAAATTCTGAAACGAACTTGATATATGAGCGGAGTTAAAATAGGATTAGTTATTTGGGGAACAAAGGGGGGGTTGCAGCGTTTTCTTACGACTGTTCCTGACTCTCTCAGTAAGGTGAAAGAAGAACCTTACCGGGATGCGCGGAGCATTTTTCAGGGGCTTCCTCATTTTTCAGAGGGCAGTCAGCCTCCAATACTTGTGACAAGATTACCGAATTTCGGTAATGTATGCATAAGTTGTTACTGGCAAGCAACAGATGATTTAGGTCGTCTTGGATTTCTAGCTATATCTCTTTTGATTCCTGATAACTTTACACTAAATGGTGAGGTAGTTCTCAATTTGTTAAAACAACTAACCAAGATCTATTGGCAAAACTATGTAACTGGCGGCTCATCAATAAAAAGCTATATCACTGAGGATATTAATCTTTTTCTACCTGTTATCAATAAAGTTGAACTTGAGTCCATTCGCTATCCTAAATCGCCTGATAGTCCTTCAGAAAAGGCAACAATGGTTTATGAAAGCGCCGATAAACTGTCGTCGGCATTAACAAATCTGTTCGAAGACGAATTCGCCAGCTATCAGCAGTTATATCTACTTCCTAAAGGTGGTACTGTATCGCTTCTTTCAAATGTAGTAGCACCCGTACAGAGTATTCCAGAGGTAAGAAAACGGCAAAATATACAGCTTGAAATTGTTGATGAGCGAAGCGGAAGTTCGCTAAACGGGGCAAAAATATCCGTCGAAATAAACGATAGAACACCAGATTATGATCGGTACAAAGCGAATGACCGAGTTATAAAACGCATTAAGGACACGGATCGAATCAGTCTGAAAATTGATCAGGATGGCTACGTTTCAAAAACAATTGAACCTGGTGATTTTCGAAAAGGATTAACTGGTGATTTATTTATAGCTAGGCTTACTCCAGAAAAGATATACACCGTTATTTTTATATTTCGTGAGAACTCAGATTGGAAACCTGTTCAGGGAGTGCAATGTGTAATTAATAATAATGGGGCAAGTCAGGACATAAAAGTTACTGACAATAGCACCAATCTAAGTGGGGTTAAGAAAAATGATATAATAACTATCAATTCCTGGAATACTGACTACGTACAGGTTCGTCATCCTTATACAGTTCCTCATGATTATTTTGAGGACGCTGACCGTCGTGGCACTGATATAGTATCGGTCGAGATAGAATTGGCGAGACGGTCTCCTTCGCCGGTTGTTTTTACAGGCCAGCCCCAAGAAGGAACAGGCACATTCCAGCCAGAGAATGTTAATGCTGGACAGCAAGATAATCCGACTGGATCGAAGTCTACAGTCTTAATTGGTGACCCTAACGACGCGAAGGAAGCAGGAAGGGAAGGCGATAAGACTTCTTCAGGCAATAACAACAAAGATGGAAAAGGAGGTTGGCAGGTACGTGTTTCCAAAGACACTATTATGGCAATTTTCTTGGGGCTAGTAGGCATCTTTGTAATTAGTGTAATCTCTTATATTGCCTATAATGAGTACACTAAATCTAAGCGTAGCTATATATCAGGCAGTGGCTCTACAAGAACAACTACCAGTCAAGACAATCAGGATACCCAGCGCAATCTAGCAATCAAAAAGCTTGATTCTTGTTATACGAAATTTTATGCTGCTTATTCTAAAATAACCCAAGAGGGGATAATTGCACAAATTCGATGTTATCAATTCTCTGATTCATTGATACGATACTCTACCGAAATCTCATTAGACAATAAATATGTGGCTAACAAGGATACTATGCATAATAGGCTTGTATCAGCTTTTCGGAAAGTATTAAATAACGCTAAAATAGGTAAAAGGACTAGTAAATACGGAATACAGGCAGGTGGTAAGTTTTCAACACTTTCTTGGTATTCAAGTCACGCCAACTTTGATGAGAAGCTCAAAGGAGAATTTAAAGCTGATTCCGAAGCATTAGCATCAGCAACTCCTATGATACCTAAAAAAACAGAACCTAGAAAAAATACTCTTGTAAAGGGGGAGAATAAAAAAGGTAATCAGCCCAAGACTGAAGAAGGAGCTACGGTAGTAACTGAGGTAACTGACGATAAATCGAATAGTAATTCAAATACTTTAGATGATATTGTAAATACTGAAGTTTCCTTGGAAAATGCAAGCAAACAAATTGGTATTGCTCAGAAAGCTCTACCCAAAACATTAGATAAAACTAACAATAAAAAGTTGCAAGAGTATATTACTTATTGTGCTTTGACGATGAAGATTTATAATCAGAAAACTAGAGTCGAGCAAAAGACATACAGCGAATGGAAAAATCAAATCGACGAATTGAAGTTAGTTTCAGAACCTTTTAGAGTAAACTTAAAAAGGAAGCTAGGAGAAATACAACAAAAATCGAATTGAAATTATGAAACACTTTTTATATAAAAATCATTCCAAATTTTATAAAATGCGTGAGTATATATTTGGTATTATGTTAGGGTTGATTTTTTTTAATCAACAGACATTGGGCAAATTTAAACAAGATCCGGTATATGACAAGATAAGAAATAGTATCAATATTTATCGCAAAGCTTCTACTTGGAACGAACAGAACTATAATCTGATTCGTGTACAAATTAACACTGCTACTACCAATCAACAACTTAATGCTACCCAGCAAAAAGAGTTACTGGCTTTAGCTCAACAGGAGTATGTTCTTTCGCTTTCCAGTACGGCGTCCAGTTTTTTACGCACTGCCGGGTCGGACGCATTACCTCGATTGGCTGCTTTCGAAAATGCCATTAGCCGTATAAGTGCTAGTAGCAGTAGCGCGGCATCGGCTTTGAAGGGGGTTAGTGCAGGCATAGGTGACTTCCGCCAAATGGTCAGCTTACGTAATGCTGTATTAGGTTATACTCATAATGCAAAATACAACCCTGCTCAAACTAACAATCTCAGATCACAAATGAACCAATTGCTATCAGGCAATCTGCTCACCGGCAATACTTTTCTGACTAAGTTGAGGAGTGAATATAGCAATGAGTTAAATACACATATAGAAAAGCATCGTTATTTTTACGAGGTTGTAAAGCCCGATGCCGATAAAGGTGTAGCCTCCAACTGTGAGGTATTTAGTCAATATAAATTTTACTACAAGAGCTGCCATGAAGGACAGCCCAAACCTGCGGTAAGTCCTGTAATGGCTAAAGACAGTGCAACGACTAAGGACACGACTATCATCAAAAAATAGAGCCTCCAACCAGCCCACTGATTATTGTCGATGAAGAATCTATATTGTTTTCTGATTTGCTTTTTAGTTACATTAACTGGATCATTTGGCCAGAAGCCCTCCCCAATATCAAAGTCTGGACAAACCCAAGCTCCAATTGACACTACAAAAGATAAAACAATTAATAAAGGTCCTATCCTCGAAAAGCAAGTAACCTCATTACGAGACTCGCTTAGAGTATTAAAGGCAACTATAAGTCAAAAAGAGGCTGAGAACAAGCGGCTTTCAATAGCAAATGATAATGCGAATCAACTATTAGAATCTGAAAGAAAAGCAAAAGAAATTACGAATATTCAAAATAATTCATTAAAACAAAAAGCAGACCGGCATGCCAGAGATTCTGTGGAGATTGCAAAGTTAACCAAAGAAAAAGAAAAGCTAGAATCGGCCTTGTTAAGCAAAAGTAAGGATGATGTTGAACAGGCCAATTTAATGAATAAGCAGAGTGAATTACTAAAGAACAGAACAGAACAACATATTCGAGACTCTATACAAATTTCGGACTTAAAGAGTTATAAAGAAAAACAGGAAACTGATTTAAATAGCTACAAACAGTCGAAAGTTGAGCAGACTAATTTGATAAATCGTCAAAATGAACTATTAAAGGTTAAGGCAGACCAACGTAGTAAAGATTCTATTCAAATTGCAATGCTAACCAATGAAAAACAGCAGATTCAGAATGATCTAAAAATCAAAGAAGATACTTTTCAAAAAGAACGTACAGCCTTACAAATAGAACGAGATAAGCAACGAGTTGATATTACAAATTTAATTAAGAAAGGCAACGAATTAAATACGAAACTACTTGGTCGTTTAGAAGCCGGTATCTTTAAAGCTATCAACAGTATTGAACTTAGTCAGCCAGAAGATTATAAGCTAAATCTGGACAAATTTCGAGATTTACAACAAGAATGTAAATCCTTAAGCGATCAAATACCAAAAGACGGACAACTTGCCCGTCAATGTGTACAGGTTGACAAGTATATATCTCTTTTAGAAACACTTGACAAAGCTCGATTAGCGTTAGATAAAGCTTACAATGAAAAGCAAGTAAGTACGATCATTGCTGATCTAAATAGTCGAAAAGGAAACGATTGGAATAGTGAGCTTAAAACCAAAACGAATGACTATATAAACTTCCTAAATTCCTATAATCAGCTAACTAAAGATATTGCTTGTCACATCCGTGCTGCCACAGTGGCTTTCGATGTTGACAAGAAAAAAGCATCAGACAAATTACAATTAGCTCTTGATATTGTTGGCAAGTCGAGTTATACATATTTAGAGAGAGAGGTAATAAACAGGCAAAAAGGTAACAAAAAACCGGATGAATTAATACCATATGAACTCATAAAAAAAGATTGTAAATGAGTACTATCCACTTGATAAGTAAACATTAGATACCTACTCACTCATTTCTCAGAAGTACATGGTATGTTAATATTACTATAGGCCATCTTGGGGAGGAATTAAACAATTGATTATTTTCTATGAAAAACTTATGCTTTTTCTGGATTTACTTTGCTGTTTTTATAACAACTTCGTTAGGCCAGAAACTTCCCCAGAAAATAGGTTCATTTCAAACTCAAGTTGATACCACCAATAAGATATACTACTTTAAGGTAGATAGTGCATACTCTACCCTTGAAAAACAGATTTCCTCATTACGAGATTCGATCAAATTTATTAAATTTAATTTACAGCAAAGTGAACAAAGGCGACAAATTCTTGAAAAAGAGCATGTGACCCTCATATCAACTCTTAAAAATACAAATCAAATAATAGCAAATGATAAATATGAATTAAATCACCAATATGATTTATTGAAGAAGCAACTAGAACAGAAAAATCGTGATTCTATTCAAATAACGACACTAATATCGGACAAGGCTAAGCTATTACATGAATTGAAAAGCTATAGAGATAGTCTCTATTTTATTAATCAGTATAATAGTAAATTAGTTAAAGAGCAATTAAACACCTCTGACTATCAGAAGAGTTTAGCCGTTGAAGTGGCATCATTACAAAAACAAAATGAAAATTTAAAGCATACTATAGAAGTTTTACAGAGTGAAAAAAATGATCAAAATAGCCAACAAACACAGTTAGCCACTAATAATCATAACTTGAATCAAACTCCTTCTGAACGATTAGAAGTAAATATTCAAAACGTTATTCGAAGGTTGTCCCTTGAGCATCCAGCAGATTACAATCAGAACTTAAATAAATTCAAGCAATTACAGCAGGAGTGTAAAGTCCTATTAAGTAAAACGTCTAATGAAGAACAGGTAACAAAGCTATGTACTGAAGTAGATCAATATTCTTCAGTCCTTGAAAAGCTTGACAGGGCTCGACGGTCCTTGGATATACTTTATGATAGTCAGCAAGTAAATAATAGTATTTATGAGCTTAACGAATGTAAAAAAAGTAAGTCGAGCCCTAATATTAAAGTAAAAATTGTCGATTACATAGACTTCCTAACAAACTATTGTCAACTAACTAAAGATATTGCTGGCTTTATACACGATGCAACGGTGGCTTTTAGTGCCAATGACAAGGATAAAGCAACAGCTAGACTACAAACAGCATTTAATATCGTCCATAAATCGTGCTTTACCCATCTGGAGAGAGAAGTAATAAGCAGGCAAGTAGCCTTAATGCGCAATCAAAAACCTGTAGAGCTACTGAGAGGAAACTGTAATTAAAACCCACTGCCATGTTCCGAATCACTGAGTCCTCAAATAGCAGCGTTACATTTCTGCTCTCCCCGCGGAATTATACGCAGATCTACAACCGGCTAAAGACGTTACTTTCGGCAGAACAACTTGCATTGTTTGCTCGTCCTGAGAAGTTAGGGGACACGATGCAGTGGAGTTCGGAATTACCCGGCAATTCGACAGATATAATTGCTTTATCAGCTTTGAGCGAGGCAGATAAAGATCAGGTTGCAGACATGTTAGAGGAGCAAAAGGCGGCTATTAGTGGAATCTTGTCAGCTAATTCGGAGTTTGAGTCAATCCTAAATCAACTTTTTTCAGTCCCTGAAACCTCAGCAATTAAAGTACTCAGAACGGACCAAGCACTCGTACCCATACTAACCCAGTGGGGATGTCGATTAAATGAATCTGACACGCAAACAGATCCCGTAACAACACTCATAAATAAACCCAGAATCAATTCAGCGCCGGTTGTCGTATCGTTCTTTTATACAGATGGAAGCCCGGCAACGGCAAAAGAATTTTACATTGAGTACCTGAACCGGGAAAGTAAAGAACGGACCAGCAAGGAGGGCCAATATAACCGGGGGCGGTGTAAACTCAATAGCCAATTTACAATATATGATCTGGTCGATGGGCAACAGGCCTATAAGCATGAGTTCACAGTATCGCCTGATGGAACTTACGTCGTTCGTTTTCCTTATTTAACCTCGGCAACTATACAGGTCGTCGATCAGAAAAATCGTCCGCTTGCCGATGTAGCAGTCGATATCACTGTAGATGGCCAGTCGTCCACCCATGCAAGTGATAAAGTTGGCCTGATTCAGCTAGCTAAAGTAGAAGCAGGTAAGCCAATCTCCATTACTGAACAAGCCAATCCTAATAATAATCAGCAACATCAACTCGCTCGTGAGCAGAATCGGTATACCCTTCAGGTATATCGGCCTATCTGGGCCAATGCCTCGCTAAAAGTAGTTGATCAGAATGGGATTCCTCAAGTAGACTATTCGGTTGTTTATACTGATGGGAATGAATCCAGAGAGGGGATTACAGGAAGTGACGGGGCCCTGCAACTTGGTCAGTTTGAAGAAGGGAAAGCAA
This sequence comes from Spirosoma sp. KCTC 42546, assembly GCF_006965485.1. NCBI lineage: Bacteria > Pseudomonadati > Bacteroidota > Cytophagia > Cytophagales > Cytophagaceae > Spirosoma > Spirosoma sp. KCTC 42546. The sequence continues at coordinate 879,218 of NZ_CP041360.1, forward strand.
TAAAAGTTTGGCCTAAGAATAAACCCGATGCGGCCCAAACTCATGCGATTCAGGAAGGAACGAATGAATTCATTCTGACTATTCATAAAGACCCGCCCAAATTTGTCAAAGTAACGTTGCTGGGCTATGATGGCAAGCCAATTCCCGGCATAAATATGGGCCTGAAGCACGCTAGTCAATCAGAACAAGTAATAACTGACGAAGTAGGTACCTCTACACTTCCCTTCGAATGGTTTACAGACAAGAAGAAAGTAAAGGCTACAGGGAATGTAAAAAGTAAGAATAAAAAAGGGAAAGAGAAAATTCAACGATTTAGCGAATCGTTTCCCTTTAAGGTCGATCAGTTAGCTTACACCATTCGGTTGAAACGAAAGCGGCCTTGGTGGTTATTGTTACTGCTACTATTGCCCCTATTACTACTTCTTCAGTGTGAGAAAACTATTTACGTCAAAACCGTAGATGCTAATACAAAGCAGCCTGTAGTGGGAGCTGAGGTAAACTTCACTCATACGAAGTCAGCGCTTTATGAGAATAGTCGGTTTTTCACGAATGACAATAAACACGACCGACAGCCAAGCGCGCTGAACGGAATTGCTAAATTTGAGAAAGTTAAATACACAGTTTATTCTTGGCTGTTTAAACACGGCTCTATAGCCCAATTCTGGGCGGTTAATAATTGTTATAGTTCCGATACTTTACGACCAGCTTTTCATAGCATCAAAGATAGCGATACCCTAACGCTTTCTATGCGGCCCGTAATGATTGCAATGGATTTTAAAGCGGTGGACAAGGCCGACAAAGCCGCACTCCCACAGACAAAAATTACAATTATCAGCGAACTCGGTGGTGGCCGATATATAGATACGGCAACGACCGGTGCCAACGGTAGGGTTGCATTCTATCGGGTACCTAAGTGTGGCCGGGTAATATCTGTTCGGGGTGAACACGATGGCTATTTCCCCGACAGTATAGTTAACCACAACCCAGGCAATTTGCTTGGTGCTATCGACCAGAAACGTCTGTTGCAATTACAGCCGATTCGAAAACCCATTGAGTTTTTTGTCGTTGACTGTCAAACCAGGCAGCCTATAGCCGGTGCAACCGTTGAAGTTGAATTTGATTTTAATGGTCAGAAATCGAAATCGCTGGTTAAAACAAACACCGATGGGCAAGGCAAAGGCGTATATGGAAGTGCTTATGTCATTGCACTAATCCATCTAAAAGGGTATGCAGACTATTATAAAGATGGAGAGCTGGCCGATCAACATCTGGTTGGAGACTTCATTGATTCGAACAAATATCCAAAAGACAAACGAACATTTTGTTTGGAGCCAGAGCCTAATCCACTCGTCTTCCAGAACATTGACGAGCGTACCAACGCTCCTTTGGCGGGGGTTAAAAATTCGGTTACAATCATTAACGGATCGGGTATGGCCCGAACAATTATTAAAGAAAGTAATCGAGATGGAAGTTTTACAGTAAGTATTAATCCTGGGGATAAAGTGTCTAATATCTCCGAGTTACGCCCTGATTACGAAGATAACACAACCAAAATACAGGACAAAGATGGAATGGAGCTGTTGAAAGGCCCAGCGGATGGTCGAATCATTCCGCTGAAGCCTAAAGAAGTTGATCTCGTTTTTCGGACTATCGAGGAGTTGACTGGCCAAGTGTTGCCTGATGCAGTATTGAACATTACTGTTGATGGTAAATCAGTATCTCCCACTAATAGTGGAACTGGTGAATTCACTGTAAAAGCTCCCGCATCAAGTGCCATTTCTATTGTAGCATCTAAACCCGGTTATGGTAGTAATTCAAGTAAGGTGAATAATGAATCAGTAAAACTGCTTCAATCAGCACCACAGCCAGAACGGGACATACCGCTCAAAATCGCTTCACAGCCAAAGCCTTGTGTAGAGCCGGAGGCTTCTCAAACAAATAGTGACTTTGAGGAGGAGTATAACATGGGGGACCCCAATCGGAAGTTTACTGTAAATTATGATATGCGCAGTATCCCTGATCGATTGATTATTACTTGTGGTAGAAAGAATGAATCTGGTAAAATTCTTTTCGATCAGGATTTGCAAGGCCCCGGTACTATACCAATTGATATGTCTACTTGTGGGAATTCCTCTTGGATAACAGTAAAAGTAGTCGCAAATAAATGGGCGATGGTATTGGGGCAGGATACTGAGTGGAGTTTTCAGTTTGTTTGTGAAAATCAATAATTGTCAGCAGGTTCAAGACGTATATCGTATATGAGTCGATGGTTGGTATTACTGAATTGTTTTTTATATAGTTTAAGCTCGCCGTCCTGGGCTCAGCAATATATTTGTGGTTATGGTGATATACAGGATAGCTACCCAAATAAGCCAGGCGTATTGTGGGGTTCTCATTTCTATGATGTTGGCAAAGTGGTTATCTGTAATGCTCGTCAAGAGGGATGCACTGAAGAATTTGTATATAAGACTATGCTCACTGACGTATCATTTGATTCTCTTGTATGCAATATCTCCCCATGAATGACTGCGAAATCTATACCTTTGGCAAATTAGGGTGAGCTTATATTAATAATATTTTGCTAAATCTGACTAATTGTACAACTACAGACTCTAACTTATTCGAAAAACTTTATAATTTATGACTTATCAAACACTACAGTACCTTTCTCAAATATTAGTATTAATAGGATTGATACTAGCTGCATTAGGGGGTTATGGCTCCTTCCATTACGGTCAAGAGATAGAAAAAGAAAAATCAAAGAAAGAAAATGTCAAGCCAAATTCTTCCTTAAAAACTAATTCAGGTCACAGTAATCCAGAGCCACTGATTCCATCAGGCTACCCAGATGAAAGAAAAAAAAATAAAAATTTTCAAGTGAGAGGATATATATATGAAAGTGAAAGTAAACATGCAATTGAGGGAGTTGAAGTGAGTATTGGAGGAATAACAACAAGAACAGATCATCATGGCTTTTTCGATCTCTCCGTAAACGGAAAAAAAGATGAAACAAAAATGATTCATCTACAAAAAGAAGGCTATAGGCCTATATTCATAAGAATACCAATACCACAAGATAATTACGTCGAATATTTAAATAAAGAAATAGAACCATGAAAAATATTATATTTTTATTTTTGGTCTTTTGCGAATTAATAAGTTATGAATCATTTAGCCAAACTTTCAGAAGAATTAGAGGCACAATTACTGAGGAAGGAACGAATTTGCCTGTAATGGCAATAAAAGTGTTTACAGATTTTAATGTAACCACAACAGATGCCTTAGGTCGATTTGAACTTGATTTATCAAGTTGTAAGGCTTGTACCGTTGGCCAAAGAATAGCTTTAGGTACTTATAATGATGACTTTGGCTTTTTTCAGAAAGACGTTGTTATTGATAGAAATTTATCAATAGGCACTCTTTCTATACCCCGCAATCCTAATATCACTGGTATAATGGGTATTGTTAAAGATGTAAAGACCAAAAAAGCAATAAGGAATATAAAAGTTAGAATTGGTATAGATGGCAATCCAAATGTAAGAGATGAGGTTAAGACGGATGATTTCGGTATGTATAACTTCCGATTAAGAAAGGATAAAGTAGGCAATATTAAGTATGTGACTATCTTTTTTGAAGATGAGACAGGGCTTCATATGCCAAAGCATGAAACTAAAAATATTGCAACACACATTGAAACCTCATTAGACCCAAATGAAAGTCCTGCAATAGAAATTGAAATTAAAGGTTATGAAAAAACTCAAATAAAAGTTTATCCAGGTAACCTTATCAGAATTAAAGCAAGTGGTAATATTCGCTTAGGCTCTTTTGTTGGAAGTACAGACCCAGATGGTATAGCATCAGGCATTGCAGGATTCTCTTTAGAAGGCTATAATATTAATAGGAATATAAAACATGGAGCTTTATTATATAGGATAACTGGAGATAATGACTGGAAATTTTCAGGTAAAGATATTGAGTTTACAGCCCAAAAAGAAGGGTATATAGAATTTCAAGTTAATGACCGAGAACAGGGGAATAATAGTGGCTTATACAAGGCGAAAGTGATTGTAATAAAGTAACCGAAAAAATGATATCACTTAGTAATAAGAATTTACTGTACGTTATTTTAGTTTTATTGTTTGGTTTGTTTCCTTATCATCAGGATATTACGAAACAGCAGAATACGATATGGTATAATTACTTACCTAATTGTCCATGTAAAAATCCAGATAGTACTGGTGTTTATGTAAATGATGGGTGGGCAAAAGATAAAGGAAATATAACAAAATACCACCGAGGTGCAGCAGAGTGTTTTCGGTCTTATCCCCCTATTGAAACTTCAGAGGGCAAATCAGGACAGCAATGTTGTTATGATAAAAGTAATAATCTAATCACAGAAGGTAGTGGCGCTGGTACACCAGATAAAGAGAGTACTTGTAGTGGTGAAAATAGTAAAGGAGTAATGATTACAAGACTTATTGGGATTATAGGACACTATCGAAAAGATGTCAAGCCTTGGGATGATATGGGTGGGGAGAATAATGGCTGGGTTAAATATAACCAATTATGGAAGCCAAATCAAGGCAAGAATTGTAAATATTGACCAACAAAACGAGATTGGGGCGTGCTCGGTAAACTGTGTCAGCAGGATTTACTCGAAACGATGTGATTTAATTCGTTCTTCAAAGATAATGCTGAACTGATTGATTATCTCTTTCCAATTGTAGGTCGTCGTTTCCCACTTGATCTACAAATTCTGGATAACCAAATAGACCAACTTTTGTAAAGCTACGTCTGAGGAAAAAGCCCCTTTGGTCTTAGTCACTTTGCGTAACTGACGGTGATAGCCCTCGACCGTGTTTGTGCCGGGCGGCCGATGCCGTATACATCACCTTGCGAATAGGGGCTGGGTAGTCGAAAAACGGCGAAAGTAGTTCCCATTTCTCCAACCACGGTTGGATCGCTTTGGGATAAGCTGGCCCCCATTTTTCCTGAATTACTAACAAGTTTTCTAAGCCTTGTTTCCGGTTGGGAGCCTGATAAACAGTCTTCAGATCGTTGGCCAATTCTTTCAACAATTTGTCGGGCACAAAGCGGAAACTATTGCGCAGTTGGTGAACGATACAGAGCTGCACGGTTGTGGCCGGAAAAACACTGGCGATAGCCGTATCGAAGCCTTTCAAGCCATCAACACATGTAATGAGCAGATCTTCAACGCCCCTCTGTTTCAGATCCGTTAGTACTGTCAACCAAAACTTAGCCGACTCACTTTCAGCCGTGTAGATACCCAGTACTTGCTTTTTTCCTGACAGACTCAGGCCGATCACGCTATAAAGCACGCGGGTAACCACTTTACCATCATGACGCACTTTGTAATAGATGCCATCCAGCCAAACCAGCGTATATAGACTTTCTAACGGCCGATTCTGCCATTCTCGCATGGCTGGAATGACCTTGTCTGTAATAGCCGTTAATTCACTGTCGGACAGTGAATAGCCGTACATCTCCAGTAAATGTTGACTAATATCAGCATAGCTATTGCCTACACTGTACAGAGAAAGCACCTTCTGTTCCAATTGGGGCGTCAGTATAACCTGTCGCTTTGGGACGATCTGGGGTTGGTAGCTGCCCGTACGATCACGGGGAGTTTGCAACTCCAAAGGACCAGCACTGCTCTTGACTTGCTTAGTAGTTTTTCCATTACGCCGGTTCTGTTCAATGAGCCGGGTTTGGGCCAGATGTCCATCCATTTCTCCTTCCAAAGCGGACTCTAAAAAATGCTTGAGCAAGGGGGCGAACAGGCCATTTTCGCCCGTTAGGGGTTTGCCTTCGTAAAGGCCTTTGATAGCAGCCTGTTTGAAGGCCTCGAAATCGAACTCGTTAGTCATGTTAGTGAAATTAAGAGTTTTTGTCCCTTTATTCACCTGTGACACAGTTTAGCGAGCAGTCTCGATTTTAGGAACGATTTGATATAGCGACTACTCATGAAGAATTACTAAGTAATCAAGTGAATTTAGGCAGTTTCTTATACCTTAGTAATGCTCTGTATTTCAACACTTTAACAGCCACTAAAATCCACTTTAAATTCGCTCAATTACTTAATTAAAAAATCATTATTATTTCCTCTAAATAGTAATCAAGAACGCACTTGCCCTGTATTATAAATTTTGTGTATGCCTCCTCAAATTTTAGATTACCCGGAAATTTTTACCTATAGTGGTTCAATATTATGCCCTGCTACAGGGCACTTTAATACAATGTGTATGCGATGAGGATGCGCTGCTTTAGTTGGTGTTTGGCCTATTATTAGTCTTTGGCTTTTTATCCTCTATATTCTTCCAGGAATCATATAAGGATTGTTGACAAGTCTGCATTAACAGAAGGCTACGTTGTTTTAAAACTGACTTATATCCTTGCTGCATCTGAAGCATCTGTAATTCTTCACTAACCAATTTCATTCTATATGCTATACTGTCATTCTCAAAGAGAGGCATCTTACCCCAATAGAGTTGCTCAAAATGATGTTGCAGACTATCAAATTGGCGACTGGGAGCAGGAGTTGCAATCAATTTACCGGTTAACTCTCCAATCGTCATATAGGCATCTAACCGTTTTTCCCAGATTCTACGCTTAAATTCCTGTTCATCGTTTGCGCCTTGCTGGTATTGAAATTGCCAAGCCCCCAATATCAAGCCAATAGCTGTAAGGACAGGGCCAGCCACTTTGATATAAGTGTCGATATGATTTATTTTCTTTTGATCGTCTTTCCTTTTCTTCTTGGTCCCAGTCGGCTTATTGGAAGTAGAGGTATTGACTGGGCTCTGCTTTGGTTGCCCCTCTGATGGTGAGGATGAGTTGTTGGTTTCCATTGCTAAGGGGTTTTCCAAGGTCTTTCGGAACGATACGGATGGGATATATTATTAAATTTTTACCTTGTTGCTTTAAGTAGCTAAGGACCAGTATATTCTCGCCCTCCTGCTGAATAATCTTCCAAGTATAATTATTAATCACCCATTTACTGTCCTGACACTCCTGAAGAGTGAGGAATCGTTGATTCCCAACTTTGGTGAAGGTATATATCATCCCGCCATCAAAGCAACTATTTTCATCCTGGATCATTTTCGTTTGGATACTTTTCCATTGTCTGCGGCTACCTTGGGTGAGGGCTTGTTCTAATTGGGTCGGATTAAGCGGAGATGGCTCCTGTAGGGATTGTGCAAAGCTAATAGAACACGCTAGTAACAGAATAATCAGAAGATTTTTCATATAAACTAACAGTATGGTTTAGATATCTCTTTAAAAACCTATTTATCTTGAAAAAGTATGTTCGTATACTGTAATGCAGTTTATTATTCAAGTAGGGTAAAAGCGGCCCAATAATAAGGTTCTTTGGGGTAGTTTTTTTCCATGGCCTTCTGTGTAAGTTGAAATGCCTGACGAATGGTTTGACCCTGTGCTAAGTTAGTGTAAAAGTAGCTCATAAACTCATTGGTCTTTTCTTCGTCAACAGGCCACAGACTACACAATAGATAACGAACACCTGCTTGCTTAAAACCTCTTTGCAACCCAAACACGCCTTCACTGCCTTGTAAGTCTCCAAGAGCCGTTTGGCAAGCCGAGAGCACTACTAATTGGGTCTGACTAAGGTCCAGGTCAGCCACTTCATAGGCTGTCAAGATCCCATTTTCCGTGGAGTCGTTGGGCAGTTTCCCACCTGACCAGGCATAATTGGCACCACTAAGCACTATCCCAGAGCGCTCCATTGGTTCTGGCAAGGTAGCTAAAAGTCGGGCGAGGAGATGACTTTGAGTGCTTTCTAAAGCAGTAGTAACTCGGTTCTTATAGAAGCCATGAGTGGCCAGGTGCAGTACCAGTGGTGCATGGCCAGAAAGCTGTTTGATACTCTCTTCACAGGCAGCCGCGCCACTCTGCACCGATGCCTGGGGAATAAGAGTTCGAATTGTATCTATCTGCTGCTGAGTATTATCCAGGTTGATCCAGAAAAGGGGATCGGTCAGTTGAGCCGATTGTTCAAGCCAATGATTATAGGCTTCTGGAGAGATGTGACGTGTATAAATCCAGCTACTATCGGGGTCATAGTGCATAGCTCCATATATGACGGCACTCATTTGTGGGCTGTATGATAGGTCAGTTTGTCGAGTGGACTGTGTAAGTAGGCGTGTTGAGCTGAGGGGAATAAGTTTAAGGTTATCTTGCAAGCCTAAAGGCTTGCCTGTGGGGGTGGGTATAGCGGCCAAAGCAATATAGTGAAGCAATCCATCAACTGAGTAATAGATAGTTTTGGCTCCGTTGAGAGCTTTTTCAATAGGTTGCCACAAAAGTCGATATAGGGAGTCTCCCTTGACACCTTGATAGAGAGTGTTGATATTCTTAGGTGATAAGGTTTGTGAGACCAACCGTTGAAGAGGCTGTGCGTCAGTAAGTTTAATGAATTGGGGAGCTGCAATCTGTGGTCGTATGAGAAGGGCTGCATATAATGTAGTTTCGGTCCATTTTTTGTCGTAGTACCGGAACTGGACATACTCTATGGCAGCTTCGTCGGGCTTGAGTTTTTTTTGAACTTGTTGCCAGGTAATGGTTAGCTCATCAAAGGCTTGTTTATACTGAGGCAACAGAGTCAGGAATTGTTGGTTGACGGAATCAGCCTGTGCTTGCAGTACTTCTATATTATTTAATTGTCCCTTGGCATAGGCGTTGTTGATTCGCTTACGAATGCCCATATAGAGTTGTTGTAGCCGGACAACGGTTGTATCCTGAGCATGTTGGGTGAGTTTCTGGAGGTTTTGGATGGCAAGCAGTTGTAAGCCTTTGCGAGTTAGAATGTCATTGTAACCTTGGATAGCCAAATTTTGAAGGGAATGTTTATATGCTAATGATAGCGTAGCGTGAATACGATCATCATTATTCGTTAGATAGGTTCCTATATCTTTAGGAGTCAGGATTGGTAGATTCTGTCGCAGTTGTGTTTTAAAGATCGCCTGACTTTGTGCCAGAAAGTCGGCTGCCCGCTCGTACTGGCTCATGGCTTGATAAAGTTCAGACAGTTTATAGAGGTCGTCAATATACTTGGGGTGATTTTTACCTACAGCCTGCTCTCTAATTCTAAGAGCTTGTTGGAGAAGTGGGAGAGCCCGTTGATACTGGCCCATGTCTTGATAGAGTCCAGCCAGGTTACTGAGGCTGTTAGCATAGTCAAGATGTTTTTTGCCAACGGCTTGCGCTCTAATATTAAGTGCCTGTTGACAAAGCAAAATAGCTTCTTTATACCGACCCATGACTTGGTAGAGTCCAGCCAGATTATTGAGGCTGTTAGCATAGTCAAGATGTTTTTTGCCTACAACCTGCTCGCTGATTTTAAGGGCTTGTTGGAGAAGTGGGAGAGCCCGCTGATACTGGCCTATGTCTTGATAGGCTACAGCTATATTACTAAGACTGGTGGCATAATTAGGGTGGTTTTTGCCTACAGCCTGCTCTGTAAGCAAGAGCGACTGTTGATAGAGTAGGAGGATCTGATTATTTAGGCCCATCTCTTGATAAACTACAGCAAGGTTATTAAGTGCCCTTGCATAGTGGGGGTATTTTTTCCCTTCTACTTGCTCTGTGATCGTAAGTACCTGTTGCAAGAGAGGAATGGCCTGCTCATAACTCCCCATTTGTCGATAGACTGTAGCAAGGTTATTAAGACTAGTAGTATAATTAGGATGGCTTTTGTATCCAGCTTGCTCTGTAAGCAAGAGTGTCTCTTTATAGAGTGAAAGGGCCTGCTTATACTGGCCTATTTCTCTATAAAGCCCAGCCAAATTATTGAGGCTGGTAGTATAGCTAGGTTGTTTTTTATCTATTGTCTGCTCTTTGATCTTAAGAGCCTGTTGGTAGAATATGAGTGCCTGCTCATATTGGCCCATGTCTTTACAGAGTTCAGCCAAGTTGTCAAGGCCTTTAGCATATTCAGGATGGTTTTTGCCTAATGTCTGCCCTCTGATTTTAAGAGCCTGTTGATAGAGTGGCAGAGCTTGCTGATACTGGCCCATACCATGATAGCACAAAGCAAAAGTATTAAGGCTCTCTGCATATTCAGGGTGGTTTTTACCTACAGTCTGCTCAGTGAGTCTGAGTAACTGTTGGCAGAGTAAAATAGCCTCTTTATACTGACCTATGTCTTGATAGAGTCCAGCCAGATTACTAAGGCTGTTAATATAGTCGGGATGGTTTTTACCTAATGTCTGCTCCCTAATTTTAAGGGCTTGTTGGGAAAGCGGGAGGGCCTTCTCATACTGACCTATATTTTGATAAAGTTCAGCCAAGTTGTCAAGGCTTTTAGCATATTCAGGATGGTTTTTGCCTACAGCCTGCTCTCTGATTTTAAGAGCCTGTTGACAGAGTGGCATGGCCTGCTCGTATTGACCCATGACCTGATAGCACAAAGCAAGAGTATTGAGACTGTTGGCATAATCGATATGGTTTTTACCTACGACCTGCTCTTTGATCTTAAGGACCTTTTGGAGGAGTGGAAGAGCTTGCTGATAGTTCTTTTGTTGTATAAACCCAAAAGCTAAAATATATAATTCATCTGTAGAACGACTCTCCTTGGTAGATAACGTATCTATGGTGGATGACTGCCCAAAACAAGTGTTTAAGCTGATAAAACCGAAACAAAGGCATAAAAACCATTTCATACACGAAAGATTTAGTAATCAGTGCTTTAGAAAGTAAAACTTCGTCTGATCTTACTCAATTACTAAACTGGCCACCTCAACAATCCAACCAAATAACAAGAAGCCGTATTAGAGTTTCCCGCTGCTTACGAATAATCTAATTTATGAAGATATACCTGGGCAAATAGGAGTTGTTACCCATCTAATTACCGACAAAAAGATTGCCCATTTTATGGTTAGTCAGACTGTAGTTGGGCATTTCAAATATGAGCAATGGATGTCACGTGTTCAACCAGGTAATTTTGTCGCTCTTCGCTTGGAAGAACGTACTGGTAAGGATGGGCTATTCTGGGTACCTTTATCAGTAAAACCAACGAAGAAAGTTCCTTCTGATAAAGTATTTAAAACCTTCAGTGGGCCATTAAGACGCGTCAACGGTAAAGATTTTGGTTTTGTCGGTGATGTTTTTATGTCTCCAATTTTATTGAAAAAGTTTACTTAAACGTCGGAAGAAACTGTTTCAGGGGAGGCACTGCTATCGTTTGATAAAGTTAAGCAGGCATATGCCTGGAAGGCTCTTCAACTAAAAAGCACCTAATCAAAACCCCCTCCTACATTGCTATCAATAATGCAATGGTACTTTCACGCACTTACAGTCGCTGTTGTACACATAATGTTTACCCGCTTCAATAGTACCTTTTGACGGAGCTGCCCTAAGAATTAAATTTAAAGCTCCGTCTTCTGAGCGCTCCAACTGGCCCAATTGCATTAAAAACTGAAACTCGGCGGCATTCGGGTACTTATCTAACGTAGCTTTAATCGCCTGATAGCTTTGCTGTTGAGAATAAAACCAACTCACTATAGCAATAGTAAGCATTATTGGTATAGTCCAAACTCCATTACGACCTACACCATACCAGAAAGCCGCCTTGGGATTATCGGTTTGCAATGGTTGCTGACTTTCTCTGATACCAGCTGTTGCCTGTTGAATAAGCGTTTGATAGCGGCTACCAACTTCATCAACTTCAAGTAGCAATAAAGCCCCTGTTTTACCTACGTCAAATCCATATTTGCGTTGTGCCGCTGCCCGTCGATCGTCAATGACCTGCATTACTCTGTTCGGTTACTAATTGCTCAATTTCCCGCTCCATTAACATACGCTCTAAGAAGTCATATTCAGATAAGCCTTTGCCTAATTGCGCATAATGAATAATCTGCTTGCCAACCTCACTATCGGCATCGATGTTGCCGAAATTTTGCAGAGGTATAGCATTTGATTGACAAAACTGTTGTAGTACAGTTTGTTGGTCTGAGCGGGCTGGCCCCACGAAACCATATTGGTTAGCATGTACAATGACTGGAAATAATTGACCAAGCAAGGTCACTACATCCACAAGGTATTCAATACAAGGTTTGAACGCCGTATTCCCACCAATGACAATATGGAAAATAAACTGGCCTTGTGTTTGCCGCTCAACCCGTTTGAAAAGCGCTGCGGGAATATCCCGTCGAAGTAAAGCGGGAAGTTGTTCGGACTCTGGTGCTCCAAAATCCAAAAAATAGTGATTATAGGGAAGGGCCGATAACTCCAATACCGATCGAAGTAGTAATTGCCTATCTTGTTTATCGCGTTCGTTGAAAAGAGAAAGCTTAGCTACCCGTTTCTGGCTTCTAAGGAAGGCCAATTGGCGATCACTAGTTTTCGTAGAGTTATCTACATCTAAAAACAAAATGGAGGGTTCGTGTTCATTCGCCAGCGCATAGAGGTATGTCAAAAATGATTTACCTACGCCACCTTTGGCTTGAAGGATAAAGTGAAATTGTTTCATCGGTTTGCTCGGTAAATAGTGATTAGCTTGGTAGGAATTGGATGAGTGAAGATTGCTTAGTAAGTGAATCTAAATCGGGTACTGTTACGGCAAGTGCTTGGGGATTAGGGCTAACTATTGCTGATTTACCTACTGAGTTCACAGCTAGTTTAGATCGTCTGGGTTTATGTTTAGATCGGATGTGATAAATAATACTGGGACCTACCTCGATACCTAAATCATCTGAAATTTTCTGAGCCAGTACATCAGCCGTTAGGGGAGATTCAAACCATTCTTGGTAGTGTAAAAAGAGCAGGTCTCTGCGTTTCGTGTTACGTTTTCGAAACACATAGAGTAAGTCCTTTTTCGTCGTAGCGTTCATCATATGTCTACAATTGATTTTTACTTAAAAATACATCATTTCGGCTAATTATTATAGATTTGTCAAATGAACGTTAGAAAAAATGTTATTATTAGAATATTTTCGGCTAATTATTAGAAGATTGATAATTTTTATTTGGAGCGAGTTGTCTTTTCGCCGGGGGGAAATGATTGTTTCACTTAGAATTCTCTAAATCTGGCTATGGAGCAAGGCCATACTTTCAACCAAGATTCGCAAGCTAAACGCTCGGGACGCCCAACCAAAAAAGCGGAGCAGATTCGGTGTCATAAAGTGACGATTGCCTTAACCGAAAGCGAATACCAATACTTCAAAAAACTAGCTGGTCATGAACCGTTATTTGTACCTACTAGCCGCAATGCAAGGCCAAAACGACAGCATGGATCAATGGCTGGGCTAATTCGACGTTTAATGAAAATGAACGGGCTGGGTAAAGGACTGTCGCCTTTAGCAACCGTTGAGCAAGAGCGGATTTTAGGGCAGTTAGCTAATCAGTCTAATTACTTACAGCAACTGGGAAGGCAGGCGGATACAGCAGGATTTCTGGCGGTGGTTGTTCAAGTAACAGGCCTCATACAAAGAATAAGCGCTATTCTGGATGAGTATGATCGAATTCGAAGAATTGATCGGAAGGACGTACCTATTATCAACATACCCATATGATTGCCAAAGTAAGTGTAGGACGTAGCTTTAGTGGGGTAGTGCGGTATCTATTCGAAGGCCATCACGACGATTTACAGGCTAATAAGCAGGCCGAAATTTTGGCGGCTAATGGCGTACGGTTAGGGTCAATGGAACAGATGATATCGGATTTCAATCGGCACAGAGTGCTAAATACAGATTTAGGGGTTGCGGTATGGCACACTGCCTTAGCATTTCATGCGGATGACCGCCCAAAACTGACTGACCCCCAATTAATTGGGTTAGCTGAGGATTATATGCGTGAACTTCGTCTTGATCCCGATAATATACAGTGGTTGTTAGTAAAACATAATGATACCACTCATCCCCATATCCATTTAGTGATGAGTCGGGTAGATTTTGATGGTCGTACGGTTGACAAAAGTTTTTGCAAAGATCGTAGCCGCGAAGCAGCCAAACGCATTGCCAAACGACAAGGCCTGATCGTTGCTGCAGAACGGCAACGTTCTAACGTAGTTAACGGGCGGGTGATGTCCGCGGAATGGATGGAAACTAAACACCAAATTCAGGCGGTTGTAGTTGCAGAACTTCCTAATGTTTCTTCTCTGGTTGAGCTGGCTCAAAAGCTTCAATTACAGCAAATTCGGATCCATTTCCAGCATAGAAAACAGAAAAAGGGGAAAGGAGCTATAACAGGAATTACGTTTGAAGCCAACGGTCGTTTCATTCGAGGACGTAACATCGGTAAAGAGTTTAGCGCAGGATCATTACAAAAACAGCTACAGCAGACACTTCGCAGCTCAAAGCCTTATAGTGAGGCCCAATTACTACACCCAATGGCTAATAAAACTACAGCGTCAGAAACTCACCTAGCTGTAAAAAGTGACCAAAAATCTATCTTATCAGACGTTACCAGCAAGAAAAGGAATGACAATAGTGTGAAGAAGAAAGCAAAAAATATAGAAAGCTCAAGATCACGATTGCCTAAACTGGGATAAAGCCCTATCTAGCCTTCAGCTTCAATCGTATCTTCTGGCATGAGTGGCTGCACATTATGTTTGGCGATGTATTCGTCGATCCGCTCAGTTTCGTTTTCTGGTACAAATTCAAATGTCCGCTGTTGGCGAACGTTCTGCCATATTTCTCGCTGAAACGGGAAGTTAAGACCTGGCTCTTTACCAATCAGGAAGTACTTACCATCTACTTCGCCGTTAGCCTCGAAGGCTCTTGCTAAGGCAACAATTCGATTTATATCTGCTTCCAGTGAATAAAGTTGCTTCTTTTCGAAGTCGATTACTTGTCCAATCATGCCGACTTCGTTGCGGCCGGCAATATTCACCTTTGTAGGTGCAATAAGGCCAGGAACAACCTGAGCAGTAATTGTGGCATCCAGATTAACCCGTCCTTTTACTTTAGGATACAATTCACGACGGACGCGTTCCACAACATTGCTATTTGATGCGTGTTTACGGGCAGTTTCCCAGTCCTGATGAATATATTTTTGAAACAAACGAATAAATACATCGTCCGTCACGGGTAAGTCAATCGCTTTAGGCTCCGAGAAAGTTATTAGATTGTTGCTATATGTTGCTAGATAAGACACATAGCTTTTCTCTAAAAATCGACGCTCAAACGGCTCTATTGATACTTTATAGTTGAAGTATTTATTAACAGGTTCCGGATTTCCTATATACTCATCTAGATTTTTGACAAGCGTACGAGCTAGGCTATATGCTTCCGCCGGTAATAATACTCGGAGAGCATCTAATTTTTCTGGAGCGTAATGAAAAATCAGGCGGTTATCGTCACGTAACAACAGGGCAATACTCACCCGTTCATCCAGGGATGGACGAATATTGGCGTATATTATGCTGTAAAATGTTGTCATATAAGAAGACCGTTTTTAGGGATTCATTACTCTATTGCTTTTGTATATTAACGTAATAATAGCTGTAAATAGTGCCTGAAATCTGACTCTGCCTGGCTTAACCAGGCGTCATCAAAAAGGTTTTCAATAAGCCATTGCTGCCGTTCAGCAGTATCAATATTCCATAACGGGGGCACAAAGTTCACTATTTTCGGTAATGCTTTTGCACAAAGTGCGACTTTTGTCGGAAAGATGACAACACAATTTCACCGTCCCGCTTTAAAACTGTACTGTTCGCATAGAGCAATCGGCAGAAGTCAGTTGATAGAACGCTATCCTCTTCAGTCAAAGACGATAACGTATACTGACCAACGTTACCAGAATTAAAACATGCTGCGTGGTCAATCGCATGGATGAAAAATTTGCCTGACTGAATAGGTACTAGAAGCAAATTATAGTTATTACCATTGCGATCTTCATTCGCTGTCCATAGATCGAAGAGTGCTATTCGAAGTAAATCTACCCGATTTTGTATTTTCAGAACATCGTTTCGATTTGCCCCCAAGGCCGTCAAAGAATTATCTACTTCACGGGCATACTGCAAATAAATTGAGCCAAATACAGGTCGTTCGAAGAATGTCAATCGCGCACCTTCCCGCAATGCCTCAGTAGTGATATGTTCAGGTTTGACAGTCACCAGGCTAGCATCTGGAACAGGGATGCCCCATTCTTTAAGAAATCCCCAAGCTAACAACTCGTTAAGTTGCCGCTCAACATACCGGTATTTACAAACGTAATCATTCAGATCCTCGCAGGTAGCTAAAACTGGTCTGTCATTTGTCTGAAATACCTTATGTATGGCTTCGATGGAGTGGTGTGTCTGCAAACTAAATGAGCAAAAGTTAATCGAATATTTATGGTCGTGGCAGTAAGTATTTGATAGTTAATGATGCTCCATCGCCCAGAGGGGGTGCTTCAAGAATAACATCATTTTCTGTTCTAGCACCTCGCATTACACGACAGCACATTGGCATTCGATGATTTGGGCCTGGGTAGCCACCAACCTGACGATGCAAATTACCAGAATTGACAACAAGGTGAGATTGACTAGCTTGTTGAGCCTGTTGGAGCAGGCTGTTTAGTGCATTAGAAAAATCGTCAGCGGTAGGAGGCATGGAATTAGTGTAGTCAAGTACGATTCAAAATTATGCATTTACTGTTGTATTTCGGTGCATCAACTCTATACCCTTCAGGTAAGACATCTGCGGTAAAAGCAAGATATTAACCATCATTACTGGTTGAGTATACGTAATAAATACTTCTGAAAATGAGTTGATTACTGCTCGATAATAAAAAGTTTGTACGTTAAGCTATTCTTTAGGTGATTTCGCGCTGAGATACGGGAAATTTCCCATTGCCCAGTAACTAGCAGCTAGTGTAGTTTGCAGAAGTTTAATGAATTGCTTCCGACTCATGAATCTACGCTGTCTTTATAAAAGCGCACTGTGTGGCGCTTGTGCTTTTTTTAATCTAAAAGTTGGTTTAGCACAACAGGAAGGGTATGCAGTTTTAGTCGGTGTACGTTCGACAACAGCTGTAAGTTCAAAAGGACATCCGTTTGATAATAATGCAACAGCTGGGGTCGCCAAAGACCTCGAAAAAATACAAAAGCTGTTGCAGGCAGCAAAGTTCAAAGATCCAAATATTAAAATCTTAAGTAGCACGTCAGACACTCAGGCCAGTTCTATTTTAGAAAACCTGAAATCGATGAGTACTAAAGCAAAGACCGGCGATTTAGTCGTTTTCTACTTCAGTGGACATGGTGATACTACTCCTGATTTAGACAATGATGAGCTATCAGGTATGGATGGTATACTAGTAGCCAGTGACCGACGTATTGTAGATGACTTATTAAGGCCGATTTGGAATAGCTATCAGCGTGGCGTACGACTCGTTATGATTGTGGATGCATGCCATTCGGGTGAGTCGTACGATTTTTCACTTCTAGAACACCAACCCACAGAAGTATCGGCATCCCGTAGGCGCACTGCTATCCGCCAGGCCGATAACCAACGATTTTTAGCCATTACTACTCTTCGGAACTTGCGTTTTAGCAATGAAATAAAGTTTAATAATTCTCGACAAACATTTTTCACCTCGTGCCTCCAGGCAGCTCAAGACCCGGCTAAAACCTATCAAATGATTTATCTGGGAGCTTCGCATACAGCCAATATAACGGGTGGTAGTACTACAGGTAGCGTGTTTACGGACGCCTTGTATCGAAAAGCCCGTCAGACCGACCCTAACCAACCGGTTCGACGCACTTACCGGGAATTAATGGAAAATCTCGATACGTGCCCGTCTAAACTAAGTTATGCTGAACTTGGGCTGCTTACCCAAATTTTCCGAACTGATTATTTTCTCAAAATCCGCTAATAACCACTGCTATGAATTTCTATCCCATTCGCATCTCTACATTGCTGCTTTTTTTACTCTTTAGCAGTTGCAATCCGTCTTTCTTGACCAAAAAGTCGTTATTGACCGTAAAACGGATAGAGAGTATCCCAACAGAAACCAAAAACAGTGAAGGAGGATTGTATTATACACTACCCATGACAGTTATCTCCGTCGAAATTCCAGTGATGCGTATTGTCCGTGATAAAGGCGACAATTGCTGGGAGGAAGCTTTAAAGGAACGCTTAGGAACAAAAGATGCAACAGAACTGCAAAGTAAATGGGCTGCCAATGGGGATTCTTACACCTTCTATAAAATTAAGGATGAGGAAATAAAAATTACTACCCGCCCTGTACCTGACCCCAGTAAGGTGTTTTACATTGAGCTAAAAAACAAGTGGAATAAAAATCGTGAACTCACGGCCACACTCAATGAACTGGGGCAAATGACACAAAGTGATATGGTCAATCAGGACAAAACATTCGATCTGGTGGTGCAGGGTGTGCAGAGTGTCGCTGGTATCATTTCTACACTAATCTTACCCAAATCGGCCAATGAGCAAACTGGCGCTAACCTGGCCGATCCTGATACTGATGATTTAACCAGTTTTCAAAAACGTAAGAGTGATCTTAAAGCCGTGCGGGCAGCCCGGACAGCTCTTATCCAGCAGGATGATAACGCAGGATCGGAAGGTATTTTTAAACGGAAACTCGAAGAGCTTGATAAGATGGAAGAAGCCTTGCTGTCGCATCTGACGTTTGATGAAACCAAAACGCAGCTGATTCTCCGTATGGATATTCTGCTTAATAAGCCAGCGGCCAATACAGATCCTACAGAAACGATAAACTTGTTTTCATTAGCTAAAGATGGCACGCCTGTGTTGCATGCTAGCCCCGATGCGGGTACGTATCAGAATGATTATCTTCGGGATTTTGTAACGTTTGCTGCCCAGCCTGATACCGCAGCTCAGAAGGTATATAAACTGGTGGTATCGCATACATTTAAGAAACAAATGGCTGATTACATAAGTGAGTCGACCAGTGCCTCGCTTGATAATCGGGGATTGTCGTATAATGTTCCGGTATGGGCAAGGACTAAGGTAACGCTCGATGGCAAGAAAGACGGTAAGACCATTCCACAAAAGACTGTAGCGGTGGCGACTGTCGTAATGCCCCAATGGGGTAAACTGGCTTTTCTGCCCGAAAAATCCTCAAGCACAGGCGTTGAATACGATTTAAATACAGGTGGTATTCGCAAGCTGAGCATCAAGCAACCGGGCTTATCGGCATCGCAGATTGCCAATGCGGGAAATGCCCTGAACAGTGCGGCTACCCTAGTTCAGCCAGCGTCATTGACGGCACCAGTTGCTAATGCCACACGAGACAACGACCTGATTGAACAGAAGATACGAGCCATTAAGCTGCAAATGCAATATGACAGTTTGTCTAAGGTTAAAGACAAACTAACGCCTGTTAGCAACAATTAGAAAGACGTGGCTACCCTTCCACTGGCGTAGCCACGTCAACTTCGTTTGCTTCCTCTACCTGAAACGCCCGGTGCAGCAACGCCTTGAGCAACTCTCCGGCCTGTGTGCGCTGATGAGTTAATTCATCTCGCAATTGGCCCAGCTTTTCCATCGCCTGCTCCACAGCTTCAACAATGGCTTGCTGTTCAGTGAGGGGTGGAAGGGGGAAATAAAGCTCCCCTAGAATACCAAGATTAATATTCTTTTGGGCGGTTGCTGGAGCATAACGCTCAATGTAAGATTTCGATACGTCAATAAAGTACCGGACGAATGAAGATGTGGCCTGATCATTTAGGGGTGTGAATCCTACTACACTATCAGGGAAACAAGCGTCAAAAGTAAGAAATCCTGTTTCAGCGATGTTTGCAGCAATAGTGATACAAAGTGTCCCTGATGGCCAAAGCCTACTTTGGGCCAATCCAAATTCATTATACGTTGTGGAATAGGATTTAATTAAAAAGCCTGTTTTTTTTGATTGAGCTACATCGCCTGTTTGAATGAAAGGTACACTTCCATTTTTAAATAACCTTTCGTCATTACGTGGTCTGTGCTTTGATTTCCCTCTATCTAATATCCCTGCTTCCCCCAACCTACACCAAACCCAACCATCCGGCAATTCAAACGGTTTTTCGGCGTTGGTGATGGGTGGCAGTGGCTTTTCTTTTTTTAGTTTCTTCTGCTTAACAAGTTCGGCTTTTGCAGCCTGTATACAGGCGAGGAGCTGGGTGCCGGTTTCGGTGGCTGGGCCGTGTTGCTCCCGCCAACGGGCTGTTAACTTGCCCTGTATGGCATCTTGCAAAATGGCTTGCTGGAGTTTTTTGAGTAGTTCGTCCTGCTGGTTAAGTTCGGTTTGGAGGGCGTTGAGTTTGCCATTTGCCTGTAGCAGTTGCTCAAGCACCACACGTTGCTCGTCAATTGGTGGTAATGAGACCTCGTAACTATAAAACTTATTCGCCTGCAAACGCACCCGATTGGTAGTCCCATCGCTGGCTAGTCGGCACAGATTATCAAAAAATGAGGTTGAGGTCAGATACAGAAAGTAGGCTTTATCAATAATCGACTCATCAATATCAAAGTACCAGAAGTCATTTGTAACAACGGCCCCACCTAGCTCTTCTGGTATTATTCCGAAGGCTCCGTTGCGAGCATCAATGCCAGAAAGAATAAACTGACCAGCCTTCACTCGGTACATTGTCTTAGTCCCAATATCAATACCTGGTTTGGTTGTTCTCAGGCAGACTCCCTGATGCCGCATTCGTATCGTAACTAACCGATACGACAGCTCATCGTCAATATGTACAGGAAATCGTACACGGGTTAAAAAATCACTGATTTTATAATTCTTAAACATTAATCGAGCCGTTAAACTAAAGATTGCTCCAGTTCTGCTAATAAATCTATACTCCGTTGCATCGACTGTCCCAGCAATGCCAACAATTCAGCTGTTTCAACGGGAGCCTCTTCGGCTTTTCGGTGCGGGTTTTTAATGTCCAGATCAAAGTTTCGGGCCACGATTTGGTTAATGGGTACGCGCCAGGCCTGGTCGTTTTCTTCGCGGGCTTCCCACCAGGCTTTCAGTCCATCGAACTCCTCTATCCGGATAGTCTTGGTCTTGCTGTAGGCTTTCTGTCCATCAGGTAGCCGGTGTTCGTAATACCAGATTTCTTTGGTCGCCATCTTGTGGTTTCGGGGAGCATCGAATAGCGGCCCGGCACCGGGAGTCAGATCAATACTTTGTTTTTTCTCAAAAAAGAGCAGATTAGTACTT
Source organism: Spirosoma sp. KCTC 42546 (assembly GCF_006965485.1). Classification (NCBI taxonomy): domain Bacteria; kingdom Pseudomonadati; phylum Bacteroidota; class Cytophagia; order Cytophagales; family Cytophagaceae; genus Spirosoma; species Spirosoma sp. KCTC 42546. Next base: position 900,359 of record NZ_CP041360.1, read on the forward strand.
ACCGTAGCGTAGGGTGCAAACACCGATTGCGGCAACCGGACAATGGTATGTAGGTTGCAGTCGGTTAGTAGCTTTTCGCGGATGCGTTGTTTCACCCCGTCGCCCGTCAGGGAGCCATCGGGCAACACGATAGCCGCCCGGCCACCCGCTTTCAGCAGATGAATCATCTGGACCAGAAATAGGTCGGCACTTTCCTTGGTCCGGTACGTTAGCGGAAAATTACCTTCGTTGCCGTTGGCTACCGTTCCACCAAAGGGTGGGTTAGCCAGAATCACATCAACCCGGTCGCGGTCGCGGATGCTAGTGTATTCTCGGCTCAGAGAGTCATCGTACGCAATGAGGGGCAGTTCTACATCATGCAGAATAAGATTGGTTAACGCCAGTACAAAAGGCAGTGGTTTATATTCTGTCCCCCGTACATTTTTTTGGATCAGTTGCCGGTCAGCTACGTTATTAGCTTGTTGCTTTAGGTGCTCAATCGCGGCCGTCAAAAACCTCCGGTGCCACAAGCGGGATCATAAATAATTTCGCCTAGTTGAGGGTTAATCGTATCGGTCATGAACTGAGTCACAGCGCGGGGAGTATAAAACTCTCCACTATCGCCTGCCGATTGCAGTTCCCGTAGAATGTTTTCATACAGGTCGCCAAAGAGATGCCGCTCAGTGGCACTATTGAAGTCAATTTCGGCTAGCTTATTACAAACCTTACGCAGATTCGTCCCTGACTTCATGTAATTATTGTTCCCTTCGAATACCTCCTGTATGAGCAATGCACGTGGATTAGCTCCACCGACACTGACGGTACGGGACAGCTCACGTAGCGTAGGGAATAACCGTCGATCCACAAACTCAAGAAGTACGTCACCAGTCATTCCTTCTGAGTCAGCAGCCCAGTTACGCCATTGAAAATCAGTTGGAATAGGCGATACGTAATCATCAACGAGCAGTTCCATTTCCTGGTCCTTATCGTCGAAGATTTTCAAGAATAACATCCACCCGAGTTGTTCAATACGCTGAGCATCGCCGTTGACGCCCTTGTCTTCGCGCATGATGTCGCGGATGGATTTAATAATGCCTTGTAAGTTGGCCATTTAAACTACAATGAGAATATAAATTAATCGGTAATCACTACATCTTCAGTTTCATCAACTGACATCTCTTCCAAAGGTGTTTGATCAGATGTTGTTCTAGCATACGCGTTACCTGCTCGCTGTTTAATTGCCTCCAAGATTTGTTCGCCCCTTGCTTGGACAAACGCTGGATACTCGTCTCGTAGTAAGGCATTATAGGCTTTGCGGTCTATGAAATGACTACCCAGATAGTTCATAAACCCAGATTCGGCCCTTGAGTCAGCTATAAGGGTTTCTGCACCTGTTTCGTCAGCGTATCCTAGCATATACTGACTTGGCTTTTTATTCGATATTTCGCGGTTGAGCGCCCCCGAAATTAGAGCAAAATTCACCACTGAATGAATATCTTGATCGTTTATTCCTAATTCCTGTCGTCGTGAATAAGGAAATAAATGATGGTTCTGTTGTGAGTTTGAACGCGATACCTGTGTTTGTTCCAGATTAACGGGTTGCCCGTTATGAAAATCGCGTGGCTTTTGTAGAGCCATTAAGCACAAAACTCCATTCTTAACAACCGACGCATTCTTCATTTTTACCCGTATCAAATCGCTAACTGTCAGCGTAACCGGGAAGGTATTTGGCTGTGCACTGCCTGCTAACAAACTCCTCACCCATTCGGTATCATCTTTCATTCGGCTTAAGCTTGAGCTTGAAAAACGTTGTGAAAAGGTAGACGTCCAGAACCACTCGTTCAAAAGACCTACATGCTCAGCACGAGCAGACGAACGACCTGAACAGTAGAAATAATGCTGAATAACTGAGAGTTGAGAGTTGTAGGGTAGAAAAGAATAATTCGCTACGCCTAAGGTTCGTAAATAGTCAATTGCCCGACGAATGCATTCTGCAGTCTGGGTCCAATGTTGTCGCCCTAAATCAGCCGTTAATTTGAGCTGACTGCCTTGAAGACAATCATTAAAGATATTGAGAGCTAGCGACTGTGTAAAAACTTCTGAATCAATTGCACCATACACTTTGATAGGGAGCTCCTGATTAAACTCATCTACTTTATCACGTAAATCAAAATCCGTAGCCCAGGCACCAGCATGTACCAGATCGAACAATGAGAGCCGTTTCCCTCCTTGATTGATACGCTCGAAAATATCGACTACCTCATCCAACTGCATATTCGATGACTTGATAATGCTAATTGGATAGTCCGAGAATTGCTGACGACAATTTTCCCAGGCCGAAGCAAAATCTGTTTTATTCTCCGCATCGTAGAGAACATAGCGCCGTAAAACTTCGGAATAAGCCGCAGTATCCATTAGCTTCCACGCTGGCTCGTTATGCCGATCACTGAGTAAGCGCGGAATTTTGAATTCACAACTTTCCAGGTTAAAGCAAATAGCACCGTAGTTAATTGTACGGATGGTTTTGTTACGTAGGGCGACGAATAATGAGGTGGTACGTTGCTGCCCATCCAAGATAAATTGATAACGGCCTGACTCTGGTTCAGCAGGCAGACCTAGTTCAGGAATCTCCCGATTAAAGTGAGCAAATTGTGAGTCAGCTTCCCACAAAAACAGTGATCCGATAGGAAATTGCTTATAAATGCTATTGAGTAATTTGACCACTTTAGTCCGTTCCCAGACATAACCACGTTGAAAACGGGGGATTTTTATATTCCCCTGTTCCATCTGGTCAAACAGCTTTCTGAGATTCCAGTTATTGATGATTTCAATGCGTTGGGGCATAGCAACGATTTTACTGAACGTAGTTTTTGCTTTAGGCAGTGATTTTATAGATCTGATCTTCCAGGTCTCGAACGGCTTCAAGATATTTATCTTTACCACCGAAGGTTCTTATAATCTCCATCGGTGACCCGAAGAGGTCGAAGGGTTTCACTTGTAAGACTTTTACATCTTCAATGTTTTGAATGCCTTCATCAGCATATTTATCAAGAAGGCTTTCTAATACAGCTCGAGCTTGTTCGCCATATTTAGTGAAGTAATTACGCTTCTTTACTTCATTAGCTCGCTCCTGGCGGGTCAGCGGTTTTTGGTCGTATGCGACGTGGCAAATCAAGTCAAACAAGTCCGCGTCTTTATCTACGGCGTCAAGAAATGTGTCAAGCAAGACTCCTTGTTCGGTCAGTTCCTGGACGATGGCTTCTTTACGGTCATTTGCATTCCAGTAGGTCATGAACTCGGTCATAGTCTGGAATTTTGCTCTGAATTTGTCGCGGGTATAGTCTTTCAAACCTATCATAATGGCCTTTCCATCATTGTCAAAAATCAGATCACGACTAGCCAGAACGGTTACGTCTACGCCATTGACAAACACTTTACGGTCGTCGTTAACAAGAGTTTCGTTATCCTCAACGATATACCGAATTTTAGGGGGCTCAGGTATAAGTTCGTCACCCGTTTCTTCATCTATTATAGGTACATCAGCAGCTATTTCTTCATCTTCTACGTGTTCTATTGTATCGTCCTCACTGACAACTTTGATGCGTACTGGATCGCCATCGAAAGCTGGGTCAGCAAACAGATCGGTAACGTTTCGGAAGTCGAGGATAGTAAAATAGAGCTTCCCAAATTCCTCATTGATACGTGTTCCCCGGCCAATTATTTGCTTGAATTCAGTCATCGACTGGATATTACTATCGAGAACAATCAGTTGGCAAGTCTGCGCGTCAACGCCTGTTGTCATTAATTTTGATGTTGTCGCAATGACTGGGTAACGTTCCTCAGGATTGATAAAGTTGTCGAGCTCTCGCTTACCTTCTTCCTCATCGCCCGTAATCCGCATGACATATTTGCTGTTTTGGCTAACCAAATCAGCATTGCAGCGAGCCAGTGCCGAACGCATCCCTTCAGCATGTTCAATGTCAACACAAAACACGATGGTTTTCATGAATCGACCCTGACCGTGCAGATACTCAGTAATTTTCTGCGCTACTAATTTCCGACGCTCTTCGACAACAATATTTCGGTCGAAATCTAAACGATTGTAGATACGGTCTTCAACCGGATTGCCACGTTTATCTTTCTTCCCTTTTTCGGGTCGCCAGCCTTCCAAGTCAATATTTAAGCCAACGCGCACGACTCGATATGGAGCCAAAAATCCGTCGTCAATACCTTGCCGAAGTGAATATGTATAGACTGGATCGCCAAAATATTCACTGTTAGAAATGTGGGAGGTTTCTTTAGGTGTTGCCGTCAGACCAATCTGCGTAGCTTTATTGAAGTAAGCCAGGATTTCTCGCCAGGCTGAATCTTCAGATGCGCTGCCCCGGTGACACTCATCTACTACAATAAGGTCAAAGAAGTCGGGTGAAAAGTCCTTAAAAGCATCAATTCCTTCTGAACTAGTCAACCCCTGATATAAACCTAAATAGATTTAGTATGCCTTGTCGGTTGAGTCAATACCCCGTTTACGGCTTGATACCATTTGTTCCTTCCCATCGATCGACACCAGTTTTTTACGAATGACTGTCATTTTATCACGGAAGTGCTTAAAGTCTCCTCGTCGGGTTTGGTCAATCAGGGCAGTGCGATCGGCAAGAAAAAGAATACGCTTTTTAAAACCGCTTTTCCATAAACGGTAGATAATCTGAAACGCCGTATAGGTCTTACCAGTGCCTGTCGCCATAACGAGAAGAATCCTGTTTTGACCTTTAGCAATAGCTTCAACAGTTCGGTTTATGGCTATTTGCTGATAATAACGAGGTTTTCGACCGGTGCTATCCAGAAAGTAATCCTGTGAGGCAATGAGCTCAGCGGTTGTAGTTTCTATGCCTTTATATCGCTTATACGTTTGCCAAAGCTCATCTGGAGTCGGAAAGGCATTTAGATCCAGTTCCTGTTCAATCGTTTCGTCAGTAGCGGTTCGGTCATGATATACGAAACCGTCACCGTTAGACGAGAATACACAGGGAATATCAAGAATACGGGCATACTCTAAGGCCTGCTGCATACCATCACTGATAGAATGCTTATTGTGCTTGGCCTCAATTATAGCTACAGGAATGTTAGGTTTATAATAGAGAATATAATCAGCCCGTTTGGCTTTTCCTCGCGCCGTCATTTTCCCCCGGACGTAGATGCGACCGTCTGTAAATGTAACCTCCTCCAGAAATTTATCTTTCCAGCCAGCCTGCTCAATGGCCGGTGTAATATACTTAGTACAAATGTCGCGTTCAGAAAGGGTTCTTTTGGATAGCATTTTAATAGCTCGTAGCCTGGAGAACGTCCAGAAACTTATATAGTGCAGATAAAAAAAACGTTGTCTTCTCGCCAGGCGATAAACGCATGACACTACCCATTGAAGACAAATGTAACATTAAATCGATGTTACCCAATGAGGGTTTATGGGTCTTATAGCCAAGTTTTTTAGAAAATTTTTAGAAAATATAGCATGGATAGGACTAGCAGCTTTGGGAGCGATGAAGGCTCTGAAAATCAGGGGAAATTAGATTTGGTGGCAAACCTGAGCGATCTCCTAAAATTGCGCAATAGGGGACACTTCCATAAAAGTTATGAAGGCTTAATCCAATTTATGGTTATGTCCTACGAAATAGGTAAGAATAAGGTATTTGATATTTGGCTTGAGTATTACCGTAATAGTTTAACGCTTTGGGGATTTGATTTTTCTATACCTCGAGGTGGCAGAGAAAGTAAGCTATTATACACCTGCGAGAAAAAGATTATTAATGATGAGAGAGCTATTGAGTTAATCAGGGCATTTTTAAAAAGCAAAAACCGTTTTTACCTAGCCGAAATTCAAAAGGCTGCTCAGCTCTTAAGTGAACTTAACTTGGACATACCAAAAGGGGTAAGAATTTTATCAGAAAATAAGGTAGTCGATTGGGAGCTAATTAGTAAAGGGGAAAAGCATGCTGTATCCAATGATAATAATAAAGCAGCCCCTAAATTATCGTTACGTGAAGTCGCGCTTCTATATATCTATAGAGATCAAACTATCGAAAGAATCGACTCAAATACCATAGCGAAACACTATGGCTACACAAGCGGGGAAAAACTTATGCAGCATTATAATAAACTCAGCCAAACAAATGAACGGACAGGATTAGAGGGGAAAGAAATCATACCGATGATTAACAGTATGAAAAAGGTCAAACCGTTTCTAACGAATATTCAACAGAAACGCATTGATACTGATTTACTTGTGTTGGAAGGAAAAAGAAATTCACCGGTTTAAACCGGTCAAACCGCCTTTGTTTGCTATTGATTTGTGCCAGTCGAAAATTAAATCCCGATTGGTTATGCAAAATCCCTTTGAAATTATTGCTTCGCGTCTCAGTACTATTGAAGCGCTGTTAATTGACATCAAACATCAACCACCAGCCACCGCTTCTCCTTTAGTAGCTCCTCTGCCTATTTTCTCTAAAAAGCAGGTTATGGAAATGACTGGCTGGCCACCAGGAACGTTAAATCAAAAAATTGCGGAGATGCCTGAAGGTGTAGTCATTAAGGGCCGCTCACGACGAAAATGTTTTGATCGCGAAAAATTTTTGGAGTGGTTAAAAACGCCCGCTTGAATGGCTACAATCATCCGAGTAGAAAAGTATATCAATGGATGATTGTTTGCATAGGACCAGTCTGTCGCTGGTACCTCATCTCCTATATGAATAGCCAATAGGCTGTTCATACCTATTCTCCAAAGCGTTTATTAATAAAATAGCCTTGAAACCGCGCCAACAGTTTCAAGGCTGAAAATCGTATTCAAAGAGTGAAATTTGAACAGCACAAAGATAAGGCTAATGACCTTACTAAGATCAATTTGCCCCGTCAATTTACAACTTTTACTAACGAAGACAACTATTTGGATGAATTCCCAAATAGTTATAAGTCAGATGAAAGTAAATTGGATGTAGCACAACTACGTGCGAAAAACGGTTTTGTCATTGATGAGATGAATCGAGTCCCTGATCCGTCCCTGCATAATACCAGTAATCAATCGGATGCTCCTGCAAAACCTATATTGAGTTCTCTACTGGCACTCGAGCAAGAATTGACAGAACTGGCCACTAAGCCGATCGTGTTTTCCCCTCCATTAATAAGTCGCGATGGCACTCCTATTGTTGGACGAAGTACAGTTAATATTATTCAGGGGACTTTTGGATCGCACAAATCCCGGTTAGCCGAGTTGTTCGGTGGTTTGATGCTGTCTCCTAACCTTAAACCTCCCCAGGCGCTGGGTTATGAGCGAACTTCCCTAGAACGGTATTGTCTCTGTTACATAGACAGTGAGCGGAATCGGCGAGAGGAATTACCCTTTGCCATTCAAAGCATGAAACGAAATGCAGGCTTAGGCATTGAAGACAAACCTGACAACTTTCGGTTTACCAGTATCAAAGGTGTAGGCCGTGCTAGACGACAACAGGCACTTGAAGCATTTATTGCTCATGTGCGTGATAATAGTTTGTTACATTTATTCTGCATTATTGATGTCGTTACCGACTGCGTAGGTGATTTTAACAGAAGTGAAGAAGCACTATTACTATTTGATTTTCTCGGAAATCTATGTGACAATTACGACTCTACCTTCTTACTTGTCATTCACCAAAATCCAGGCACTGAAAAAGCTCGTGGGCATGTTGGCACAGAGGCAGCTAACAAATCAGCCACCGTCATGCAAATTGGCTTCGAAAAGGATGCAAAAGGTAATGATACAAACCTTATTCGGCTACGTTATATCAAAACCCGTCGGTGCCAGCGCCCAGAGCCACTTTATCTGGCCTACAACGAGACTACCTATAGTCTTATAGTAGCTGATGCCTCGACAATGGAAGCAGCTACCAGTCAACGAAAATTAAAAGCAGATGTGGATGATATCGCCGATCGGTTAACTACCCTGTTGGCCGAAGGACCTATTCCAAAGCATGAAGTTGTAGGAATACTCGAAAAAGAGTTTTCGGCTAAAAATTCGACAATTCGTGAACGCCTGAAAGTTATTCAGGATGAGCCCCAGGAAATGTATAACAGCGATGGGCGCTTAGTGCAGTTATCCGACCGTAAAGCAGGGCGTAATCACTACTACTTACTTAAAGAGGTCGAATGAATACTGTTACTGCCAAGGGCCATATATAGGGCTTTGGCAGTAACAGTATTCATTTGAAGCTGCCAAAGTTATTCTGGCACTATCATTTGACAATAACAGCATGAAGCTAACCACTCTCTGCGATCATCTGGAAATTGAATTCGGGACTCACATATTGGAATCTGTCACAGGGGTAGAATTACGTCAAGGTGGGCAGCCTATTCGTTTGTTCGATACCACGAAGCATAGTGCTGAAGTGTTTTATCGTAATGACCAGCGAGGCAAGCCATATATTCAAAACTTTCAAACTGGTACCCGAATTTACCCAGTAACCGCCTATGCCCAAGTACATAGACTCACTATGACTGATGCTATTTATGAACTGGCGCGTACTTATGGTCTTGAGGATGGCTATTATACTTCACGGCAGCCATTTCCACCAAGAAGTGCCCCATCAACTAAGCCGGATTACATTCCAAACGAACGTTACGAATCTTGCCGTAAGGGATTTCAGCGGAACGGTTTATTTCTTTGGCTGTCTACTAGGTTTGGCATATCAGAAACATATCAAGCCTTCGAACTATATCGACTCGGAACATCTAAACACTGGATGTTTCAAAATACGTTAGCTACAACCTTGCCTCAATATGACCAGGCTGGCAATCTATGCCAAGTCAAGGTAATTCCATTTAGCCCTATAACAGGACGACGAGCAAAACCAGAGCAGCTTCCTCCCAAGCTTAACCAGCAAACGAGTCATTATGAACCCGACCCTGGCGTTTGGTTTGCTGGGAAGTACCTATTACGAAAAAAGAAGGCCTACCTGGAGCAGTGCTATTTTGGTTTGCACCTTATATCCTTGTACCCTAAGAAGAAAGTTGCATTTGTCGAAGGTGAATCAACAGCCATTACTGCTAGCATTGTTTATCCAGAATTTAACTGGCTAGCCTCAGGTGGATCGACTGGAAACTCCTGGAATAACCCAGATAAATTCAAAGCATTAGCAGGTTGTGATGTAGTACTCTGGCCTGATTCAGGGAAATTCGAAGAATGGAGTAGAAAAGCCATTCCTTTAGAGGGTTTGGTTACTAAGTTAGCCGTTAGCGACTATGTTGAGAAGCACGCTTACAAATCCAACTTAGATTTACGTGATCTACTTTGTCTACCACAATGGAATATCGAGGGTCGTACTATTTATGGAGAGCCATTAGCTCTAGAAATTTTGCAAAACTATCCGCCGGATTGGGATTGTTAGCCAAATAATCCTGATTTACCCGAACGTTATTTTTCTACCACTCTCAGACCTAAGAATAGCCAAACAAAGAATGTTTCAACCAACGTGTAAACCACAAACAAAAAAGCACCTAACATTATCTGTTAAGTGCTTGATTTTCAGTGGTGGGAGTTGACGAACTTGAACATAAAAATGTAAGTGTCTGTGAATCAGTCTGCAATCAGATATAATTTCAAGCAAAATGTAAGTTTGTAAATATTATAGGAGTACAAAACCAACCCTGTTAGATGGCAGAATATGATATTTTAAGTTAAGTTGTTGATAGTCAGAATGTAAGTTATTATTTTTTGTGTTAGTCAATAAGATGAATGAATAGAAAATAGTAGATTCTTTAAAGCAAGTATTTTATATATTTACTTTTAGTAAACAAAATATACAAATGGTAGCAGCATGAAAGTATTTCTATCCCACAACTCAGCCGATAAGTTACTAGTTGAAATAATAGGCGACAAGCTACGCAAGGACAATTTAGATCCTTGGCTTGACAAATGGAATCTTGTACCAGGTGACCCATGGCAAGAAGCCCTTGAAGAAGCACTCGACGAATGTCAAGTATGCATCGTATTTTTTGGCAAAAGTGGTATAGGCCCATGGCAAAATGAAGAAATGCGTTCAGCCATTGAACAAAGAGTCTCAGATAAAAGCAAGGCATTTAAAGTTATACCAGTATTATTGCCGGGAGTTCATCAAGATAAAGATTTAAAAATTCCTAGATTTATTAAACGTCTTACATGGGTTAATTTTAGCAATAGTATTGATGAGGATGAAGCCTATAGCTCCTTACTGTGGGGAATAACTGGAGTTAAGCCTGTAAAAAAAAAATAGTACATAAAACATTATTTGAAGAGGTTATTAAATTATATAAACTGTTAAATGCTAGAATAGAGACAAATCTTCTTATAAGCAATGAAGAAGTTCAAATAATTGCTGAATTTAGAAAACCACCTATTTTTACTTATAGACAACTTATTGAATGTATTGATGATATAGTAGATGAGGTAATCATTAAAGAAGTATATTTTAAATATAAAAAAATTCAAGAATCAATTAAAAATAGTGAACTTATAATAATTTCCAGTAAATTTTTCTCCAAAAAAGCTCTACTATCTGCGAGCGATTTTGGAATACAGTGCTTTAAAATACAAGACCTATATAATCAACTAGCCGATTTTAATGGCTATATAGAAAAGGTCAATTCTGAATTTGATTCTTCCTCTTTGAGTCAGTTTTACGTAGCCCAAAGTGCTTCTGACATAGAAGATTATGATGATGATTACTCTAATAATATAGCTTCTATTCACAAGCCTTTAGTTGAATACATTATTAAACTATTTAATGAAGAAAATAAAAATAGAATTGCCTTACTAGGAAATTTTGGTGTAGGTAAAACTAGCCTTTGCCATAAATTACATATTGAATTAATAAGGTATTTTTTAAAAAACCCCTCTGCTAGAATTCCAATCTATTTCAACTTGAAAGATTTCTATTCGGGGTTTGATATTCATCAAACCCTTACTAATTTTTTACAGAAACAACCTAATCTTGATATTGATTTGAAGCTTTTTCTAGAGCTTCAAAGGATGGGTAGATTCGTATTCATACTTGATGGATTTGATGAAATGGCGACTAAAGTCGATAGGACAGTAGTAGCCGAAAACCTTAATGAGATTAATCGTTTATTCATCGAAGGAGATAATCAATTATTAATTACTTGTAGAACTCATTTTTTTCAAGAAAAAATTTCAGAACCATTTCTTGAAGATTATAATGTTTTGTACCTAACAGAATGGGGAGAGGAAGAATTAAAAGAATATTTAAAAAAGAAATACGCAGGAGAATGGAATAATTATTGGACAAAATTACATAAAATACCTAATATATATGATTTGTTTAAAACCCCAATATTGGTTGAAATGGTATTAAAAAGCCTATCCTCTGTTGAGAACTGGCAAAATATCAGCCCTGCAATTCTGTATGAAAAATATACAGATGATTGGATTTTACAGCAATCTAAAAGACGTGGGACTATGATGGGCAAAGAGGATCGTAGGAAATTTGTTGAAAACCTTGCAATAAAGCTATATGCGGAAAATGTTTCTAGTATTCATTTTGAGAGCCTGTATTCATTATCGCATACTTTGTCGGGATACAATGATAAAACAAGAATTGATTATTTTGATACTGATGCACGAACGTCAACTTTTCTCACAAAAAATAGCTCTGGTTATTATGGTTTCAAACATAGGTCATTCATGGAGTTCTTTTGTGCATGCATAATTGTTAAAAGCATTAAAGTAGAAAATTCAGATTTATTAACTACTAAAGAATTAAGTTCGGAAATATTAAGCTTTATAGATGGCATTGAAATTGACCAAAACTCAATTAATATATTGACAGAATGGAGTAATAACTTTTCAAACAGAACTTTATCATTGAATTCTGTTAAAATATTGCAATCTAAAAATGTTGATCTTAGTAAAGAAGTTATTGAGAGGTATGATATAAACAAGGAAGACTTCGATCTGTTGGACACAGCCTTTACAGGTGACCAGAAATCTCTTACCACTCTGTATTATAGTTACTATCCATTATTAATAAGTTATGGTTATAATATATTAGGACATAATAATATAGAAGCTGAAGAATCAATCACTGATGCTTTTATGCGAATTTTAGCTAAAGGTGATAGTATTAGATTTTCCACGAAAATTTCATTTAAAAATTACCTTTTCAGTATTTATAAAAATATATTATTGAATAAATCGCGAAGGTCAATACAAAGTAGAAATATAATTTCTATAGAAGATTTGTCAGAAAGTGAAATATTTGAATATGCAGCAAGCTCGCCTTCAAATGAATTTGAACAGATTGATGCTATCCGACACATATTTCGGAAATTATCTGAAAATGATCGAAAGATTATAGAACTATACTATATTGAAGGCTATTCACAGAAAGAATTAGCAGATAAATTAAATGTCTCGATGTCTACTATTTATAGTAGAATTTCGCGTATTAGAAATTATTTAAATTTATAGATCTTTATCAAAACTAGTTATTTTCTCTTTTGCCCATTGTTCTAACTTACCGTCTGGGTCTAACTGTTTTTGAAATACTTCTTTAGTTATTCCAAAACCTTCAAAGCCTTTACCTAATTCCATAACCAGCGTCATAAAAGCTTCAATTTTACGCTGATTGTTGAGCATATAGTCGTTTTGTTCTTCTAATTTGGTTATTCGGCTAACTGATCTTCTATAATTTTTTGCTTCTATAGGAAATAAAATATCGAAAGGAGTGGTTTCTAAGGCTTTGGCTATCTCAATCACCTGATTTATAGACAAATCATTTCCCCGCTTCTCTAATCGGCTGTAATTGCTTCGTTCCATGTTCAGCCGTTCAGCCATTTCCACCTGTTTTATTCCCTTCTTTTCTCGGATTGCTCTTATAGTCTTGGCAATGTCCATTTCGCCGTGTGATTTTTTTGCAAAGTAATGGACTCATAATGAGATATTTGATAAAAATATTGATATTTATGTTATCAATATTTGCACATTAAGAGTCAAATAATAATCTTTGTGCCAATAATAATCATCATTAACCTTAGGATTATGTACATACAAACACCAATCAGTCGAGCCGTTGAAGGCTTTGAAAAGCGTATAGGGCTGTCCGTTAAGTTCGACGGACGCTTCTACAGCCGCACGGGTATCAATCAAAAACGTTGGGGTATGCTAATGGCTGGAAAGCTAAAGCCTAACTCCGATGAACTGAGAAATATCTCAGAAGTATTTCAAGTGCCAGTTGTTGACTTACTCTAAACCCTTGACCCGTATCGTTCGGTACGGGTTTAGTATAAATCCCCTTTTCTATGACCTATCAGACCACTACTAAACAGCAACGAATTAAACCCTTTCGGGTGATCTGTTGGAGACGTAAGCAAGCGGAAAACGCTCAAGGGCTTGCTCCAATCATGTTTGAAATCAAATTCAATGGACAGACCAAAACCGTTCATTCAGGTATCTACTGCAAAGCTGATGAGCTGAGTACTAAGGAATTTGCCGTATTGGGCAATAATCCGGCAACTCAGCTACTCCAAAGTATGAAATCTGACTTTGAGAAATCATTCTCGAAAGTCAGCTTGTCAGGTGAAATCATTGATTTAGGCCGTATTTCTGATATGGTCATGAAGCAAGGGGGCTATGTTGACAAAACCCCGCTCTTTCGTGAAGTCCTAGAGCAACTTGTAACACGCTACCGGGAGCAAACGGGAAAGATTACGACGAAAGGAACACTCAAAGCCATTATTACGGCTCAGTATCGTTTGCATGACTATCTACGAGATTCAGGTAAATGGAATATTCGATTAGCGGAAATAAAGCCTGTTTTCGTCAGCGATGTAATAACATACATGCAGAGCAAGAAAGGTTATTCTAAGAACTACGCTAATAAAGTTATTCGGGTAGCCATGCAGGTTCTAAACCATGCCGAAGACGCGGAATGGATACCCCGTAACCCGCTCCGAAACGTTCGCCTGAAACATGAGCGGGTAAATATTGTCTATCTGGATGAGAAGGAAATAGAGCAGCTTAAAACGTATCATTTGCATAATGATACGTTTGATTTAGTCCGTGATGGATTTTTATTTCAAGTTTATACGGGTCTCGCCTATACGGACATGACAAATGCTCTTATTGAGAATTTGACCACTATAGACGATATGCCCTGTTTACGAGTCAAACGGGAAAAGACCAATACCCCTTGTTTGATACCACTCTTACCGCCCGCCCTGGCACTGATTGAGAAGTACAAAGATTGGCCGTTTTGCAAGCATTACGGTAGGCTGATACCCACAATAACAAACCAGAAAATGAATAATTATCTCAAGGAGATAGCTGGGATTTGTGGGATCAGTAAGCATTTGACCACGCATGTTGGCCGCAAATCGGCGGCTACATTTCTGGTCAATAACGGTGTTTCGCCCGTCGTGATTCAATCCATTTTAGGTCATTCCTCATTCACTACTACCGCAAATCATTACGCCGTGACGATGGAACAAACGATAGTACGTGAAATGAATGACTTAGCTAAACGCAAGTTCCCTACAATGAAAACATAAGGCAAAAACAAAAGCCCGCTTACTATTACCAGTAGTAAGCGGGCTTGAATCGCAGTCACGGCATGACAACAATTCTAATCATTTTTTCTATGGCAAAGATAGACCAAAAAAAGTATGCTCCAAGTGAGCAGATACCAATTATTACCCGCATACAAGACTATCTATCAGAGCGGTATGCTTTTCGCCTTGATATTGTGGCCAACGTGCTACAGTATAAATCAGTTAGTTCGACTTGTTTCCGGGAAATGAATGAAAGCAACCTTCTGAAAGAGTTGTACGAGATAGGTTTCAATCGGTTTAAAGATCAATTAAAAGCCTTATTAAAGTCTGATTTCATCCCAGAATACGACCCCTTCAAAGCCTATTTTGAGGGTTTGCCTAGTTGGGATGAAACCCAGCCTGATTATATCGCTGAACTGCTTTCTTACGTCAAGGTAAAGGATGCCGACTGGTTTGCGATCATGTTCAAAAAAATGCTTATTCGTAGCGTAGCCTGTGCAATCGGGGTAGCTAAGTTTAATAAGCAGTGCTTTGTTTTATACGGGCCGCAAGACGACGGTAAAACGTCATTTCTTCGTTTCCTCTGTCCGCCTGCTCTAAAGGATTATTACAAAGAGAACATTGATTTTGAGAATAAGGACGGGCGTATTGCTCTGGGTGAAAACTTTCTTATTAATCTTGATGAATTGTCTTCCCTGTCAAAATCAGATACCAACAAATTTAAAGCGTATTTGACAGAAGAGCGGGTAAAGGTTCGGCGACCCTATGCCGAACGGGAAACGATCATAATTAGGCGGGCAAGCTTTTTGGGCAGTACTAACCAAAACGAGTTCCTAACAGATGTAACAGGAAACGTCCGTTGGCTCGTTTTTGAAACGAATAGTATCAACCATGACAAAGGAGGGCCTAAAGGATATTCGGCTAATGTTGATATAAATAACGTTTGGGCACAAGCTTATGCGTTGTTAAAAAGCGGTTTCCAATATCAGTTAACTCGTGAAGAACTTGCCCGATCCGAGGGCAATAACCGCCAGCATCAGCGCACTACGGCTGAGATTGATTTGATTAACCATTATTTCCAACCAGCGGATAAAACAACGCCCAAAGCCGAATTTTTGACCGCTACGGAAATAGCACGCCGATTAACTATTCTAATTGAAGGAAAAGTGAGGGTAAATGATAATAACGTCGGTAAAGCACTAACGCTATTAGGTTATCAGCAACTATCCGTCCGTCGTGCAGCGGGTGCGTTTCCTGTCAAAGGCTATTGGGTAGTACAGGTACTTGCCGAAACTAAATTCCAATAACTTTTGAACTAACCCTACTACATTACTACAAGTCATTATTTATAGGTATAAGTATCTGATAATAAATGGTTTGTTCTGTAGTAGGGTTAGTTTTTGAATTCCCTACTACAAGCCCCTTCCTTACTACAAATTTCTACTCCTGCCTACTACAAGCTCGTAGGCTACTACAGACAAAATTCCTGATTAACAGCAAAATAAGCCAATTGTAGTAGCGTAGTAACGTAGTAGGGGATTTTTCCAAAAGATTGACCGCTAAAAGAAAAGGACATGAAAAGCCCTGAAATCATCAAACAGGTTTTACAGATACCTATTACCAATTATTTGGCTAGTATTGGCATTACACCCGTAAACCAAGCAGGCCAACAGTTATTTTATTGCTCCCCGAAAACGAACGAGAAAACCCCGTCTTTGGCCGTTAACCCGGTTAAGAACGTTTTTTATGATTGGAGTGGAGAAGGTAAAGGAGATATTCTTTCGTTGGTTCAATATCTCAATGGTTGCACGTTTTTAGAGGCCGTTCAGGTACTCGAAAACTACCAGCTAAACCCGCCCGAAATATCCTTTTCTTTTAGCGGTCAATCTTCTGTTTGCGACAGCACAGGCGTTGAAATTACCAACGTCAAACCCCTACAGCATCAGGCATTGATTCAGTATGTAGAAAAACGGGGTATATCCATGAAAATAGCTTCTCGCTATCTCAGAGAAGTTCACTATGAAACGAAAGGAAAGAAATACTTTGCCGCAGGCTTTCCAAACGATTCAGGTGGTTATGAGTTACGCAATCCCTATTTCAAAGGCTCCATATCTCCCAAGGGCATTACGACGTATACAGTCAATAGTTCAAAATCTGTTTTACTGTTTGAAGGCTTCTTCGATTTCCTTTCAGCTTTGGAATATTACAAACAGCCTACTATGCCCGCTTCTGTTATCGTCCTAAACTCCTTGACTAATCTATCTAAGGTTATACCAGACCTGCAACGGTTTGGCAAGGTAAGCGCCTTTTTGGATACCGACGAAGCGGGCCGCAAAGCATTTGCTAAAATCAAGTCGTCAGCAATCAATGTCATTGACTTCTCAAACACCTATAACGGCTTTAAAGACTTCAATGAGTACATGACTATGAGCAGGACTTTTTGAGGACTTTGGATAGGACTAGGCGTAGGACTTTTGTGGACTAGTCAGATATATAGCGTTTAGGCTTTTGGGTGGCTTTAAGGAGGCTTTAGGCAGGCTTTCGGGAATTTGGGGTAGGCTTTTGGGAGGCTTTTTAATGGCTTACTCTATCACTGACATTTCACAACACTTACTACAATAACACGTAAATTATGATAAATTCGCGTACTAATCATTTTGAACGAATGACTCAACATAAGCAAGACTGGAACATCATAAACGGTGATGCCCTAAGTACCTTAACCGACAATTTTACACAGCCAACCTTTCAAACATGCGTCACGAGCCCACCCTATTGGGGGCTTCGAGATTATGGTATTGAAACACAAATTGGCTCTGAAACCGACATAAATGAATATATTAATAAGTTAGTTAATGTATTTAGAGCCGTTAGAAACTGCCTTAAAGATGACGGTACACTATGGTTAAATATTGGTGACTCATATACAAGTGGGGGGCGAACTTGGCGAGATGCAGACAAAAAGAACCCGGCTCGTGGAATGAGTTATAGAGCACCAACGCCCGAGGGTTTGAAACCTAAAGACCTTATTGGCGTACCTTGGCGTTTGGCGTTTGCACTACAAGCAGATGGATGGTATTTGCGTTCCGACATTATATGGTATAAACCAAACTGCCAGCCAGAATCAGTAAGGGATAGACCTACACAATCTCATGAATACCTTTTTTTATTAACAAAGTCAGAGAAGTACTTATACAATTCTGAGGCAATCAAAGAAGATACTAAAGATAAGAAAGGCAAACGGAATGCCCGAACTGTTTGGGAGGTCAATACTGAGCCTTACAAAGAAGCTCATTTTGCAGTGTTTCCTTCAAAACTTGTAAAACCATGTATCTTAGCCGGTAGCAATCCCGGCGATTATATACTTGATCCTTTTGCCGGTTCAGGTACAGTAGGTGAAGTAAGTATGGCATTAAATCGAAAGTTTGTCGGTATCGAATTGAACAGTGATTATGTCGATTTAGCTAAACGTAGAATAATAAAGTCAATTCCTTCTATTATTTACTTTGAACGTCCTCAGATTCAGGCAGAACCGGTGTAATATCAAACTCCCAAGTGGCGTGAACAGTGCATAGATTCTTTTGGAGGTTTTTAATCTGTAATTTCCGCTCGGTACCACCATCGAAGTATAACTGAAATAATAAATAACCATTTTCATATACATCGCAATAACCGGGCTTGGGCATCTGTCGGCTTTCTAGGTTCATCCTTAGATTTCCTTCAGATGCTTTATTTAGAAGACTGACTGGTATTTCAACTAGCTCATATGTCCAAGGTGATTTCCTTAATACTCTCAATGTTAGTATTTTATCACATTGACTTAATCTTGTAAGAAAGCTTTGCCTTAGACCTATCAAATGCTCTAGCTTATCTTCCCACAGCCCTTTGCCAAGTTCCATAAACTTAGAAATATGGATTTTTTGGGCATTGACATTCTTCGCGGCTTCTGTTTTTAAAGAGTATTTTAAACCATCAACGGTTAAATCAAAAGTCGGATTGCCAGCAGGAGCAAGCAAAGAACTCCTGCCAGACATTTTAAAAGCTTCTTCTAACGCGTATTCAAACTTATCTTTTGAGAAGGGCCCTTTTGAAAAGCAATGATGTAAACGGAGCATATCTCCAAAGTCCTCCAAAAAGCCACTAGTTATAATCTCTGACTGAGGGTTTGCTTCTTTTCTTATGTATGGACGCATAAATTGGTCCACAAGTGAGTCAATAGATTTTAATTGAGCAGACGATAGTTTTGGGAGAGCTTGTGATATTTTTTGTACTCTGTCAAGCATGATAAAGGAGCGGAAAGGAGGGCTATTTGTAGACTGATAAATAAAGCAACTTACACAATAACTTACTTAGATTAATAAAAAAACCCCTCAGAAATCATTTCTGAGGGGTTTTCGTTTTTTTGTGGGAGTTGACGAAGATGAACTTTTAAGTTAATCTACTGATTCACAAATTATTACAGGTCATAGATTGATTATGAGTGTTAGTTTGTATAGTAATTTACCATTCATACATAGTAAAAATGACCTAACAGACGAATAACTTGTTGATTACCAGTATGTAAGTTGAAATCCATTATGTTAGCCATTTAAAAGATCGTTGTAGTCGCTTATTGGGCCAATTTCACGAAACAAATAAGCATGAGCCTTGCCATCAGATTTAGAATTCATTAATACTGCCAAAAATATACCCGTATCTAACAGCCTTATTATATGATGATTTAATAGTTTTATTATTAGAGTATTCCAAGACTTGAATCTTCCTAAATATAATTCAGATTCTGTAGAAGGGTTAAAAGGATTGTCAGCATGCATTTGGCCTGAACAAAAGTCATAAATATTAATAAACTCATCTTTAGTAAGATAACCTTCTTTAATATTAACTATTTCACGAACTAGACCCGTTGATTCATCAATTAATTGTTTAACTGGATTAGGATAAAAGTCTGGGTTGATTTTTTCCAAATCTCTTAATATATGTTTAGCGTGATAATGATTTGCAAAATTCGAATACTTCTTTGCATACTCATCTTTATTGGACACAAGGTTAGCTAGCGCAATTAATTCAAGTATTTTTCGAAATTGCAAACATATGAATTCCTCATCTGTCTTTACAAAACCAGTTGTTTTGTTTTTATAAAGAATATCTATTATAGTATTTTGCCTAAGTTTAATCTCTTCCATACATGATACATACAAATTCATGGCTGGTAAATAATCTTTTTCTTTCACCTGTATCAAATATTTAAATATCAAAAATATCTACCTTTTACGATTGTAATTTATTTTTTCAATAATGTCAGGTAATTCGTCATAATCTTCATACCATAACACATTTAAGCCCAACTCATCAAATGATCTCTCTTGTAAATTGTGATGAATTGAATTGATAGTCTCAATAAGAGTAGTATTTACTTGTTGGTCATTTTTTTCGAAATCTTCAATAAATACTTTTTTCGAAGTTCTTTTCAATAGAATATAATGTTTAGCTATTTTGTTTTTCCTCTTAGCTATTTCAAGTAACCTGCGTAAATTTGGATCTGTTCCTGATAGACCTATTAATAAGCACGTGTTTTCTCTAAAAAAGTTTAATTGTATAAGATTGGACCAGAAATATGGTTCTTTCATTAATGTGTGATAGTTCTTTTCAGAAAATACTAATAAACTTTCAGATATACCTTCATAATCAATTGAATTTTCTGGTAAAAAGCCATGTACATGAAAAATTCCTAACTCATCTTTTAAGGGAATGTCCATATCTTTATAAATAGGCCTATATCGTAAATTTAAGCTTTCTAGCTTTCGCTCTATAAGATCGTCAAAATTGTATGTAACTATTGCTCTAACACCTAACGCCCCCCTTGGAGGAATGCATAAATTACCAATACTATCTATTAATGGGGAAGTATTATTATGTTTAATATTCTTGTAAAGAATATTAGAGACCTCGCTCTCAAAATTATCTCTAAGTCCAGAATTAACATATCTTGCTTCTAGTAACGGCGAGGAATTATTTAAGCCTTGTAGCGACTTCGCCAAAATAATTTTCTCCTGATCTGTAACATCAATATTTTTTGGCAAGCTACTGCTAATAAGGCTGACTAACAGTTGAGATAATAAAGAACTCCAATCTGGTAATCCTGCACTCGAAGATATGCCTGCCCCTAAAAAAATAATTAAATCGTCATTCTTGTGTACTTCTGATAGCTTTTGAATTAAATTCTCTCTTTCTTTTTGCCAGTCTTTATATTCTAATGACTTATCGACAATATTTTGTAGAGCTTTCTTTTCAATATTTGGAATAAAACTTGATACAAACTCTGCATACTTATTGAACAATGTATCAAGTTCATGCAAATCCCATATGAAAAAATTTATTAGAGGTTTTTTACTTTGCAAAAATTCTTTAATAATAATTTTATCGCTAGGTTTAATTTCTATAGAAACAATAAATAATAGATTAAAACCATCAACAGCTAAGTCAAGCTTTTCAGCTGTTTTAATAAGTTTCTCTTTAATATTATTTATAGCTACCTTTTTTGTGTATTTTATATCAACGATTGTAGTTTTTGGCTCGTTTCCAAAACCGTTAGGTAGGAAAGCGTCAATTTCTCCTTCAGGTAATTTATAGTAGGGAATTATTGTTTTATTACTTTCGGATAAATATTTTTCTAAAAGTGTCAATACAATTCTTTCGAAAGTATAAAAAGGCTGTTTGTCAGTTTCGCCTAGCAGCTCGATTATCTCTTTAAAGGACATATTTTTCATAGCTATAATAATATTTATATTTCCAAAAATTAAATCATATGTCTAAAGATTCTTTCAACTCCTTCAACTTCTCTTTAGTATAAGTCTCCAACCTTCCGTCAGGATCTAACTGTGTCCTAACCTTCTCCTCAGTAAAGCCCATCTGTTCAAGTGCTGGAACGAAGCCGGTTAGAAAGTTAAACAATGTTTCGACTTTACTCTTAAAATCTAGTAAGTCTTCATTTGATTGTATAAGCTTTGGTATTGTCGAATTAGCCTTTGATAATGCTTTTGCCTCCTGTGGAAATATCAAATCAAATAAAGGCACCTCTAAAGCGTCCGCTATTTCCTGTAACTGCCTGATTGATATTTCATTCCCCTTATTTTCTATTCTGCTGTAATTACTACGCTCAAGATTCATTCTAGCAGCCATATCAATCTGTTTGATACCCTTTTGCCCTCTAATAGTCTTGATATTTTTTGTTATATCCATAACATGCTGATTTACAATGACAAAATAAGCCAACATGCGTGATAATGAAAAACGCAAATGTGTTGCACTTTAAAAAATAGTGTGATAAATATTGCACATTTATTTTCTGTATGCCATTATTGCAGCATCAAAAACGCAAATGCAATAAAATATGCACACACAAACACCAATCAGCCGCGCCGTCGAAGGCTTTGAAAAGCGTATAGGACTGTCCATTAAGTTCGATGGACGCTTCTATAACCGCACAGGTATCAACCAAAAACGCTGGGGTATGCTAATGGCTGGAAAGCTAAAGCCAAACTCCGATGAACTGAGAAATATCTCAGAAGTATTTCAAGTGCCAGTTGTTGACTTAATCTAACCCTTGACCCGTATCACTCGGTACGGGTTTACTATTAATCCCTTTTCTATGGCCTACCAGACCACTACAAAACAGCAACGAATCAAACCCTTTCGGGTAATCTGTTGGAGACGCAAACAAGCAGAAAACGCACAAGGGCTTGCACCTGTCATGTTTGAAATCAAATTCAATGGACAGACAAAAACCGTTCATTCCGGTATCTACTGCAAAGCGGATGAACTGATTACAAAGGAGTTTGCCGTATTAGGTAACAATCCGGCTACTCAGCTACTACAAAGCATGAAATCTGACTTTGAGAAAGCATTCTCGAAAGTAAGCCTGTCAGGTGAAATGATTGACTTAGGCCGTATTTCTGATATGGTCATGAAGCAAGCAGGCTACGTTGATAAAACCCCGCTCTTTCGTGAAGTCCTTGAACAACTTGTAACCCGCTATCGAGAGCAGACGGGCAAGATCACGACGAAAGGAACGCTCAAAGCCATTATTACGGCTCAGTATCGTTTGCATGACTATCTACGGGATTCGGGCAAATGGAACATTCGATTAGCTGAAATAAAGCCTGTATTCGTCAGCGACGTAATAACCTACATGCAGAGCAAGAAAGGTTATTCTAAGAACTACGCTAATAAAGTTATTCGGGTGGCTATGCAGGTTTTAAACCATGCCGAAGACGCGGAATGGATACCCCGTAACCCACTCCGAAACGTTCGCTTGAAGCATGAGCGGGTAAACATTGTCTATCTGGATGAGAAGGAAATAGAGCAGCTTAAAACGTATCATTTGCATAATGATACATTTGATTTAGTCCGTGATGGATTCCTCTTTCAAGTTTACACGGGACTCGCCTATACGGACATGACAAATGCTCTCATTGAGAATTTGACTACCATAGACGGTATGCCCTGTTTACGGGTTAAACGGGAAAAGACTAATACCCCTTGTTTGATACCACTATTGCCGCCAGCCCTGGCATTGATTGAGAAGTACAAAGATTGGCCGTTTTGCAAGCATTACGGTAGGCTAATACCCACAATAACAAACCAGAAAATGAATAATTATCTCAAGGAGATAGCTGGGATTTGTGGAATCAGTAAGCATTTGACCACGCACGTTGGCCGCAAATCGGCGGCTACATTTCTGGTCAATAACGGTGTTTCACCCGTCGTGATTCAATCCATTTTAGGTCATTCCTCATTCACTACTACCGCAAACCATTACGCCGTGACGATGGAGCAAACGATAGTACGAGAAATGAATGACTTAGCTAAACGTAAGTTCCCCACAATGAAAACATAAGGCTAAAAGAAAAGCCCGCTTACTATTACCAGTAGTAAGCGGGCTTGAATCGCAGTCACGGCATGACAACAATTCTAATCATTTTTTCTATGGCAAAGATAGACCAAAAAAAGTATGCTCCAAGTGAGCAGATACCAATTATTACCCGCATACAAGACTATCTATCAGAGCGGTATGCTTTTCGCCTTGATATTGTGGCCAACGTGCTACAGTATAAATCAGTTAGTTCGACTTGTTTCCGGGAAATGAATGAAAGCAACCTTCTCAAAGAGTTATATGAGATGGGTTTTAATCGGTTTAAAGATCAATTAAAAGCCTTATTAAAGTCTGATTTCATTCCTGAATACGACCCCTTCAAAGCCTATTTTGAGGGTTTACCTAGTTGGGATGAAACCCAGCCTGATTATATCGCTGAATTGCTTTCTTACGTCAAGGTAAAGGATGCCGACTGGTTTGCGATCATGTTCAAAAAAATGCTTGTTCGTAGCGTAGCCTGTGCAATCGGGGTAGCTAAGTTTAATAAGCAGTGCTTTGTTTTATACGGGCCGCAAGACGACGGTAAAACGTCATTTCTTCGTTTCCTCTGTCCGCCTGCTCTAAAGGATTATTACAAAGAGAACATTGATTTTGAGAATAAGGACGGGCGTATTGCTCTGGGTGAAAACTTTCTTATTAATCTTGATGAATTGTCTTCCCTGTCAAAATCAGATACCAACAAATTTAAAGCGTATTTGACAGAAGAGCGGGTAAAGGTTCGGCGGCCCTATGCCGAACGGGAAACGATCATAATTAGGCGAGCAAGCTTTTTGGGTAGTACTAACCAAAACGAGTTCCTGACAGATGTAACAGGAAACGTCCGTTGGCTAGTCTTTGAAACGAATAGCATAAACCATGACAAAGGAGGGCCAAAAGGATATTCGGCTAATGTTGATATAAACAATGTTTGGGCGCAAGCTTATTCGTTGTTAAAAAGCGGTTTTCAATATCAGTTAACTCGCGAAGAACTAGCCCGATCTGAAGGCAATAACCGCCAGCATCAGCGCACTACGGCTGAGATTGATTTGATTAACCATTATTTCCAACCAGCGGATAAAACAACGCCTAAAGCTGAATTTTTGACCGCTACGGAAATAGCACGCCGATTAACTATTCTAATTGAAGGAAAAGTGAGGGTAAATGATAATAACGTCGGTAAAGCCCTAACGCTATTAGGTTATCAGCAACTATCCGTCCGTCGTGCAACGGGTGCGTTTCCTGTCAAAGGCTATTGGGTAGTACAGGTACTTGCAGACACTAAATTCCAATAACTTTTGAACTAACCCTACTACATTACTACAAGTCATTATTTATTGATATAAGTATCTGATAATAAATGGCTTGTTGAGAAGTAGGGTTAGTTTTTGAATTCCCTACTACAAACTCCTTCCTTACTACAAATTTCTACTACTGCCTACTACAATCGCATAGACTACTACAAATAAAGGGACTGATTAACAGCGGGATAGGGCAATTGTAGTAGCGTAGTAACGTAGTAGGAGATTTTTCCAAAAGATTGACCGCTAAAAGAAAAGGACATGAAAAGCCCTGAAATCATCAAACAGGTTTTACAGATACCTATTACTAATTATTTGGCTAGTATTGGCATTACACCCGTAAATCAAGCAGGTCAACAGTTGTTTTATTGCTCTCCAAAAACAAACGAGAAAACCCCGTCTTTTGCCGTTAACCCGGTTAAGAACGTTTTTTATGATTGGAGTGGAGAAGGCAAAGGAGATATTCTTTCGTTGGTTCAATATCTCAATGGTTGTACGTTTTTAGAGGCCGTTCAGGTACTCGAAAACTACCAGCTAAACCCGCCCGAAATATCCTTTTCTTTTAGCGGTCAATCTTCTGTTTGCGACAGCACAGGCGTTGAAATTACCAACGTCAAACCCCTACAGCATCAGGCATTGATTCAGTATGTAGAAAAACGGGGTATATCCATGAAAATAGCTTCTCGCTATCTCAGAGAAGTTCACTATGAAACGAAAGGAAAGAGATACTTTGCCGCAGGCTTTCCAAACGATTCAGGTGGTTATGAGTTACGCAATCCCTATTTCAAAGGCTCCCTATCTCCCAAGGGCATTACGACGTATACAGTCAATAGTTCAAAATCTGTTTTACTGTTTGAAGGTTTCTTCGATTTCCTTTCAGCTTTGGAGTATTATAAACAACCTGTAATACCCGCTTCTGTTATCGTTCTAAACTCAATAACGAATCTACCTAAGATTTTACCAGAGCTTCAACGGTTTGGCAAGGTGAGCGCCTTTCTGGATACCGATGAACCGGGCCGAAAAGCATTAGCTAAAATCAAGTCGTCAGCAATCAATGTCGTTGACTTCTCAAAGACCTATAATGGCTTCAAAGACTTCAATGAGTATATGACTATGAACAGGACTTTTTGAGGACTTTATATAGGACTAGTGGCAGGACTTTTGAGGACTAGTCATATATAGCGTTTAGGCTTTTGGGTGGCTTTAAGGAGGCTTTAGGCAGGCTTTCGGGGAATTTGGGGTAGGCTTTTGGGTGGCTTTAAGGAGGCTTTCGGGTAGTTTTCAGATTTAAAACTTATACAAATAAGCCTTCGGCTATATTGGCTTTTATTATTAGCCTATCTTCCCTCGGTAAAAGCCATCGTTCTTGCCAGTATGCAAGTAATGATTCTTGTGTATACTCTATGTAAATGGGCTCTTCTGCTTTCATTGTTAAGAATTCACGCCAATTAATTGCCAAAGGGGCAATATAATATGCTCTTTTCCAACCAATTGATAAAATGTCTTCGTGATTTAAACCAATATTTTGCAAGCCAATGCGTAATACTCTAAGCTTCCAACTTGAACCTTGTCCATAGCCATGAGTCTCGAAATAATCTTTGGGGATAAATTCTCTTATTAATTCCCAAGTATTGCTAGTTATAATATGTGAATAGCTTTTTCCTTTAGTGTATCCTATGTAATTCCAATTTAATAATTTATTGTAAATGGAAGATTTTTGAAATGCTCCATATGTATCAATAAATACTAAATCTGGCTTTTTAATTTTTCCTGATATAATCGTTTTTTTATTACTATATTTTTCCTTGAAGGTTTCTCTAACTATAGGCATCATTGTGCATAAAGCTATCAATTTTGACCCAAGTAAATGATTATATGGTGGGACTGCCCCCAATACATAAGCAGTTAAGCAGCTATATAATCTTTCTAATCTTTGTTCTCTATTCCATCCTATGTAATTATCTCTCAGGTTAGAACTTATTAAGGGGTCACATAGACCAAAAATACCAATAATTTTATTGTTCTGTTTGTCAAGAACAATAAACCTTATTCTTCTACCGTAACCAGCACTAACGGGAACAGACCAAAAGGTAAGAGCATAAGACCATAATTTACTTGTAAAATTTCCTTCTTTTACTTCTATTAAAATGGGCTCGATTTTCTGAGGATTTATTTCACTAATTTTAGCAATATATTGTTTTATATTTAAATCAAATGTTTTATTTTTTCCGTTATTTAATAAAGCTAATTTTTTTTGCGTTTCTCTCGAATTATGCGCATTAAATTTTTTAAAATTCTCATCCCATGAAATTCCCAATGAAGATAGATTTGACAATATTTCATTCCGTATTTTGTATTTTTTTATTCCATTTAATAGTTCAAGTAAATTTCGAGAGAGCGGCTCAATCATTAGTACGAATATTGATTATAGTTTTTATTTTTTATTAAATGCTTTATAAAGCATTTGAGCCCCAAAAGTCACACAAATAAATGTAATCAAAATTAACAAAGATAAGATCCAATTATTAATATCTTTTATTGAAATTGTCCTAGCTAAATATGTCATCAGGCTTACTCCTGAGGCGACAAGTAACGAATAAAAACCAAATAAGAGTGTTTTGTAATATACTCTCTCAATTTTCACTCTTATAAAAAAATCATAAGCCTCTGTTGATGAATTATTATTTAATAGAAATTTTAAAGAAGTAAAGAGAGACTGAACGCTCAATGACTGAGTAGTAATGAGAAAATTTTGATCATCTTTAACTGCTCCTACAGCATATTTTTTATTTATATCAACTTCAATGTGATTTTTATTAGATTCTATTTCAAGTAAAACTTTATCTGCATCCTTAGATTCGCTTGTTTTGTTTTCCTCATAAACATCGAAAAAGGATATTTTTAATTGGTAAGTTGACTCATCTGACAGAGTAAAATAGTTATTGTTGTCTTTTGAGTCAAATATTGGACTTATAGTTTCATTTTTTTTGTTTTCAATTGATATATTTAAGAATAATTGATTGGGGAAAGAACTTTTTATTGCTGAAACCCTCTCATGCCATTGTTTATTTTTAATATCATTTATATTTAAATCAGACAAAAACTTATGTGGGGGCTTATTGATAGGGTTTTCTTTTTCAATAGAGCATTCTACAAACTCACCAAGTTGTAAATAATAATGAACAAGTCCTGTTTTATCGGATGTAGTACATTTTACAACTTTAGCCTTTCTAATTGATTTATGCTCAATTTGACGTTCTTCTTCCGCCTGTGCAAGATGATTATTTACACTAAAGAAAATTATCCCTTCTTGATTATGAGTATTTTCAATGCCTTTTTCATCTAAGTTAATCCATTGTTTGTCATATCTGAAATGCACTACATAACCTACAGGTAAGCTCATTACCTCAAATATATCTTCTTTATAAAGATGTCTTGAATCGGAGCTAAAGAAGGCTAACATGAGCTTTTTCGATATTAATTATTAAACTGTTTAATTTAAAAAGTACTGGTTCAAATTTCTCCATCATAACATATTCATGGTGGATGTAATAAAAAGTACTCAATCCACTTCACTCAAACTCTTATAACAACTTACAAAACACAGTCGCACAAGATAATGTAAGTTATTCTGTAAATCAAAAAAGCCTTAGTACGAACTGTACTAAGGCTTTTTTTTCTTTTCGTGGGAGTTGACGGGTTCGAACCGCCGACCCTCTGCTTGTAAGGCAGATGCTCTGAACCAGCTGAGCTAAACTCCCTTTGTTTCCCTTGCGTTGTTCCGTTTGGGAGTGCAAATATAAGCGGCTAAATGAGCTTTATGCAAGCCTTTGCTCCAAAAAAAATGAAAAAATTTGCAAGTGGCTGATAGCCAATGCGCAGTTTATTCAAAATTCAGATACAAGGTTACCGAATGGGTGGTCAGTTTTTTGATCCCAATGCCAGCTGCGTTGTTGCTGGGCTGCAACAGATTAACAAGCCCATGAGAGAAACGCAATTCAGGTGCAAATTTGAAAAACTCAAAAAATTGCTCCAACCCGACGCCATATTCAACGGCAAAGTCGATGGTGCCCGTACTCAGCTTGCTGGCCCCCTGAAGTTCCTTCCGACGCACATTACTCTCGATGCTGAATGTTCCACCAGCCAGTAAGTACATGCGTGTGTTGTTCCGGCGTTCAGATTTGTATTTGAGTAATAAAGGAAAGTCGATCCATGTCGATTCGCGCGTTTCGGTTTTTGAGGTGCCGCCTGGATAATCATACTGCACTTCGCGACTAAATAACGATACGGATGGCGTCAGCCGCAAATCGAACCGGTCGTTCAGATAGGCGTTGACCGACAGACCAACCCGGAACGCGGGCTTATTAGGCGAATAAATCCGGTAAGCCGAATCGGCAGAAAGGAACGTAGGGCTGTAGCTAACACTGAACCGGGTGACCGGTGCCGCAAAGAAAAAACCGTAATGTATGGTCTTGTCGTCGTAGCGTTCGAGGTGCTTTCGTACGTATTTATAGCTTGTCTGGGCCCGTGTCTCGGTATAAAAAAGACAACTAAGCAATACAATAAAACCAAGATGCGCCGATAATCGGGCAATAGCGTTTAGCATGGGTTGGCCTGGATAGGCTATGGCAGTTTGTGGCCTATGTAGATCGATGCAACGCCGAACGTGAGCGGTATCCATTTAGTGTTTGTAAAGCCGGCTGCTTCATAAATACGCAGAAAGTCGGGACCATCGGGAAACGCCTGCACCGATTCAGGCAGGTAGGTATAGGCCGAGGAGTCCTTGCTTACTACGCGCCCGATGAGCGGCAGAATGGTTCGGGAATAAAAACTGTAAAACTGTTTAAACGGAAACTGGCGCGGGTTCGAAAACTCCAGCACCACGCAAACACCACCAGGGCGAGTAACGCGGTACATATCGGTCAAGCCTTTTAACAGGGTTTCGAAGTTGCGCACACCAAATGCAACGATGACAGCGTCGAAATCATTGTCTGGCAGGGGCAATCCTTCTGAATCGCCCAGGCGCATTTCAATAATCTGATCGACGCCCCGCTTTTTCATCTTCTCGCGCCCAACGGATAACATGCCCTCCGAAATATCCATACCAACGATTTTCTCGGGCTTGAGGGCTAGTGCCTCCAACGCGAAGTCGCCGGTGCCGGTAGCGATGTCGAGAATGCGTTTAGGGGGCTTGGTGGCTGCCTTGCGGAGTTCACGAATGGCCCGTTTGCGCCAGAGAATATCAATGCCACCGCTTAGGACGTGATTTAACAAATCATATTTGGGCGAAATACTATCGAACATCTCCGCGACCTGTTCGCGTTTGGAGGTGTCTTTATCTTTATAAGGAACAACGGACATTTTTCAATGAGCGAATGAGTGAGCGAGTGAAAGAGCGGTTGGCGCACCAGCGATTTATTGGCTCAGTAGTTTTCACTCTTTAATATAATACAAAGGTAATGCCATAACGGTACGTTTCAGGTGAAAGTTTGTTAGTTCGGTGGGCAATGTGTAGTTTCGACTCAATGCTATTCTCTCATCTACAACTTGATTCGCTATGCCCTCTTTCTTTTTTTTAACCTTACTGGCGCTGAGTTCATTAGTGATTAGTAAGCCTGCTGAAGAAGACCCAATCACGAAAAAAGCTCAAAAAATTCACCAGCGCGTACTCACGCTCGATACCCATGCCGATGCGCCCATTATGATGCAGAAGCCGGGTTTTGATGTGGGTACCTCGCACGATACCAAACGGGATCAGTCGCAGATTGACTTTCCACGGATGAAGAAGGGTGGCATGGACGCTATGTTCTTTGCCGTCTATACCTCCCAAGGCCCCCGGACCGATTCGGGCCATGCCGAGGCCAAACGGAACGCCCTCAATCAATTCGATCTGATTCACCAGGCGCTGAAAAAATACCCCGATCAGGCCGAACTAGCGACCTCACCAGCCGATGCGTATCGGATTCAGAAGTTGGGTAAGCGGGCCGTTTTTATCGGTATGGAAAATGGCTATCCAGTTGGCAAAGATTTGTCGATGCTGAAAACATACTACGACCTTGGCTGCCGATACATCACCCTGACCCACTTTGCCAATAACCTCATCGGCGATTCATCGACCGACCCGGATGGCCCGATCTATGGTGGCTTGAGCGAATTTGGGAAACAGGTCGTATCGGAAATGAACCGTCTTGGTATCCTGATCGACGTGTCGCACGTGGCAGATAGTACGTTCTACGATGCATTGGCCCTCTCAAAAGCCCCCGTTATTGCCTCGCATTCCAATTGCCGCGCCATCTGCGATTTTCCGCGGAACATGACTGATGATATGATTAAGGCCATTGCCGCTAAAGGTGGTGTGGTGCAGGTGAATTTTGTGAGCGATTATCTCAAAAAACCATCTGCTGAGCACCGGGCGGCCAAAACCAAAATCAGGATGGCGGGCGTAGGTAAAGTACTCTCGGCAGATATGAAAGCACGTCTGGAGGCCCAGAGCGATTCGGTAGCCAAAGCGTACGCGTCGGAGCGGGCCAGTTTATCAGATATTGTGGATCACATTGATCATATTGTTAAACTGACGAGCATCGACCACGTAGGTATTGGTTCCGACTTCGATGGGGGCGGGGGCGTAAATGGTCTCGAAGACGTGAGCGAAATTGAGAACCTGACCGCCGAACTCGTTCGTCGGAAATACTCGGAAGCCGACATTGCCAAGATCTGGGGTGGTAATCTGCTACGGGTGCTGGGGCAGGCGAAGGTAGGGAATTAGTGGAATCGTGAAATAAGTGCAGTGGTTCATTTAGCGGAGCTGTTCCCTACTTCACTAATTTATTGACTCAACTAATTAACTACTCCACCAATAACCATGTCTCCCGAAGCTGTTTTTAGCCTGGCTAGTACGCTTGTTCTGCCACAGTGGTTGCTGATGATTTTTGCCCCGCGCTGGTTCGTGACGAAGTGGCTGATGAACTCATACCTGATTCCGGTATGTCTGGCTATCATCTACATTATTTATTTGTTTAGTGGCGGGCCGGTCGATTTTGCTGCTTTTGGTACGTTGGCGGGTGTTAAAGGGTTGTTTTCGAATGGGGGCGATGGCGTTATGCTGGCCGGATGGGTACATTACCTCGCCTTCGATTTAGTCGCTGGAACCGTTGTTGTGCGCGATTCGCAGGAGAAAGGCATCTCGCACTGGTTCATTGTGATTCCCTTGTGTTTCTGTTTTATGCTCGGGCCCATTGGCTTGCTCTTGTACTGGCTCATTCGGGTAATTCGTACACGGCAACTATCTGTATAGAATCCATCATTATGACAGCTGTCTTCTCTACGCTTCAGGTACGAAATATCATTCTGTATCAGCTAGGCTGGTGTTGCATGGCGGGGATGCTCGTTTGCGCCGTGCTGGCTCTCAGCACACAGACCCAGGTGCTGGGCATCAATGCGTATCTAAAACCTATGAAGTTTTTTGCTTCTACGGTTATTCTCTGCTGGACAATGGCCTGGTATCTTGCAGAGCTCCCCCAAAAAGGAAGTGTGCGCGTCTACTCCTGGATGTTCGTTATCGTTTTTGTTGTTGAATTGGGCATTATTATCTGGCAGGCCAGCCGAGGTAAGTTATCGCATTTTAATATTTCCACCCCAATAGATGGTCTTTTGTTTAGCCTGATGGGTGTGGCCATTACGGTATTTACTGGCTGGACAGCATACATCGGCTTCCTCTTTTTTCGGCTCGATACGACAACTAGTAGCCCAGCCTATTTGTGGGGTATCCGACTGGGCATTCTCCTCTTTGTCGTTTTTGCGTTCGAAGGATTTATGATGGCGGGCCGTCTGGCACACACGGTTGGCGCGCCTGATGGTGGGCCGGGTTTACCTGTACTCAATTGGAGTACCCGCTTTGGCGACCTACGAGTTGCCCACTTTTTTGGAATGCATGCCTTGCAGTTAATTCCCCTATTTAGCTATTACATTGCCCGGCAACCGATCCATGTTATCATCTTATCTGTTTTCTATTTTCTTTTGGTAACGTTCTTACTGATGCAGGCCTTAGCCAGTAAACCCTTACTGTCTACCCTGGGCAACTGACGGTAAAAAATCGACCTGCTCATCTTTACAGGGTAAAGGCCAATTCAGCGGCCTGTCAACGTCATACTCGATAACCTTGTTTCTCCGATGAACCGTACCGATTTCTTGAAAACGTCTGCTCTGGCTGGGGCTACACTCATCACCGATCCAATTCAAGTTAGAGCATTCATTACTCGCCAACCGGCCAAGAAGTATCGCACGGCATTGGTAGGAACGGGCTGGTGGGGCGGTAATATCCTCCTAAATGCGGTGCAGGCTGGCGAGTCGAAAATCGTTGCGCTCTGCGATGTGGATACGCGGCAGCTTCAAAAAACCAGCGATGCCCTAAGCAAACTAACGTCCGATAAACCCAAGCTTTACCGCGACTACCGCGAAATGCTGGCCACCGAAAAGCCAGAAATTGTCATTGTAGCCACCCCCGATCACTGGCACCCGCTTATTGCTATTGCGGCCATGCAGGCAGGAGCGCACGTATATGTAGAGAAACCAATCAGCCATACTATTAATGAAGGGAAGGCAATGGTGAAAACTGCCCGACAAACCGGGAAGATCTGCCAGGTAGGTATGCACCGGCGAGTGTCGCCCCACAATGTGTCGGGCCGGGAGTTTATACAATCCGGGAAGGTTGGGAAGATTGGTATGGCGCGGGCATTTGTGCATTATGCTGGTGGCGCCGGTCAGCCTACGCCCGATGGGGAAGCACCTAAAGAAATGGATTGGAACATGTGGTGTGGTCCTGCTCCACTGCGAGCCTACAATCCGGCTATGCACCCCCGGAGCTGGCGTAATTTTTTAGACTATGCCAATGGTACACTCGGCGATTGGGGTATTCACTGGATGGATCAGATTTTATGGGTAACGGAGCAAAATCACCCACGAAAAGTATACTCGACTGGTGGCCGGGCCATCAAGAAAGATAGTACCGATGCTCCCGACCATCAGGTGGCAACCTTCGAATTCGACGACTTTACGGCCGTTTGGGAGCACCGGACATTTGGTGGCAACATGGCTGAGAAAACACATCCACAGCAGGCCGTAGGCGTTTATTTCTACGGAACGGAAGGAACGTTCCACATGGGCTGGATGGACGGCTGGACGTTCTACCCATCAGATCCTAAAAAACCAGTCGTTCATCAGGACCCTCAACTGGATAAACCCGATGATCAGAATATCGCCTTACTCTGGGCCAATTTCCTAAGTAGCATCAAATCCAACAAACTGCCCGTTTGCGACATCGAAATTGGACAGCGATCAACAAACATGGCGCTGCTTGGTATGCTGTCGCTGAAACTTGGCCGTAGTGTTGAGTGGGATGGTACGCAGATTCCAAATGATCCTGAAGCCAATAAGCTCCTGAGTCGGGCGTACCGGGGTGAATGGCAGTATCCGGTTTAATACGGGCTTAGCTATCTTTGTACGCATCATTTGACAGTACCCAAACACAATCCCGTCAGCCTCGGCACATTGGATAAGATCTTGTCAGATGTTGCTGCTCATTTTGGTATAAGCCGCGAACAGGTAGTCAAACGTTTGTTTCGATGAAGGAGCGAACGGCACCTATACCAGGAAAGTGTGATCGGACATTCGACCTATTTACACTAACTCCAGCATGTAGCCCTTCCAGGCTGTTTTTTGCTCTGACTGTATATGGAAATCAATTCCCTGGTGAACCTCAGTTTGCTCTTCGGGGAGTTTGTGATGTCGTTTCCAATACGCATTTATGTACGCAATGGCGCTGGTAAACAGGCGTTGTGTATAAGCGGTCTTTTCATCGGTAGTCATAGTCCAGGCGTTATCAGAGCCGACTATATGGATTTTCTGACGTATCAGGGAGTCATGCGTTTTATAGTAAAACAACACATCGGTCCCGTTTTTATCGGAGTTAGTGGGTACTGCAGTCGTAAAGGTGAGTATAGGCATTAGACGCTACGGAACGTTGGGTATGCCGGCAAGGTAGGTGTTTATTCGACAATTTCCGCCTGGTATCAGCGCCAGGCAAGCCCGTAAATACCCAAGCCCGGCCATTTCGTGGCTGGGCTTTTTTGTTTGCCACCTATAATCAGGATAATGGCAAATCAAGAATTGAGCGTAGCGCGCTCAGCCGTAGTAGATAAGTCGGCCGATCAGGCGTTAATACGCTAACTCAAATAAATCTTCATCCGAAGTTGCTTCCGTTTGTCCCTGTTCTAGATTATCCAGAACAATTCGGGCAAAAGCCACTTTATCTGATTTTCGGTACTTATTGGGAGTCAACCTGCCCGAAGGCGCTTTAAAGTCTTGACTCACCTGTTGGCACATTGCCCACAACTTCGGATTCATTCTGATTTTGTATTGCCGAATCGGTGTGTCCTCGGCAAACCAAAGATCGATGACGTTCTTTATCGATAACTTTACTATAGCACCCATACTGTATGTATTGGTAAAAAAGGACAAATGTTTAATTATTTAATGATTAAATTAAATAATTAATGAAAATATAATGCAAAACTCGCGCCAAGCCCTAATTTCCTCTCTCTATTAGTAAGCGGTACAACCTTGATTTTGTTGTGTTTATGACAATTTCTATCCCCTCTGACTTTGCATTTTATTGTTGGTAACCAAAAAAAATATAGGTGTTAGTAAACGAGAACGCGATGCCAGTAGATACTGACATCGCGTTCTCGTTTACGTTTTATGGAATTACTTGTCAAGGTTACATTAGGCAATACTACAATCAGCACCCAGGCAGCTAATTATACGCATTGGTCCAAATGCCAGGCTTTTCGAAGATGACGAACTGTTTGTCCTAGTAAATCCAGCGTGATGGGTTTAGTCAGGAATTCATTAGCGCCTAGTTCATACGCATACAATCGATCCGTTGCTTCACTGGAGGTTGTTAGAATTACGATTGGAGTGTGCGCATACCGCGAGCTATGGCGTAATACCTGCAAGGCTTCAAATCCGTTGAGCCGAGGCATGTTCAAGTCCAGGATAATTAAACACGGCTCCGATTTTAGTTGTGCCAAGTCCTCTAATAGGGCCAGCCCATCCACCGCAAAGACCAATTGACATTCAGGACTGTGCTGGGCAAAGGCGTATTGTAATAGTAGGCGGTCATCTTCATCATCATCAGCAATAAAGACAGCGTGAGCCGGGTACGAATCCATTAGCTAGTTGTTACGGAGAATGCGAATATACAACAATCAACCGACTACTGCCAGCGTCAAGACAGGTCGATCAGTTTTATGGACTTAAACAATTGCTGGCTTATAGGTGTCTATACTTATTGCTTACAATCAGTTCAATAATGATAGATACACCTACACCCTGGATTGCGCTACTGGATGATGATGAAGACGATTTTATGTT
Source organism: Spirosoma sp. KCTC 42546 (assembly GCF_006965485.1). NCBI lineage: Bacteria > Pseudomonadati > Bacteroidota > Cytophagia > Cytophagales > Cytophagaceae > Spirosoma > Spirosoma sp. KCTC 42546. The sequence continues at coordinate 936,542 of NZ_CP041360.1, forward strand.
TTGGCAATACGGATTTGACAATTGGGCCAAGACAATATCCCTAAAATGGTTTGTGTCTGCCGAATCATTTCTTGGGGAGGCCGCCAAGGCTGCCAATAGGCCAACCGCTATCGTTTTGGATGGGGTTGTCCCTACTGACGATCAGGAAGCCTGGTTAACAACTTTTCTGGGCCATGTGTGTTGCCAGAACATTCCTGTATTTATGTTGTCAGGCCAGTTCAATCAAGAGCAACAGCAACGTTTTCTGGCGCTAGGGGCCAGTGGCTATCTAGTGAAGCCAACCTCGTTCCAGGAACTTCAGGATATAATTCTGAAGGTAGTTGATAAGCAGGGGCCGCCAGTAGCCAGTCTCTGAGTGAATCCCAGTTTGATCGTAAAGCGATAAACTATCCACTCTGTGAGGCCGGTAAGCTGATAGGCATTTGGTGCGACTAATAGTAGCTTTGCTGGCTATAAACAGCAATGCCGCTTCATGAAGCGGCATTGTGAATAAGAGAGGGCCAGTTATTGGTTAGCTTAGCAAATGAGGTTTCGATTTATAGGTTTCCCATAAAAATTCACCGAACAGGGTATTAGCCCAGGCAAACCATTTGCGGGTGAAGTTTGCTGCATCGTTTTTATGGAAGGATTCATGCATAAAACCGGTGCCTGCATGGCAATTTTTTAGCAACGTAATGCACTCCCTTATCTCCTTTTCACTGGTACTGGTTAAGCCTCGGATAATAATACCTAACGGCCATATCATATCAATGCCCGCGTGTGGACCACCTATGCCTTCGCCAGCCTTGCCTTTAAAAAAGAAGGGGTTGTTTAACGATAGCAACATCTTCCGCGTAGTTTGATAAACAGGATCATTTACTGGCATAGCATCCAGATACGGTAGGGCTAACAGACTGGGTACATTGGCGTCGTCCATCAAATTATAACTCCCATACCCGTTCACTTCATAGGCATATATCTTACCGTAGTCGCTGTGGTTAATAATGGCATGCCGCTTTAAAGCCGTTTCTACTTCAAGTGCAAGCGCATTGAGCTCGTTGACAGTAGCTTTATCACTGGCTATCTTGTCAATCATTTTTGCCGCTTGCCGAAGGCTTGTTACCGCAAAGAAATTGGATGGGACCAAAAACGAATAGACTGTGGCATCGTCACTTGGCCGGAAAGAGGAGCAGATCAATCCAACTGGTTTTACTGGGTATCCGTACCCATTCATGGGCACCCCATCTGTAGCCCAGGATGTTTTACGCTGAAAATGGTACGGGCCGTTATTTTGCTTACGCTGCTGCTCTTTAAACGTTTTAAGCGTAAGCCCTATCGCCTGTTTCCATTGAGCGTCAAAGGGAGTGGTATCGCCCGTCAACTGCCAGTACCGATGAGCCAGCCGAATGGGGTAACACAAGGAATCTATCTCCCATTTACGCTCATGCAACCCCGGTTTCATATCGGTTTCATCGGTTTTCCACTCACCCGTTTTGGTTGGGTCATCGTAAAAGGCATTGGCGTATGGATCCCGTAAAATGCAGGCTGTCTGCCGGTTTATTACGCCCGCAATGAGGTGCTGTAAGTCCTTATCCTTTTTGATGAAATTCAGATACGGCCACACCTGTGCGGTGCTATCCCGAAGCCACATGGCATCAATGTCGCCGGTAATAACGTAGGTATCAGGCTTGCTCCCTTTCGTATACGTGACGGTGGTATCCAGAGTATTGGGAAAGCAGTTGCCAAAAAGCCAGCCTAGTTCTTTATCCTTCACGGCCGACTGAAACTCAAGGATCGTATCCTCTATAACCTTACTGCTGAACTTCCGCTGGTCTGGCGCAACGCGTACAACTGGAAGAGCAGGGTTGCCAAAGGTGGGTAGCTTGCTGAGCAGTAAGCCTGTACTTAGCACGGCTGATTTTTTTATAAAGGTACTTCTGTTCATAAACACGATTGCATTACTAAATGACACGGGTCTAACTCATTCAAAAGTATGTCAAAAAAGACCATTTCTAACCGAATTTTTGTAATCGAAGCCGCAAATTCCTACTTCATTTGCCACTAGCACGGAGTAGATTAGCCCGCAAACTGCCTACTAGGTCTGTATGGACTTGATACGCCTAAACCTTACTATGAAACTCAGCTCACAACTAGTAATCATTTTTCTGCTCGTCAGTTCATGGGTGGGCGCACAATCACAAAGCGATCGGTATAAATTGCCCGGAAAAGGCTTGAAACAGCACGATTTTTTATATGCTGGTGAGTGGGACATTCGCAAACCGACTGCACAATCTATGTTCCTTATACGGGGTGGGAAAGTGGTTTGGCAGTACTCTGTACCCATGCGTACGGCCACCGGAGCTGTTCAGGAATTCGACGATGCAACGCTGCTGTCCAATGGGAATATTGTTTATGCCTGCATGTCGGGAGCCGGGGTTATAACGCCTGAGAAAAACATTATCTGGCAATATGTATGCGCACCAGGTACTGAAACCCATTCTTGCCAGCCAATTGGCAAGGATAGTGTTCTGATGGTATTGAATGGTACGGTTGGTAAGGTGATGATTTTTAATACAGCTACCAATAAGTTGCTGAAAGAGTTGGTTATTCCAACGAAAGGTACCGGTTCACATTATCAATTTCGCCATGTGCGTATGACACCCGGCAAAAAGACTATCATGGTAGGTCTTCTGACCGAAAAGAAGGTGGTTGAGCTTGATTGGGATGGCAAAGAGGTCTGGTCGGTTAATGCTTCTTCAGCCTGGTCTGCTATTCGGCTTCATAACGGAAATACCCTGATTTCTGGCGATGGCGAGGGGTACACTCGCGAAGTGAATCCAAAGGGAGAAACTGTG